>CALXYZ010000285.1 GCA_944393075.1 uncultured Anaerobiospirillum sp. | reverse complement strand
ATGACTAATGATTGGCTAAGCTTTTATTTAAAGAGGCGACGGCTTATCATCGAAAAGACTAGCCTCGTTAGTGCAGTGGCTCAGATTAATAGCGCGAATCGTAACTTGTTCTTGGCGCCCGTGTGCTAAGAAAGCCTCTGCAAAAGGATTGTTTACAAAGGTACGCATGTGCTCGCTGTTCTGATTGCTCTCAAGCATCTTCAGCATGGTTGCACGTGCTTGCTTGTTTCCGTTGTTGCTCTTAATAGTAAGAAGGAAGTAAGCGTCAGCATCATTAATGGTCTGAACAATCTTAGGTGTTGTATTGAGCGCATCAACTACGAAGATAACTTGGCTAAGATCAAAGGTTCTCTTGAGCTCTTCAAGAATCGTCACAAAAGCCTCGCGCTCATGGTTCTTCTTGGTTCTAATGCGGAAATCAAGAGAGCACTTGAAAAATCTGGGCGCGCAATCCCAAACTAACTGCACGCAGATCTCTCATCGAGCTCGTCTGTTTGCACTGTTTTTAGAAGAAGTAGCCAAGAAGAGGCCAGAGGCGCTTGCTGTGAGCAGGCAAGCAAAAGAGAAAAGAGCACCGCAGTTTGGCTGCGGCATCGCATCTACGCTACCGTCCTATGGACGGTAGGTTATGGCGCCTAAAACAGTGAGCTACCGTTGTGAGCCTTGTATACAAAGAAAAAGCTGTGCACTTGGCTTAACTGTGCGTGTACTCTGTGCTCTATCTCTATGCCCACACGATACGTACCGTACTAGAGCCACATGCAACACACTACGCCCCGAGCCCTACAAACTAACCATTTAACAGCTTGGATATTAGGGCTCTGTAAGCACTGCACACATTGCACGCTAGCGTAGAGCTACTAATCGCGGGTAGCTGCAAGGCTACGCTGCGCCGCATCATCCTCAACTGCAGATAAAGCGCGGCGAGCTAAAGCCTTAGGGCTTGGGACATCTAAGTCCTCAGGCACACGCTGGCCATCAGTGATATAGCTGATTGGCAGCTTCATCTCAATACACAGCGAGAGAGCATCACCTAAGTTTTGGCACTCATCGATCTTGGTTAAGATCAAACCGGTGAGACCTACAGGAGCAAAGTGATTGTAGGCGTACTGCAACACCTTACGCTGTGTGGTGCATGGCAACACCAGATAGTGCTTGAGCTTGAGGCTCTTTTGCAGCTTCAGCTGTGATAACTGGGTGTTAAAGCGCTCATCTTTAAAACCCACACCCGCGGTGTCCACTAAGATTAGGCTCTTATCTGATAACGAGTAGAGAAGCTGAGGCAGCTCTGAAATATTCTTCACCGCAAAGGTTGAGCACCCCATGATGCGACCATAGGTCTTAATTTGCTCTACCGCACCAATACGATAGTGGTCGGCTGTAACAATGGCTACACGCTGTGGGCCATAGCGCATCACAAAACGTGCTGCGAGCTTAGCAAGTGTAGTCGTCTTTCCGACACCTGCTGGGCCGATTAGGGTAACGATACCGCCTTTAGAAACGATCTCATCATCACCAACGGAGATGCAGCGCTCAAGAGAAGTCATGATCTCGCGCCAAGCAAGGTTAAAAGAGATCTCTGCTGGCAGCTGATTTACGAGGTTGTCGGCCACAGAATCAGAGAAGCCCACACTGTGGAGCAGCTTGTAGATCATGGCCTTCACTGGTTCGTTACGCGAACGGTTATCTTGTAAGAGACCAGCTAACTCAAATTGGAGCAACTTACGGATGTTCTCAACCTCAGAGCGCATCTTCTCTAAGTCTTGACGTACAGCCGTATCGCTAGCGACACCTGCACCCTGACGGTAGGAATCGATACCAGCTTTGCTCTCGTACTCTTCTTTCTCCTGCTTTGTCTTTGATTTCACAAAGAAATTCTTAAACTCACGCTGCTGCGAGAGAGGTAGCGGCGGAGTCTTAAACAGGTCTGCATCTTCGTCTAATGATGGATCAATTCTAGAAGGGCCTGCTTTCTTATTTGGATCGTTGGCCATATCGTCGTCTTCAACTCCATCATAAATAGGACCTGCGTAATCCTCCTCTTTACCATGCATTTCCATGTCATCCATGGCTGCAATGGCATCTAAAGGATTGTGCGCGTTGGCAACAGGATTAATGATGCGTGATACACCAGTTCCTTTAAGCGAGCTTTCGCGTGGCTGCGGAACGGTGCTCCCTGGGGCTGCAAACACCCCACTATTACCATCAGCAATACCTATTCCACCAATGCCAACACCCCGTGTGACGCCGTTTGCGTTATTTACGCCATTTGTACCCATGGCATTATTGGCACCTACAGCAGGAGGATTGCTTCCACCTGCCATGACGTTAGCGATAGCGGCGCGTGTTTGTGCACGCTCGGAGTTATGGGCAGCGATATTGTCCATGAGGCGGTCCCCCGTCTCTTTGGACATGGCCTTTTGACGTTCAAGAATCTCGATGAGGCTTTGGGCATAAGCTTGGTTTTTACCGCTAGCAGAGAGAGCGTTGTTTTTGTTAGCATTAGCAGTACTTGCTGCGCTTGTTCCCGCACCTGCCGCTCGAATAGCCTCAGGGGTAGTACCAATAGAAAGATCGATGCGATCCTCGCGTATAGCACGAGTATCACCACCAACATTGATCGTGTCAGGGCGTGGCAAAGCGCCTGCACTTGCTATAGAGCCCTGTGCTGCTCCAGCACCTGCACCTGTTCCCTGACCAGACATAGGCAGGCTCTCTACGCCCGCCACAATTTCAACGCCTGCGGCCACGCGCTTATTGGACATGATGATGGCATCAGCACCAAGCTCGTCTTTGACCATAGTCAAAGCTTCGCGCATATCCTTTGCTACAAAGCGTTTTAACTTCATAAAAACTACCGCTGCCTAGCTTCTACCAACCGCCCTCAAGGCAATCTTCTGTAATCTTCTGCAACAACCAAGATCATCAACCCAAAGCCACACAGCCTTAAGCATCTCCTTTCTTCCTTGTATACACACGAAAGATGAAGAACCTGATCTCAGGCCTAGCACTGGCCTAGCACTGGCCTAGCACTGGTGTTGCTCTATGTTACTTATGGCATTACGCCTTCTAGAAGAATAAGCCTGAATAGGACAGAGCACCGTTAGGCGCCACTGCCACAAATACAAAAAACGTTTTGCCCATCACTGTAGACAAACACGTTGCACCACAGACTTTCTGAGCTTGTACCATCACGCCATCACTACCCTTGGTCTCGTATAGGCTTTGGTGAGCATCACACGACTTTTACTCCCTATTGTGCTCATGCCCCGACTGTGTAGAGTGTGTAGACCTGTGCTGTAGCACGAGATCTGCGTGGACTCTCGTAACGCGCGTGACTCGCATTATCGCGGCACACGGTACGCGGTATCCACGATGTCGCTGTGTTGCAACGCTGCAATGCTGCAACGCTGCGATATTGCAATGTCACAATGACTGTATTCAGATGATATCAAAGGACAGTCCTACCTCTGTATACGCAGCTTACAGCGCGCTCATCAGCAACCAGCACTATTGTTCGTGCGTACTGCCTATTTTATGGGACACAACCCACGTCCTAACGATTTAGAGCAAAACTCAACAGGAAGGAAATATTGGGGGTGATGTTATGGTGCTAGAGCTTAGTCTAAACACACAGTGGCTCGCACGCAACAGCACAAAACAGCGTGGTCGCACCTCGTTTAAGCGACATTTCGGCTTATAATGGCTGATTCTACCTATGATCCTAGTTACACCATAAGCCTTTGTTTTCGTGCCAACTTTTTTGCGCCTTTGCCACCTATGCCGCATTTATTTGCGCAGCATGAAAAGCGCAAGTACTTTTGCAAGTTTTTGCAAATTTAGTGCCGTGACAACAGCCACAAGCCGCAACATTCAAGGCTTTGCGCACAATTATCAGCAAAACAAGCAGTTAAGATCTTAACTAAATCCCTAGTTGTATACCAGCCAAGCGTCATAGATATACCGCGCGGTATACCATCCGGTATACCATGTCACAGAACAAAGGGTATACCAAACGCCATATGGGCGTTGCTACAAACTCATTGCCACAAAGTATACAGGCAAGCTTCGCGCACACAAAAGGCCTCAATGCATAGCAAAGAGGCCTTTTGTCAGTGTCAGGTTAGATAGCA
>CALXYZ010000284.1 GCA_944393075.1 uncultured Anaerobiospirillum sp. | reverse complement strand
GACCGTTTGCTTTTTCTTTTGCTTGACGATTTCCGCACAGCGCTCCACACACTCGGAGCAAATGCAGTAGCCAGAGGACGATTGAATCAGCGCCCGAGTGCTGCTGGCTGGCTCGCCGCAAAAGATACAAAAGTTTTTCTTCTTATCAGCTGGCATCTACGCCTACCTCTTGTTATTACCTTTATCGCTAGCATTGCCGCTACCAGAGGTAGCGCCAGTGCCCGCACCAGTATTCTTGGTAGCACGGCCCTTGTTACGCACTGTACCCTTTTCAGCTGGCTTTTTACCAGTAGGAGCTGGAGCAGCGGCACCTGAAGGGGCCTTAGCACCCTTTGGATCTTGTGGGGCAGCACCATTAGGATTTGGCCACATTGGCATACCGGCACCACTGCCGGCCCCAGCGCCTGCGCCAGCTGCGTTAGCAGCACCGGCAGCGCCGGCAGCACCTGCGCTTTGCATAAAGGCCTGCATTACTGAATTAGGCATCATATTTGGGTTGATACCATTTGGCATCATGTTAGGTGATATAGGCATACCATTTGGCATCATTGGCATTGGCATGCCATTTGGCATCATAAAAGGCATACCATTAGCACCCACCATACCCATGCTGCCAGCAGCACTGGAGTTGACAGCACTAGCACCAGCAGCATTCATAAAGGCGTTAAAAGAGCTAGAAAAGTCACTAGCGCTATCGCCTGCTACCGCACCGTCAGCACCATCAGAACCGGCACCACTCAATGCTGCACCGCCATTACCACCATCTGGGCCATTACCATCAGGATTTGGGCGCTCAATGGCATCCTCACCACGACGGCTGATGACCTTATCGATCAGACCGTATTGCAGAGCCTCAAAAGCGGACATGAAGTTGTCGCGCTCACAATCTGCCATCACCTTTTCCAAAGGCTGACCGCAGTTTTGCGCCAAGATCTCCGTTAAGGTACGCTTGGTACGCTCAGTCTCACGGGCGTGAATCATGATGTCAGTAGCCTGACCTTTGTAGCCACCTAAGACTTGGTGGATCATGATGCGAGCGTGAGGCAGGGCAATACGCTTACCCTTAGTGCCACCGGCGAGCAAGAACGACCCCATGGAGCAAGCTTGACCTAAACACAGAGTGCAGACATCAGGCTTGATGTACTGCATGGTGTCGTAGATAGCCATGCCGGCAGTAACCACACCACCTGGGCTGTTGATGTACATATAGATGTCCTTATTAGGATCATCTGATTCTAAGAACAGGAGCTGTGCGATGATGAGATCAGCCATGTGATCTTCAATTTCACCCGTCACAAAGATCACTCGATCTTTGAGCAGGCGCGAATAGATATCGAATGAACGCTCACCGCGTCCCGTCTGCTCGATCACCATTGGAACGAGGTTGGACATTCTAGTTTGAAGGTCGTTACCTGACATGAAAATGCTCAACTCCTCTAGATAAAATCTGCCAGAGCGTGGCGGAGACCTACATTAGTCTAAGAGACTAAATTATAACGAAAAGCCTCTAACATCTAAGCTAAAGAAGGCCTTTTTGCAACAAAATACCAAGTTACAGCTTAGCGCCAAATCGAAAAACTTGCACTAAAAATAACTATGACATAAAGCAAGCAGACAAAGCGCTCTAACCTGCATGTATATCTGTGTTTGTGACCGTGCACAAGCCACAGTGCACAAAGCACAGCTCCAGTACTCAGTACCAAGCCTGCCGCACACAGTCATCAGCCATATACAAAGCTCTCAAGCTAGCAGCGTTTGTTTCAGCCTCAGCCTCAGCTTCAGCTTCAAATACAGATTGCAACTTAAAGCTTGCAACTTGCAGACTGCAGATTGCAGCTTGCAGCTTGCAGCTTGCACAAGCGGCAGCAACACCTGCTACCACCACAACTAAATGAACTATTAGGAGCAAGCACACGTATGTGTTAGTGATGTGCCACATACACCCATGTACTCGGGCACCCATGTACTCGAGCACACATGCACTTGCGCCTAGTAGCATAGTAGCTCTTACTTGAAGGCCAGACCCAGCAGCCATATCTTAGCTACAGCATCTTTTGGCCCTAAAAATTCAAAAAAAGTGCCTCCCACCTAATAACTTAAGTTAGAGGCACTTTTTCTTAAGTGCTAATTGCAGCAAGTCTCTAACCTTAAGCTAAATGACAGCTTAAGCGTCGTTGAGACTAAGACAAAGCCTTTGGCTCTATCTTACTGAATAAGAACACTAGCAACTACTATTTAGCGTCGTCGCCATCGGCAGAACGCATGCTGTTAATGATCGATAAGATGCGCTCTTGCTTCTTCTGCTGAATCTCAGAAGCACGGGAGGTCATATCGTCGTAGCTGATCTCTAAGTAGTTGACGTCTAAGCGGTCAGCTAATAAGTTTAAGACCTTGTTGTTGGTGCTGATGGTGTTAGCAGTACGCATTAAATCCTTGTCAGCGTGAGCTTCCTTTAAGAACTCTTCTTCGGAGGCATCGTAGTTAGCAGCCATGTTCTTTAAGGTCAGCTCAACTTCTTCAGCGCTAGGAACGATAGAGTCTAAGAGGCCCTCATTTACAAGAACCTGACGCATCACGACCTGCTCAGTGACCTCATCCTTGACGATGGAGGCAAAGTTATGAATCATCTTGTTCTTCACCTCATCTGGTAACTTATCAAAGCCAGACTTGCCGAGCTGAGATAAAACACGGTTGTAAGCAGTGTTCACTAAGACTGAAAGAGGGATAGCAACATCTGGGTACTGGCCAACTAAAGTAGCGGAGATGTACTCACGGTTGATGTTGTTTTGGCCTTCTTGACTTTGAGACTCGATGGTACGACGTAAGCTGGCCTTAACCTCATCTAAGGTCTTGCCTTTCATATTGAAGACAGCAAAGAAGTCGTCGTTGAGCTCAGGTAAGACCTTCTTGGAGACGGAGTTTACCTTGATATCAAAGGTAGCAGCAACGCCAGCTAATTCCTTTGCGGTGTAGTCAGCAGGGAAGGTCACGTTAATGGTGAACTCTTCACCAGCCTTGTGACCCATTAAAGCCTCAGTGAAGCCAGGGATCATGCGGCTGTTGTCGACGTCTAAGTCAAAGCCATTAGCAGCGCCACCTTGGAAAGGCTCACCATCCTTCTTACCTAAGAAGTTGATGTTGGCTAAAGTACCGTGATCGATAGCTAAGTCGTCAACGACTTCCCACTTAGCTTGACGCTCACGCAGCATCTCTAAGACCTTATCAACATCAGAATCAACGACATTGACCTTAACTAAGTCAACGTGAATATCCTTTAAGTTCTTCTTTTCTAAAGAAGGGAAGATCTCAACAGACAGGTGGAACTTGAAGTCGTTGTCGGTGCTAAAAACAGCACTAGCATCAGCATAAGGACGTGGGTCAGCACCAGTTAAGTTGAACTGGCCCTCAATCTCATCCATAACCTTAGGCATGAACTCGTTGACGAGATCAATTTGAGTCTGCTCATCGATGTTTGGGCCGTAGAGCTTGGTGATGATTTGGCGTGGAGCCTTACCCTTACGGAAACCGTCGACACGAGCCTTGCTGGCGATAGATTTGTAAGCCTTCTCGTAAGCCTGCTTCACATAAGCATTCTCGACGACGACATCAAGCTTAACTTCACAGCCTTCTACATTCTGAACTTGAAACTGCATTGTAAAACCTCAAAGAAGCCGCAGTGTTTAATTAAGGATCACGCCCGAGAGCCTACAGACTTAATGCGAAAACGCCCTTGCAGCACCAAGTCGCAACTTTTACGACCCAGAGCGAGACAGCTATAAGCACCTCTATGCTCTAGTGGCCGGCAGTTCAGCCTGCTTTTGGATTACTCAAGCATCATGAGCGCAAGCTACAAATCAGCTTCAATAAAGCCAAAACACTCATGCCAATTCCTACTAGTATACCAACATGGGGGCTCATCGCCCTCATTTCAAGTATGCCTACAAAGTTTTTTGGCGCTGCAGACACTAATGACGGATAAAAACTGCCACTTGGTGCAACAAGTCCTTAAATACTTAAGGGTATCAAGCCCCGCAGTATGGGCAACCATGATCAACTGAAAAACTTTGAGATTATATCTACATATAACGACAAAAGCCACACCTTAACAGCAAAAACACCCGTACAAACCGGCGTTTTTAACTAATGCCGCGTAATTCCCTATGCGTAAGCGTAGG
>CALXYZ010000283.1 GCA_944393075.1 uncultured Anaerobiospirillum sp. | reverse complement strand
CCAAAATCTGGATCTAAAGTGTGGATGCTATAAAATATTTACTCGTTTTGAATGAACTTTTCAAATCGGGCACTAGTCCCACTGTCATCTAGCCTTTATTGTGCATTTTTTAATTTGTGGTAGTACCCTAAATGTAGACCTTACGGCCATCTGGCCACAGCTCGTAGATACCCTCGCTATCTGCTTGGTGCACTGGGCGGCCTTGTGCAAAGTGCGACTTGATGGCGTACTCACAGGCCTGCTTCATGAACTCTGGATTGTCAGTAAGGCGATCAAGCCAGCGTGCAAATCCCTCATTGGCATGGCGGGTAAAGTCAGTCCCTTGCTCAGGCACAACAAAATCTAAGTCCTCAGCTAACACCAACTCAGGTGCAAAGCTCTGCATCTTGTTAAAGATATCGCGCAAGCGATCTTGAGGCCACGCATCGCCATCAGGGAATAAGAATACGTTGTTGCCCTGCTTTCTAAGCACGATGTTGTTCATCACCGAATTATCGGTGAGCAAAGCCTTATCGGCCTTGGCCAGCACCTATGGCATCTGCGCTAAAGCACGGTGGTAGCGAGCTCTTATCTTCTCCTCTGGAACACCATGACCGCCATTAGCCACACGATCGGCCACGCGATACACGTTGAGGTCATCTTTGCGCAAGATCACGAAGTTAACGCTCACCATATAGCCGTGCTGACGACCACTGTCGATAATGCTCAGCACACGTGGGGTTGAGGCAACAGTCTCTGTTGCTAAATCAGCACCTTGCTCCATCAACTTATTGCGGCGCTCAGCACACTTGCGAGCAGCGATGTAGTTGACGAGGTTGCCCTCTTGCTCGTCGAGCTGATTGATGTCCTTGCTTGAGTACTCACCCTTAAGTAGCAACTCACGGGCAATCTCATCGGCGTTGACGTACTGCTCCTGCGACATGGTTGCGTCGATGTCGCGGGCTAAGTAGAACTCCGTGGTTTTACCAGAGCAATTTGGTCCTGCGATGATGAGCAAGAAAGGCTTCTTTTGTTCGGTCATTTCAGACTCCTTGAGTGCTCAAGAAAAAGACGCTCATTTGAGCACGTTCGCTACTGCTTATTTGTGAAACTAGAGCCAACACTCACAGCTAATGCCGTAGATGACTTGCCATTATGCAAACGGATTGCCTACTACCTTGTGATATGCAATCTGCTCTAACTTCTCACAGGTGATCTTCTTTGCCTTAACGGTGCCCACAACTTGTCCTCTTACATCGGCAGCAGAGTTGTAGAACACTGCTACATACTGGAAGACCTCACAATCGGTGTGCTGCTCTGAGTAGTTATGATTCTTAACTTGGTCAACGGCTTCACTAAAAGCCTGCTCCACATTATCCAAGCTGTTGACCTTCTTGAACTCAAAGCTGTGAATTTGAGGAGGTTCTATGCCAGTTATTTTGACCACCAAATCCGCTCTGCCTCCTGCAACCTGCTCCTCTCTGATCGTAGTAATTTTGTCAGGATTACTGCTACTTCCTTTGTCCAGAGCAATCAAGATGAAGTCGCGGATATAGTTCTCATTAACGGTCTCCATATACGAAGAGCTACAGTACAGCAGAACACCGTCAAAGAATTTTTTGATGCGGTCTAGGTTTAAAACTTGCGGGTCATCACCTTTACCATTAGGTAATGCCGTCACATCTGCTTTTCTTAGTATTGGCTTTGAGGCATCTAAGTCTAACCAGCTAAGAATACAGGACTTAAACAAGTCGTTGAGTGCAGCTCCAATCTCTAGGTTAGGAATGCAGAGATGCTCGCTATCCATCCAAGTGAGATAGCCCGCTCTATACAAGAACGAAGCTCCAAAGTCGACGCACTGCTCATCCGTGTAGAGGTGAGGACTTTGATTAACCTTATGAAGGTTAGACTCTTGCGGGTGGTTATGCAACAAGTCGTTGAGCAAACCCACTAACTTCCACCGTACCTCATATGACTTGGTGGACATCAGTTTCATCTTGTGCTCGAAGAAGCTATTGACGAAACTACCAGACTCCACCCAAGAATTGGTGAAAATTTCCGTATCATGATTGTAATGGCCTTTTTTGCCCTCGTGATACATCATGAAATTTAAGACAGACCAAGGATTGTAGACACGCTCATGATCATCACTATTTGAGCAAAAGTCGTAACCGTCATAGTAGCGCTTAATCTGTGCTAGCAATAATGCCAGCGAAGATTGATTAGCAGCAAGAACAGGCCAAGTTTGCTGATTATTAGCACTTTGTGCTATTGGAAGATAACGCAGAGATAGGCTTTGAGCTACGTATGCTAAGTGCAGGAAATAACTTGTGTAGACCTCTAATGAAGTGAATCCTACTAAGGAACCATATTCAGATTTCTCAGACAAATCTACAAAAACATTGAAGCCAGAAAAAAGGCCAACTTCACGGAACTTAGAAATGCCTGTGATGAACACAAACTCAAACAAGGAAACAAGGCTCTTGATGAGTCTAAAGAGCTGCTGGTACAAGCTCATAATGCCTTTAAGATGCTCACTATCAGCTAAAAAAGCATTTGCGGGAGCATCATACTCATCGATCAACAGCACATAAGGACGAGCACGGTCATAACAACGCTTTAACAGCAGAGAAATGACTTCAATAAAGTCAGAATCACTGATTACACTTTGCTGAGCTAAACTTCTTGCATATTCCAACAATTTGTGATGTTTTTCTTCAAACTGAGCTTGAGCTAAATCATTACCAGCTCCATCAGTCAAACTATTCACAAAAATTCGGATAAGATCTGACTTGAGTTTTAACTCAGGCTCAGCAATATCCTTTGTTAGAATCGAAGACCAATCCATACGCACCACATGGCAAGCCGGCATATTTTGAGCCGCTGCCTCAAGTGCAGTGTCTACAAACAGATCAGACTGCCCTGAATACAAACACGATAGCGTCTCAAGCAAAACGCTCTTACCAAAACGACGAGGGCGCGAAAGGAACAAGACTGATCCTTTCTTAATGAACTGCTCAATCAGAACACTCTTGTCGACATAAATGTAGTTGCCTTCACGTATGGTTCTAAACGAAGACGATACCGTCACATCTTTGATGTCTTGCCAAGCCTCAACCTTGGTACAGGTGTACTCATGTAGCACCTGATAGACATCTCCTACTGTAGTAAGATCATCGTATAACTTCTGAGGAACAACTAATCCTGCATTGTTGAGTAATACAGCAAAAGCATCAGAAGCATCATAAGTCCAAACTGTTTCTGCTGAAACAACAGGCCAATCAAAGCAACTTACATCAAGCTCCGGATACACTAATGGGGTTACAGCCTCATAGAAGAAGCTTGGCTTGTTCACTAAGCTCAAACGCAGAGCACACAAATGCAGTTGAAGCGAGCTTTTTTCCCAAGCCTGAATTAAATCATAGAGCTGAAATGCAGTGGCACAACACTCAAGGTACTCATCCTTACTCCACAAAGCACCACGAGCAAACTTAGCTGGCAACTGCTCCAACAATGAAGCCCTATTGAGGCCAGACACCGAGCTAGAAATGTCGGTGTTATCGTTCACCTCACTTCCTGTGATGACCTCTAGAGCTGTGTACAACTCTTCTTTTCTCACGGTTTCCCTCCGCACTAAGATTGAGAATGAGATAGCGACTCAACAGAAGTATGTACTGCTATCGTGCAAGGCTTGTACGAGGCAACAAGCTCCAGCCGCTCGCAATAGATGATCGGAGCTCTAACGATACCTTCAGTAATAGACTTGTAGTCTGCAAACACGTTATAGAACACTGCTACGTACTGAAAGACCTCACAATCGGTGTGCTGCTCTGAGTAGTTATGACTCTGATCTTGCTCAACGGCTTCAATATAAGCCATGTTTTCCAAACAAACCTAGGGCCAAATCTCTTGAAAACCGCATAAACTTCAGCATTTGATTGCTTATACCCATAGGTTAAGGCTATTCACAGATTGTGTTTGGGTTACAAAAAAGGCATAGTACAAAACTCAATAAACCGACTCATGGTGAGTCGAGACAAAAAAACAGTACTATGCCTAACGATAATTGTCTGCAAAAAGAGCCTAAAGCTCAAGGCCAATCAAACCCTAAGTTCTCTTCATCAGAGACAGAGCTAGTGATAAAAGACATAATTAACCCCCCGTTTTGTTAGCAATAGCTAACTTAAATTTAGGCCGCAGCCTCGTCT
>CALXYZ010000282.1 GCA_944393075.1 uncultured Anaerobiospirillum sp. | reverse complement strand
GAAGTTGCGCTTGTTACAAAGACGTACTGGTGGTTTTATAACAGAATTTAGAACAGAAGGAGGCGGCGCTTCCTCCCTAGAGTTACCTCTGGGGTATCCGCGCCGATATTAGATGAAGAAGATTGGTTGCCTCAACTCTGAACTTTCTTATGTCATCTCTAAGTTAGGTCACTTCGACACCTTAACAATCGGTGATTGCGGTTTGCCTGTACCACCTGGTGTGCAGCGCATCGACCTTGCTGTCACCTATGGCGTGCCTTCTTTCGTTGACGTCTTTAAGGTCGTTGATGCTGAAGCTAAGTTCCAAAAGGTCACTATCGCTAGCGAAGCTGAGGAAAAGAACCCAGAGTTCTACGCTTTCATCACCAACTGGGCTCGCGAGAACAATATCGAAGTCGTCGAAGTTCCTCATGAGGTCTTTAAGGCTAACAGTCGCTCCTCCGTTGCTGTGGTACGCACTGGCGAGTGCAAGCCATACTGCAACGTCATCTTAGAGTCTAATGTCTCGTTCTAAGCCAAGGCTATAACCTCCAGTAGTAGCGGAGCTGTAGTTTACTTAGCTTAGCTGTAATTGCTGTGTCTCAGGCGCGCTATCTCTGCATGGACTAGAGGGCAGAAGCGCGCCTGTTGAGTAGTCTTGCCTTTCCTTTTGCTCCTTACCCGTATATTCGGCTCTCCGCACTGAGGAACCAGTTATTGTTCTGTAGTGGGGTATAGCCAGTGTTATGCATGCACGTATGTATGCATGCACGCACACGCTGCCGAGGTGTTGATTTAAAGGGAAGGCGCAAGACTACTGCTTTTTGTTTTTGTTGTGTGGGCACATGAGGGGTGATGTGATGGTAACTACAACTTCAATGTCGACGACCAAAATTAAAGCCAAGGCCAAAACCAAGACGTATGCCGTAGCCAAGACCCAAGCCTCCTCCACATCTGTTTCTGCCTCTGCTGCCACTTCAGCCTCTGCTGCACTTCATAAGACCAAGAGCAGATCTCACTCCCCTGTGAGCCCCAATGCACGTACTAAAGCGCGCTCTACCTTACGTCGCGCTAGCAAAAAAGGAGTTACACCTCAGCGTCATGACTTAGGTGATGAGGTGACACCAAAATCGCAGGCTGATGAGGCGTCTGCTAACTCTGAGACTTTAGTGCCTAAGCCAAATGCCAAGGTAGTTTTAAGCCACGATGATAATTTGGTACGCGAGCAAGGTCAGTCGGTGTTTCCTGGTTTACAAGAGCTCGCTGCTTTTTCGAGTGCGCATGCCAATGCCAGTATTGTTGGGGCGGGCGCCGCTAATATGAGCTCTAATGTGAGAGGTGTTACTTCTAGCGCTGCCACAGATGCTGCTAATGCTGCTAATACTGCTAATGCTGTTGAGGCCACTGATATGGCCATGGACGCAGCCGATAATGCTCTCAATACTACAGCGCCTGGTGTTGCTGATATGGACATCAAGGTGCTGCCTATCACCTATGCGCTCTCGCTGTTATCGCAGTTGCTGCCTATTCCACTGCACGTCTTCGATAGCGATGGTCACTACTTAAAGCGATTTGATAGCGGTGCTGAAGAGACCTGGAATGTCCTGCAAACCGACATTGAGTATCGCAAACAGCTGATTGCAGAAGTGCAAGAGAAAAAAATCATTCTCTTAGGAGCCGAGCGCCCTGTGTACTTAGGTGGAGTGGCGGTAGCAGATAATCTGATCTTGATTGTAGGTCCCGTAGTAACGCACGAGGTTGATGCTAACTTCTGTAAGCTCTTTGCAGCACGCCATCAGGCTATCAACACGGTGATGCAGGTGTGTCCGCCTACCAAGTTAGCCTCGATGCTATTGTTGATTCATTCAGCGCTGACTGGTGAAATGATTTCGCTGACATCGTTCTTAGATCGCTATTTCATGCATGAGGATCTCATCAAACAGGCTTCAGAAAAGGCAGCCGAGATCTTCTACAACGAGACCGTGATATCGCGTCCACACAACCCAATCTCCTTTGAGCGTGACATTATCGATGCGATCAAGCAAGGCAATTTAGAGGCTTTAGATCGTGCCCTCAACTCGCCTTTTGCTTCGATGCGAGGTGTGCTCGCTACAGATCCACTGCGCTCACAGAAGAATTTGTCGATCGTCGATATCACTATCGCCTCACGCGCTATGATCGATACAGGTTTCTCGGCAGAAGAGGGCTTTACTGTCTCCGATGCCTTTATCCGCAATGTAGAGGAGTGCAAAGACGTTGAAGAGGCTAAAGCCGTCGCACGTGCATGTGCGCAGCGTTGCACACAACTGGTAAAAGAGCAAAAAAAGCACGATAAGAACAAGAGTAAGATCTCCAGCCCTCTTGTGCAGCAAGCCTGCGACTATATTGACCGTCATGCCTACGCCAAGCTTGATGTAAAGGCTATTGCTGACGACCTTAACGTCAGTGTGGGCCACCTTTCCAAGCTCTTTAAACAAGAGCAGCATCTGACCATGTCAGACTACATGCGCCGCCGTAAGATCGATTTAGCAGCCATGATGCTCGCCAATACCGACAAGACCATTGCCGACATCGCTGATACCTTATCGTTTTGCTCTCAGAGCCACTTCGGCGCGGTTTTCTTTAAAGAAAAGGGCTGTACGCCAGCAGCCTACCGCAAGCGTGTGATGTTACAAAGCGGCAATCACCACATGGTCTAGTGAGGAGAAGCAAAGCTCATCAGGAAAGAGATGGGAGTAAGGACGGCGCGGAAACGATAGAGCAAGTGCCGCCTGCAACTCACAACCATATGAGGAGAGCGGTTGCAGACGGCGCTAGCTGCAGCTTATAGCTTATAGCTTATAGCTTACAGCTTTAGCTGGAGGCTGGTAGCTGCAATGAGCTTTGAGCTACTTGCTGTTCACTGGAGTAGCGCGCAAGTACTTGAAGCTTAAGAAAGTCACGCTCAGTACAAAGATACCTAAAAGAATAAAGGCATTTGGTAGGGTAACGTGCTGAGCCACAAAGCCAATAATGGCAGGGCCCATGAGGACGCCAGTAAAGCCAAAGGAATTTACCAGAGTCACTGAGATGTGCATTGGTACATCGCTGACTCGTGCTACATAAGACACTAGCTGCGGAATGACGTTACTAGAGCCCACACCAATCAGCATGAAGCACAAGATGTTGCCGATAGCATGATCGATGAGCGCCGAGAGCACAAAGCCTAAGCAGATCAACATGGTACCTAAGACAATGACACGGCGACGGCCCATGCGCAGCACAACCTTATCACCAAAGAAGCGGCACAGAGTCATCATAATGGCAAAAGCCGCGTAACCATAACCTGCCATCTCCAAAGACACGCCGCGCTCTTCGTAGAGGTAAACACCCGACCAATCGAGCATTGCACCTTCAGTCAAGTAGAGCACGAACAGCATAAACGAGATCATTAAGATCACAGGATGCAGCACATAGCGTTTTTGCAGAATGCTGTGGTGCACCGACTTATGGGCATGCTCCACAGCCTTTTTGACCTGTTGCTTTTGCTCTACAAACGCGACCTTATCCTCGCTGCTAGTGGCAATAGCAATATCAGATGCCGCGTCGGCAGCAGGCGTAGCTTGGGTTACGGGAGCGCTTTCATCAACACAATCGCGAGCAGAGGTGCGGGCGCTATTGCTGCGGTTGCGGGCGCTTTCTGCATCTGCAGTATTGGCATTGGCATTGGCATCGGCATCGGCATCCTCATTCCTTTCTTGGTCATGTGAGAGTTGCTCATGGTTAAAGAGGCTACGACCACCAATCAGCACGCCGCTTAACATAAAGATCGCAGCAGCCGCTGCGGCAGCAACCACACCAGCGTTAGCTCCTAAGATAAAAGTAACGCCAAACGAGCCTAACAGACCTCCTAAGCTATAAAGAGCATGGAGTCCACTCATAATAGTTTTGCCGGTGATGCGCTCGATCATGGCTCCATTGATGTTAGACACCACCTCTAAGATCACCGCCGCCATACCAAATATAAAGAGGATGACAGCCATGAGGTAGATGTTGTTGACCACGCTGATAAGCGCGATACACAGCGCCCAAGTGATAGTGGCGCCAAAGATCGGGATCTTACAGCCAAAGCGTGAGGTCAGGATTCCTGAGAGCGGTGACGAGAAAAGCGAGCCACAGCCTACACACAAGAGTAGTAAGCCGAGCCCATGCTCATCTAACATGAAGCGCTCTTTAATAAAAGGGATAATTGGTGCCCACGCTGCGATA
>CALXYZ010000281.1 GCA_944393075.1 uncultured Anaerobiospirillum sp. | reverse complement strand
TTCATTCATTTAATTCAGCTTCATAAATATTGAATTTTCGCTTCTTAATTATTTTATGGTGCTAGTTTACTACATCATCCCGCCCCCCCATCTTTCATTCCGTCTAGTTGAAGAGCAGACAAGGGAACGCCACAGCTCTTCATGGGATTTGTAGAAGTTCTCAGAGGTCAAAAAACTCGCCTGCGGCACAGCCTTTGCCTACAATGAGGCTTGTAGCTGTAATCCTCAACAGGACACAGCAGTGGAAAGTAAGACTACTGAGAAACATCTCAGAGCCTTAAATAGGATAAATGGGTAGAATAGGCCGCTAGAGCCGCTTAATTAACAGACAGCCATTAAAGCCCAAACACTGCAAACATTACGCTGCACTACACACACACAAAAAAAAAGAAACTTACCGAGAGTAAAAATTGTCGCTTCTTGAGCACGCCATGCGCGTCATTACCACCATACCACGCATCCTACGCTCTAGCTCTAGCCTAGTTGCTACAGCTAGCGAAAGCTCATGTCCTGAAGCTACACTCCCTGTCAGCAGTATGACATTGGCTCCACGCTCTAGTGACGGTATCGGCTTACACAACTCTATCTTATCTGCACGCAAAATCGGAAAGCTCAGTTTAGCCTTAATTAGTGCCCTAGCTTTGGTGTGGCCATTTCAGGTTACTGCAGTAGATGCGGCCTCTAGCTCTTTACTAGAAAACAGTCCAAATCTGAGCTTTGAGCGCGATCTGATACAGCAGCACCAAGAACTCGTTAAGCGCTACAACGAAAACTACGACAAGCTTGATATCTCGCGCCAACCTGCCAACAAGACTGAGGAGTGCATTGTCTCGTCTGACCTTTTTGACGGATTAATGCAGCCTAACACCTTGCTCTTTTGGGAGGGATCCTGCCAAAATGGTAAGGCTGAAGGCTTTGGTCGTGTCTATTTAGTGACCTCTGGTCGTAAGACCTTTGAAATGCTCGCCAACTTTCACTCCGACGAACCTCAGTTCACCACCACCTACTACAGCAAGAACACCTCGGTCGACGCCCAGACCACCTACTTCTACGGCAAAGCTACTCGCTACCACAGCAGCGGTATCACTATCACGAAGAGCCACGTCGACTCCAACCTCTCGGTGGCAATGCAGACCATTGATAAGGTCAACTTCATCACCTATCAAAAAGAGACTGGCACTAAGTACGCCTATACCCTCAACATTGAGGACTTTGGCAACCACACCCACTACATATACGATCTCAACAACACTGCCTACAACAGCCTCTTTATGTCTTATCAACTGCAAGACAACACCAGCAAACACCCACTAGGCTATAGTTTCTTAGGCAAGACCAATGGTGAAATCGACGGTACCTACACCGATATCCACGGACAACAACGCAAGCAGCAGGTTCCAGTCGATATCTTTCGCCACATCATTGAGCTCAACGAGTCTATCGAGATCAACATCGAAAACTCCATCCGTAACGTCATTGAGTCGTTAGTTGTGGTCGATGCCTACCTCAATGTGATTTGCTCGGATAATTACCAAAACGCAGTGTGCGATCGCATGCAGTGCAAGCTCATCTGTAATCTCAATGAGACCATTACACCTGACCATAAGGAGGTAAAAAATCTCTTATTGCGCCTTGCCGACCACCACAACAAGCGCCCATTAACAGGATTTTTAGAGCATGCTATCGCCCAAAGCCAAGGTACACGTCCTGCGAGCAACTACGAAAACGACAGCTTACCTGCTTACTCTAAGAACAACAGCCACTTAGAGCAGCAAACCAATATCACCTTCCCTGATCGCAGTGCTAACTACAACCCTTACGCTGAAAATATGCAGGGTTACAGCAATGTTGCAACCGACATGCAGCAGCTGCAGCAACAGCAACTGCAACAGCAACAGCAACAGCAACTGCAACTGCAACAGCAACTGCAACTGCAACAGCAACTGCAACTGCAACAGCAACAGCAGCAGTTACAGCAATACCGCTATGATCATCAGCTGCAAGCTGAAGGCTCTAATGCTACAGCCACTATTGATGATGACCCAATACGCTTTAGTGATGCTCAGCGCTCGGCCGCAATGGAAATGGAGCTAAGACGCCGCACTAATGAGAGAGGCGGTCTGGTACCACAAGACATCATCCGCGATCCAAGCGATCTGACAGAAGAAGAGCGCTTACGCCGTGAGGAGATCATTGGTAAGTCGTTCCCATATCGCAACAGCGATCCTTACTACTCTGAGGATGGCTCGGGCGATGCCGACACCATCATTGATCCTTCGCAAATCAACCCAAGCCTTCATGGCTCTAGCAGCGAAGGCATGATTCCTCGGCAATAGCGCCGCTACGGCGCAGCCTGCGCTACCATAGCAGTTGCCAGTTTTAGCACCCCAGTCCAGTGGTTACGACCACAGGGCTGGGGTTTGTTTTTGGTGCATAGCGCGGACAGATGCGGCTTTTTTGCGCTTTTTGGTGCAAGTTACCTTACTTTTAGCTACGATGGTCATGGTTTTGTGCAAGAAAAAGCAATCACCATTGCTGAGTACCTGCACCCTGATTTCGATTACGCTCTTAGACCTAGTGAGGAGTTCTTGATGAGCTTTGAAAGCAAAGTTGTAGTTCCTGCAGGTGAGGCCATTACCCTTGATGCACAAGGCAGATTGCAAGTACCTGAGCAGCCTATTATTCCTTTTATCCGCGGTGACGGTATCGGCGCAGACATTACCCCTGTGATGCAGGATGTGGTCAATGCTGCTGTGGCTAAGGCTTATGGTGGCAAGCGCTCGATCTCGTGGATGGAAATCTACGCTGGTGGCCGTGCCTGTGAAGTCTATGGTGAGTTTGTCTACTTACCTGATGAGACCATGGAACTGATTCGCAAGTACCACGTTGCTATCAAGGGCCCTCTGACTACCCCTGTAGGCGGTGGCATTCGCTCCTTAAACGTGGCTATGCGCCAAGGCTTAGACCTCTATATCTGCCTGCGCCCAGTACGCTACTTTGAAGGCACTCCTAGCGTGGTCAAGCACCCAGAGCTCACCGACACCATCATCTTCCGTGAGAACGCTGAAGACATTTACGCAGGTATCGAATGGGAAGCCGATAGCGAAGGCGCTAAGAAGATGATTGCCTTCTTAGAGAACGACATGGGCGTGAAGAAGATCCGCTTCACCGAGAACTGTGGCATTGGTGTGAAGCCAATGAGCAAGCAAGGCACCGAGCGTTTAATCCGCGCTGCCATGCAGTACGCCATCGACCACGACCGCAAGTCCGTAACCATTGTCCACAAAGGCAATATCATGAAGTTCACCGAAGGTGCCTTCAAGAAATGGGGTTATGAGTTAGCTGAGCGCGAGTTTGGTGCTACCACCAACGACGCTGGTGTTGTTAGCTTCAAGAACCCAAATAACGGCAAAGACATCGTGGTCAAGGACTGTATCGCCGATGCTTTCTTACAAAACATCCTACTCTACCCACAAGACTACGATGTGGTTGCAGCCATGAACTTAAACGGTGACTATATCTCTGATGCTTTAGCTGCAATCGTTGGCGGTATTGGTATCGCCCCAGGCGCTAACATCGGTAACGAGGCAGCTATCTTTGAGGCCACCCATGGTACTGCACCTACCATTGCCGGCAAGGGCATCGCCAACCCAGGCTCCATCATCCTCTCGGCTGAGTTGATGCTGCGTCACTTAGGCTGGAACGAGTCTGCTGACCTTATTATCAAGGGCATGGCAGGCGCTATCAGCTCCAAGCAAGTCACCTCTGACTTTGCTGCCCAAATGGAAGGTGTCACCCCAATTAGCACCAGCGAGTTCGGTAAGGCTGTCATCGCCCACCTCTAAGAGCCCTGCTGCAACCAGCGCAGCTAGCTTAAGCTCAGCTGGGCTGATGTTGGACTGGGCTGGGCTGAGCAGAGCCCTTACTCGCGACAAGCCATCAGCATCCACCTCTTTTGTGTTTTCTAAGGTGGTGCTGATGGCTTTTTCATGCCGTCCACCTGCCAAAAGCGCGATTTTATCACCGCCGTGCACTATGTTACAGGTGGTGCACACTCTACAAAATTCTGCAGCTCTTTGCTAAAATCGATTATTTTTGTGAGCTTTGTTACAAAAATTTGCTGATCTCAAGATGAGATCTAACTACACAGACTGTACAAGCCGTGCACGCTTTATACCTTAACTTCCGCCAGTTAGGCACTGATTTCGAAAATATAGCCGTTCTTTGGTGGCTATATTTTGGCTAGAGA
>CALXYZ010000280.1 GCA_944393075.1 uncultured Anaerobiospirillum sp. | reverse complement strand
TATTTAGGCTAAGTTGTGGTGTTTTTTATAGTGTAAATAGGCTCCAGCCCTGTGTTTGTGGGCTGTGGCTTGCTTTTTGCAGTTTTAGGCCTAGTTTTTGGTGACGTCAAAATCAGCGTCTGTGTGCATATGTGGATACAAGTGTACGTAAGTTGTGCCCAAGGTGTGTGCCTTAAGCAATAAAATAGCGGTACAGCTAGAGAGGGCACACCTATGGTGTTGCCATGGTGTTGTGCCTAGCTCAGTTGTTGGCTGAGGCAGTATTCTGATTTTGGCAAGAATATGGGCTTTTGCTATACTTGCACCATACTAAAAACGGCTCAGCAGCGTTTGTTCGTAGCTGTTGGTGATCGCCGAAAGTAAGCGGCGACACAATTGCCGTAGATTAATGTATTTGAGAGTGGTTAGTAAGGACTGTCCTATGTGGATGAGTCCTTTTTGCACGTTAATAGCTGTGCAAAATAGCTTGCTAGCTATCTACAAGCTTAAGCTATCTATCGACCCTCTCCATAGCAAAAGCGAATAAAGGAGTTTGCCACTGTAGATTGAGCAAAGAAGCTCTAAGATAGTGACCATAAGAAGAGAAGGAGAGCAAGCAGCAAAGTAGAGTTGCTCAGTGGTGATTGCTGTTAAGGGAAAAGGCTCAAACAAGTAGTTAGCTCATAGCTCAAGGAGCTAAGCTCAGCTTGTTGTAGTTGTGGTGGCTAGGCCTTTATCGTTTTTCTCACACTGTTGCGGCGAATGCAGTGTTGGGGAAGCGGTTAAGGTTTAGTAACAAAGAGCCTTTGGTGGTTGGTATGTCTTTGTTAATGCCGACCTTAACTCAAGCGCATATCTATGCGCTTTGCTGTCAGTTGTTCGACGTGACCTAGAGCTATACTGAAGTTGATTGGAAGCCTAGGGCACCGCAGAAATTAGGACTTTAGGTGTTGCAAAACCAAGGTAACTAAGAAATAGGCAAGGCTAAGCCAAGTAAGCTATGAAGCTAAGCTAAGCAAGTCAAGGGAGCAGAGCAGAGCGAGGCAGAGCGAGGCACGAGCAGCCTAGAGAGAGATAGTAAGAAACTGGCAGTAGAGCAGGTTGGAAGCAAACTAGACATTCCAAGTCGAGGAGAGAACAGCGGTGGCGGAACCAAACAAAGTTGAGGAAAGCGAGAATAATCCTAAGCCTCAACCGATACGAAGCATGCTGGTGAGTACGATTCCGTATTGGAATTCGCAAAACCAGACGTTCTATTACGAGCTTTCGTTCGTCACCATGGATCGTAAGACTCGCATTACGCCAGATCTTACCCGAGAGGTCTTAAGTCGTTATTTAGTGCAATCTAATATGGACACCTACGTTGGCCCTCGCCCTGGTGTTGCCATTAATGTCCAATTCTCTGATTCTTTCTTAGAGTTTCGTCACGACATCAACTACAGCCGTGTGTTGGTGCGTTTACCATCGAATCAGCCAGTAAGCTCTACCCTCGTGCAACAGATGCGCGAGATGAGCACTTTCGGCATGTCTTTCGCCTCCGATTTAGAGTCAGTGATCCGCGACAAGTGGTTGGAGCAATTACCTCGCTTTGACTACGTGATCTTGGATATGCACTCGCCTAATATCGCCAAAGACATTATAGCTGTCCAAAGCCTGCGCCAAATCCAGCCACGTTTAAAAATGATCATCTCCAATGTGCAAAGCCAAAAAGAGATGAAAGTGGCTTTTAACTTAGGTGCAGCTTTAGTCACCGGTCTTGGTCGCTATAACCCTCTTCCGGTGTGCTTAATGAAGCCTCCTTACGACGCTCAGAAAAAGGAGATCTTCTTAGAGCAACGTCAGCTCTGCCTCTTGATGAGCTTCATGTGCGCACCGCGCCCAAACATCCAGCAGATCAACATGCTGCTGCGCTCATCTTTCAAGATGTGGCAGACTTTCAACCTCTTAGCCAAGAGCATCGACAAGAGCGTATTCTTCTCCTTCAAGTCGATGGAAGATATCGTCAAGCACTTCGGTGGTCACGGTGCCCGTAACCTCATTGCCTTGGTAATTGCAGCTATTCAATACGACCTCTACAACCGAGCTACTAACTTAAACGGTGATCAGTTGGTCGATTACTTCCGCCGTCTCGTGACTCGCGCCATCTTCATCGAGTCGGTGTGCAAACTCTATCCATATTTCGCCCCATGCCGCGATCTGATTTTTGAGTTCGTGATCTTCCACGGCTTAGATGCGATCGTGGTGCATCGCCCAGACAAGATGTTCCGCATCACCCAAGACCTGATCAAGCCACGCTGCCGTTTCCTGCGTGTGCTGCAAGATCTCATCGTCTTAGGCGATGGTGTGGAGTATCTCAACTTCCAGAACATTCGCGGTGTGGCGCAGCGCTACAAGCTCAATGACCTGCGTCTCATCCATCTTCATGAGCAGGCTTCAGTCAAAGCCATGGAATACTTACGCTCCATGAAGATCGTGCGCTAAGCTCTGTACTAAAACAACAAGGCCAAGCATTTGCTTGGCCTTGTTGTCTGCGCGTGGCAAAAGCTTCCCGCATATGTGGAAACCACCACCCACCCCGCTGCGCTGAGCTACGTTACTAAAGCGTGCCGCGCTGCGGGGTGGGTGGTGGGGAGTAGGGTGAGAAGCTGCATTGTAGTGCCTGTCTCTAGCCTCTAACCTCTAGTCCTAGCCTATTCCCAACCGGTAGCTTCTTCTTCAGCAGCGTTGGAGTTGAGCTTCATATAGTTCCACACTGAGTTGTGGATCTTCGATAAGCGTGCTGATGGTACCTTTGGGAAGTAAGCTTTATCCATTAACTCTGGAGTTAAGTTGACGCTTGGGTTGTTTTTTAAGGTTGGGTCTAACTTCGAGATAGCACCCTGCACTGGCAGAATGTAACGGATCTCGTTAGAGACACTGGTAGCCACATTCTCATTTAAGAGGTAATCGACCCACTTGTGGGCGTTTTGTGGGTGGTCTGCGTTGTTGGTGAAGACCCAGCAGTCATACCATAAGAGCGAACCCTCTTTAGGAAAGACGTACTCAATGTCGTAGTCGCGGTTAGCAGCCTTAGCGCGGTCTTTAGCTTGCAGAATGTCACCAGAGTAGCCGATAGCAGCGCAGATGTCGCCAGAGGCTAGGTCGTTGATGTAACGGCTAGAGTGGAAGTAAGCCACATTTTTAGCAAACTCGGTTAAGCGCTCTTGAGCCTCATCGTAGTCACTACGCTTCTCAGAGGCTGGATCCTTTTGCAAATAGTGCTGCATGGTCGAGATCACTTCGATAGGGGAGTCTAAGACAGCGATACCGCATTGCTTGAGCTTAGAGGCATTCTCTGGCTTGAACAGAAAGTCCCAGCTATCGACCTTGTAGTCTTCACCAAAGATCTCCTTGATCTTCTTGGTGTTGTAACCAATACCTAAGGAGATTTCAGTGTATGGGATGGCGTAGTCGTTGTTAGGGTCGATGGTAGCTAAACGCTCCATGCGCTTAGGGTCTAAGTTTTTGTAGTTGGTAAGTTGTTCCTTATCAACCTTAGATAACGCACCAGCCGCAGCTAAACGTGGCACGTAGTAAGAGACCATCATAACGGCGTCAAAGCCGGTGCTACCAGAGAGCATACGTGCCTCAACCAACTCGTTAGAGTCGAAGAGCACGTAGTTGGCATTGATACCGGTGGTCTCAGTGAAGTTCTTTACGGTGTCGGTACCGATGTAATCACTCCAGTTCCAGATATTGACCTTATTGTCCTCAGCGGCGTTAGCTGCGACGCTAGCACCTAAAGCCAAGGCGCCAACAAAGCTGCAAACACTAGCAAAACGTGAACGACGCATTCGTTTTCACTCCCCAAAGATGTGTGACTACACAAGGGGCTGGACTTTCCTAGCAACAAAATAACAACGCTTACGGCCATCAAGGCATGCCTAAAAGCACACCCCTGTTCCCGCGTGATGGGAGGGCTAAGATTTGCCAGACCACAACACTCAAGCGACCTTTTGAAGTGGATCTAAAAAGCAGAATGAGCCGCTTGGTCGCTTCAGTAGCAGTCAAAGGTTGTTGGAAAAAAAAAACTGTAGCAAGCAAGCTACCGTGCGAGAGCTACAGGAGGTCAGAGGCCAGGACAAGCTAGCAAGCCAAGCTAGGCTAGGCTAGGCTATGCCAAGCATAGCAGGCGATGAGCGCTAGCTCATGCCAGCAATGATCCTGTTACCCCAAAAAAGTTCGACCTGTGCGGTCGGCAGCCATAATCAAGCAGCACAACCCATGTCGGCCTGATAATTAGCACAAGGCAGACATG
>CALXYZ010000279.1 GCA_944393075.1 uncultured Anaerobiospirillum sp. | reverse complement strand
ATCATGTCATTGCTGAGATCTTCGACGACAACAACCGCTTTCTCCAAGTGGGCGATGTAATCAAGGTCAGCGTTGATCAGTTCTACGGCATTGAAATCGAGGACTGGCCAGCAGAGATCGCGCATCTGTCGATGTGGCTCATGATGCACGTCATGAACCAAGAGACTGCGGATAAGTTCGGTATGAACATCCCTACCCTACCTCTTAAGACCACCGCCACCATTGTTTGCGCTAACGCTCTGACCACTGATTGGAGCACGGTACTGCCTGCTTCAGAGTGTTCTTACATCTTGGGTAATCCACCATTTGCCGGTAACAACACCACTACCAAAGAGCAAAAGGAGTGGCTGAAGAACGTTTTTCCTCCAAAGTATTCTGTGTCTACAGTAGACTTTTGTTCTGCTTGGTTTGTGAAAGCCGCCGCCTACATGCAAAACAATAAGGCGGTACAGGCAGCCTTTGTAGCAACAAATTCCATTTGCCAAGGATCTCAAGTTGGTGTTTTGTGGTCTTTGCTTCTAGAAAAAGGCATTGTCATTAACTTCGCCTACAAGTCCTTTGTCTGGGAGAATGCTGCTAACAATGCAGCTGCTGTAATCTGCATTATTGTTGGTTTTGCTTATAAAGCACGAGCTAAGAGACTGCTCTGTCACACAGAGGGTGACAAGACTGTAGTTGTGACAGTCGATAACATCTCTCCATATCTTTTACCAATGCGTAATAACACTATTGTGAGAGAGCAGAGTAAGGCGCTTTCGGCTCAGGTAAACCTTTGCTACGGTAATAAGGCAGCAGATGGTGGTAACTTGATTTTGTCGGCCGAGGAAGGACAAGATCTGTTACGAAACCTTGCGACAGCGCCTTTTGTGAAGCGCTTTATGGGTAGTAGCGAGCTGATCAACGATGTTTGTAGGTACTGTCTCTTCTTGAAAGATGAAGATAGAGAAGTTTGGAGCCTAGAGCTAGCGATAATGCAGCACGTTGAGGCCACAAAATCTTTTCGCGAACAGCAAGTTAAGACAGGAGATGCTTATAAGCTTAGGGATAGGCCATGGTCTTTTAGAGATCAGTTGAATCCAACTGAAGCTCTTGTAATTCCAAGAGCAAGCTCAGAGCGTAGAACTTATGTTCCAATGAAAGTTGTTGATGAAAGTGTGATTGTTAGTGATTCGGCTTTTATGCTGCCTAATGCTACTCACTACGACTTTGGTATTCTGACTTCTCGTATGCATATGAGTTGGATGCGTCTCACCTCTGGCAGAATCAAAGAAGACTACCGCTATTCAAAGAAACTAACATTCAACACCTTCATTTGGCCTGAGGTCACTGATGAGCAAAGAGGCCATATCACCAAGCTCGCTGAAGAGGTCTTGGCTATACGTGGTGGTACGTACTTCGATAAGACCTTAGCTGAGCTGTATGATCCAGACAAGATGCCTGATGATTTGCGTGTGGCCCATGCTGCGTTAGATGAAGCGGTGGAGCGCTTGTACCGTGAGAAGCCGTTCCGTGATGATGAGGAGCGCGTTTCGTTTATGCTTGAGCTCTACACGCAAGCTGTAGCTCAGCAGCAAGTTCAGGCAAAGGCTAAGGTTCAGGCAAAGGCAAAGAAGAAGTAGGAGAGGGTTCAGATGATTACCGCACGCGAGACTGTGGTCAATGTGCAATACGCCCAGACAGGGCGTAGCACACAGAGTGATGCTATGGGCATGCGTGAGATGCAGGCCCGTGCCTTTGCTAAGCGCGATTCACAGTATCTGCTGATTAAGGCGCCTCCTGCTTGCGGTAAGTCGCGTGCGCTCATGTTCTTGGCTTTAGATAAGGTGCTGCATCAGGGCTTGAGTAAGGTCATTGTGGCTGTGCCGCAGATGGCTATTGGTAGCAGTTTTAGCAACACCGATCTCAAGAGTCATGGCTTCTTTGCTGACTGGGAGATTGATCCTCGCTACAACCTATGCATCCCAGGTACTGAGCAGTCTAAGGCTAAGGTAGTAGAAGCATTCTTGAATGATCCTGATGCTCACTATCTTGTGTGCACACACGCCACTCTCATCAACTTCTACATCAACAAGCTTCAAGATAAGAGCCTATTTAATCAGGCTCTAGTGGCTATCGATGAGTTGCATCATGCTTCAGCTGATGATGGCAATCGCTTAGGCGGTGTGTTGCATTCCCTGATCTACGACACCACTGCTCACATTGTTGCTATGACTGGTTCCTATTTCCGTGGTGACCGCATCCCTGTGTTAGAGGCGGAGGACGAAGCTCTTTTCGATAAGGTTACCTACACCTACTACGAGCAGCTCAATGGCTACAAGTATCTCAAGAGCTTAGGCATCGACTACGCCTTCTATCAGGGTAAGTGGACTGATGCCATTGCTGAGATCTTAGATCCAAACAAGAAGACCATCATCCATATCCCAAGCGTAAACTCTCGTGAGTCAACCAAGGACAAGATCAACGAAGTAGGTTACGTGCTTGATGTGATTGGAGAGAACCTTGGTCGTGATCCTGAGACTGGTATTTATACCGTTAAGCGTAAGGATGGGCGTTTACTCAGGGTAGCTGATCTTGTGAGCGATTTGCAGCCAGGTATGCAGGGTACTGCGCTTTCGTATCTGCGCAAAGTTAAGTCCAGAGACGATATAGATATCATCATTGCCTTAGGTATGGCCAAAGAGGGTTTCGATTGGCCATGGTGTGAGCATGCATTAACGGTAGGCTACCGTAACTCGCTTACTGAGGTGGTACAGATCATTGGTCGTGCTACTCGTGATGTTGAGGGTAAAACTCACGCGCAATTCACCAACCTCATTGCCAAGCCAGAGGCCATGCAGACTGATGTTGAAAACGCGGTCAACAGCCTCCTAAAAGCTATTACACTGTCGCTGCTGATGGAACAGGTCTTAGCTCCTAATGTGCACTTCCGTGTGCGTTCTAAAAATCCAGATAACTACGATCCTACCAAGAACAACAATGGCAGTAGCTCAGGCACTGGTAGTGGCACACAAGGGGACAAAAATGATCCTGCTAAAGATTCTGATCAGGACGGTGGCATCACTGTCGTAATTGATGATAGCGAGGAGCATTTGTCTGATGCCGCTGCCAAGATCTTAGACGAGGACATGCAAGACATCATCTCGCACATCTACAACAACACCCAAGAGGTGGGTGAAGCTATCTTTAATGGCGGTACTGGCGTTAATGAGCTGTTGCTGCACGATACCTTGCCTCAAGTGCTTAAAGAGCTCTATCCAACGAAGGACTTAAGTGATGCCGATATTGAAGCCATTTCTGAGGCAGTAGTGCTGTTGCTCAATAGGCATAAGACGCCTGATACTACTAAGCCAAGCGCTAGCGATGATAACGTTGCTCAACATGGTAAGCAGGGTAATCTCGGTATCGATGAGTTCGATACCAATGGTGGCTCTGATACTGATGACTCCTCTGACTCAGCTAAGAAGAGCCGCGGTGGCTCTGGCGTGGTGATCGTCGACAATCAGGCACTGCTTAAGGCGAGTGATAACTTCATCAACGTCAATGACCTCGACATCAACATGATCTTGAGGGTCAATCCTTTTCAAGATGCCTACGATTTCGTGTCGCGTAACCTAGATGCCCCAACCTTGCGTAAGATCCAAGACAAAGTGGTATCTAAGCGTTCTCTAGTCACAGAGCAAGAGGCTCTGTCGCTGTTCCCGTTCCTTGATGAGTTCGTGAAAGAGCACAAGCGTCATCCAGATCTGCACAGCACTGACGACTTTGAGCGTCGCCTTGCCGAAGTGTTAGCGTACTTGCGCGCCAAGAAAGCTCAAGCTATGAGTAAGCAGAAAGCACGTTAGGTCTTGCGTAGGCTAGATAGGAGATGCTGCAATGCTGAAGGTAAGAAAGCGCAAAAGCGCACCACAGAGCTTAGATGAGGTGCTCAACGCTACAGAGAACGCCTTTTTGTTTGAGGGCGTGAAGGCCAGCAACTCCTCTGTGAGCAATAAGAACGATCTGACTCGGGGCTTGGAGGACATTGAAGCTTTCATCTTAGAACACAATAGTCTGCCTTCTGCTGATAGTTCTGAGTTCCAAGAGAAAATGCTCGGCTACAGGTTGCAGGCGGTCAAGAACAACTATCCCGACAGGTTCGCTGCATTGAATGCGTTGCTCACAGTTGATCATGACAGCGAGTCAATGACCGTCGCAGAGCTTCCTGATCCTTATCAGCACGCTGAGCCAGTACCACCGCCACGTAAGCAGTACTCCAGCTTGGATGAAATCTTCAGCGATAGCGATGCTCTCGAAGATCAGTTTAGCGATGTTGAT
>CALXYZ010000278.1 GCA_944393075.1 uncultured Anaerobiospirillum sp. | reverse complement strand
CGATACGTCACTTCATATTGTCTAATAAAGCCTCAGGCATGAGTGATCAAGGATATTGCCTCTTAGCCTTGTATGATGCGGTGTGGTAAATTATCGAGCTGTGCGTACAGCGCAAATCAGCCTCTAGCCCTTGTACCATAAGGCATTAACCCCTGTAGGTTTATACTTAAGCAGCCTCTTTTAGAAGCGTTTAAACTTGCCAAACCCGTTTGCTGTACGCACAGCTCGTAAATTATAGAGGTTCCCCTTGGTTTTGAGCTGAGTGCAAGCAAGCAAGCATGCATGCATGCAAGTATGCTGGCAAGCATGCTTGCAAGAAATAGAGCTACAACGCAGTGTTGTTCTGTGTTTGTGTCCAGTTGTGTTGCTGGCATTAGTTGACTTCGGAGGTGCCTTTTAAGGTCTTCTTGCTTAAGGCAAAGAAGGAGATAACGGTGGTGCAGATCACGAAGGCGGACATCATTAAATATGTGTCAGCAAAGCCAATGGTGTCGTATAAGTGGCCGGCAACAGGGGCTAAAGCAGCAGACACGATCTGGCTGACCATGGTAAAGGTCACTAAGTACATAGTTGCCGACATGGCTGGGTTAAAGCGGGTAGTGATGTACTTAAAGAAGGAGATCATCACCATTGGCACCTCTGGGGCGTGCAAGAGCTTTACAGCCGAGATTGCAAGGGTGGAGTCAACCATGCCAGATAAGCCGATACGGGTGAACATGATGGTAGAGGCTACTAACAGACCATTGCGTGCACCGATCTTGTTGACGACGAATGGCGCAGCAAAGGTACATGCGGTTTCTAGAAACACCTGAGTGGAGTTCAGGAAGCCATACATACGCATACCTTCAGAATGATCAGGAAATTTAGAAATGAAGTAATTCATGAACTGCTGATCATATACTGCGTACATAGATGAACCTAAGACGTAGATGATGATAGCCCAGAAGCCGCCCATCTTTGCTAAGCGGCCCAGCTCCTTAAACGAAGCCTTTTGGTTCTCACTTTCACGATAGTTCTCCAGCATTTTGCGGGAGAAGTCGTTAGCGCGGTTTAGTAAGAACAGGAAGAATAAGAAGCAGCAGCCAGCGATCGATGAAATAATGAAATTGTAGTGTGGGTTGATGTTGATGAGAACGCCAGTAATAGCCACAGCAGAGGCCCAACCTAAGGCGCCAAACATACGAGCATGGCCGAACTCAAAGCCAGCAACACGACCAAAGCGCTCGGTGTATGACTCTAAGGCGCCGATACCAGCATTGTAGGCAAAACCCATGTAGATACCGATAGCCACACCGCCCACGATCACATTCATTCGAAGAAGTGGCTCAACTACAAAGATGTAGTAAGGGCCGCATAAGCACAGCAGTATACCGACGAAAGCTAGCAGGTGACGGCGTAAGATCAGGCGGTCTTGGATCATGCCGTAGACTGGTGAGAGGGCTAAAGCAGTGATGGAGAAGACAGCGTAGGCAAAACCAATCTCAGAACCGGAAAGGTTAAAGAAAGTATCGAGCCATGCGGCAAGCAAGGAGTAGCATCCTGCCCACGACACGAAGAACAAGAACATCATAGCCGACAACAGGTAATATTCCTTACCCATGTGGCGTAACACCTTAATGAATGACTTTTTTTCAGCCATCTTAAAATCCTCACAGCAACAATCACGATGGCACGGGAGCTTTGGGCGAGGCTGCTCATAATGTAAGAGCGTAGTTCAGCCTGTGCTTACTGATGACTCTGATCTTGGTAACAAACAGCAAACAACGGCAAACAACGGCAAACAAAGGGTTCCCGCTGTTTGTTACTTCAGCTACCACAACCCAAAAGAAGAGGCTTAGCAGCAAGTTAAGCAGAATTTACTTGTACACATGGCGCAGCGCACGACTCGACGTGCGATCTTCAGGTTTTAGCGCTCCTTAGCCAACAACTAGTGAAAACTGGATAAGGCTAGATAACTCTCTTTGAGAAGAAGTCACAAATAATTACGGAGGCCGATGTTTAAGCCACTCTATGGCGTTTGCATACATAAGGCTTAATGACTTTTAGCCAAACAGCATGGGCAAAAAGGTTGCTTTTGTATGTAAAACGCCCAAAAAGTGCTTATCCGATGCCTCCTAAACGTCTAAAGTTAGCCGCAGATAACTGTTTATAAATGGCTTATATAAGGCTTTTTTGAAATTAAATTACACTGCTGCTCAAAGTGAGAGATAAAGCTGGCTTAGGGTTACTCAGCGCTAAAGATCACCAGTAGGCAGTGTCACTTTTCATGCAACAAGAAAAGAAGAAGAAAAAACTTGTTGCGGTGGCTCTGCACTAATGTGTGGTCACCTACAGTGGCAGATCAACTTCAGTTATGTCGTTATTCAGATGTTTATGCAAAATTTTGCAAAATTCTGAAATTTGCGCTTTGTTGAAATGATGCTGCAATCACTTGCAGCAAATAATGCATCAAGCGCAAGTCTGATTTCAAAGCCTAAATATGCGAAATGTGAGTTAGATCGCGCTTTGTAAAAGGTAAAAAATAGGTAAAAATAGGCACAAAAGGCGTGCAAGGCGCTACGGACGTAGCTATCAGAGTATGCATGTTACTGCAAAAAGATTTGGATATAAATTACCTATTCCGTACTAATTTGATGCAGATGAATGCAAAATTTTGCATTTTGCGCTGTTTGCAAACGCTTACATCGGCGTCCTTAAGCCATTCTTGCCCACCCTGTCTCTGCGGCCATGATCTTGTATGAGAGCAACGCCCAGTGCCAAACATTCAGCTACGCTACTAATAAGTAGCTAATAAGCAGCTAGGCTGGGCGAGTGCTTGGTGAATGTTTGGGCTGTGGTGAAGTTAACAACTGCCGAGCGTGGGCAAAGTTATCCGTCTCTCATTGTAGGTAGTATAGAAGGGAACCTCTAAAATTTACCACACAGCATCGGACAAGGCTAAGACGCAATAGCCTTGATCATGCATAATTGAGATTTTATGAGGCTTAAGCGATGCATGTTGTGCAAGGCGGCTACCAATAAAACGTACAGTCGAACGCGTGCACTACCAATGTAGCGCATCTTTGATTACTAGTGTCGATCCCAGTGAGGCTTCAGTGTGACTCCACCAAGGCTCTGCTTAGGCTTAGCCGAAGTCTTGGTATAGGGTGACTTACATGGTGGTTTGCGGAGTGCTTTGCAGTGGTTTTTGCAATGTTTTGCAATGTGCTTGTGAACCTGAAATACACGGCATTTTCGCTCTGTCACTGCACATTGTGCTAGCTTGTGTATGTTGCGCGCGCCGCTTGTGTATCAAATACGAGAACGTTTGCAGTAGGGTGGGGCGTAGGATTTTGCATAGAGTTGTCAGACAAGCGTGGCCGAAAAGTGTGGTCTTCTTGCTCTCTTAATAAGAGTAGGGATTTTGCGATAAAAGCCTGCAATGACCGCAACGTTAGAACTTAGTTCCCGAAGTGACAAAAAATTTTTTGACTGCTCGTAGCAATGGCTTTCTTTTGTCGGTACAATGAGAAGCATGAAATAAGAGCACTAGGTCGGTGCCTAGCCGTGGAAAAGCTAGTTACCAATTGGCCTAGGGTGTCTGTTTCAAGGTGGTTAAATTCTTTACTCAAGCGTTTAATTGCCGATTTCTGTAAAGCCTCTTCAATAGCTGAGTGAGATTGAGACTCTCGCGATGCTAACAGGCCGGATAGAGTGCAACGCGAGTTGTAATGGGTATGTGCGTAAGCCCATTGCAACAGTGCTTGATGAAGTCGGAGCTCTAGCGGTTTGGTCTTAGTTTGGAAATGTGCAACAGCTAAGCCTCAGTACTACTGGGGACATGGTGTTGTCTTAAAGACAGAACACTCGTTCTTTGTACGCTTAGTGGTCAGTACTAGCCACTCTGTCAGTCGAGCACGCTTGGTGTATAGCCTTTATCATAGACATGCTAGGACAGGAGGCTTTATCGAGAAAATTGGCGTAAGCCATTTTTCTTAAGCGCTTACCTTTCCACTTTCTCCGTAGCTTCGATGCTATTTTTTTAGCGCTCAATGCTGTATCTATAAAGCAGGCAAAAGCCCACCAAGACTGTACCACTGCGTCTTTGTTACGGTTGTTACGGTCTCCTCTAACACCAATGTCTTACCAGATCTTCTGCGTCTACCTCTAAGTCCACTCTCGTCCATAGTCACCTATACACGCTTAAGTCACCTGTACACGCCTACCCTCCTGTACATGCGCTTGTATGCATGCAATGCAGTGCATGCATGCACTGCATCCACAAGCAATCACATGAATCCTGAAAGTATCAAATAGGGTGAACGGCTGAATGGCACTATTCGTATCATCTGCCGCAACAAACCCGCATA
>CALXYZ010000277.1 GCA_944393075.1 uncultured Anaerobiospirillum sp. | reverse complement strand
TACAAGATTTCATGCCTAAATCAGTGTCAATGCCAGTGTTTATGCGGCTTTAGCCGCTGTGTTTAACCTCCTTATTCTGAAGAATATGCAAAAAATTAAAAATGGCCCACTCAACCGCGCTGCAACTAAAACTAGGACAACAAAGTGATTTAAGCCTAACAGCATGCCTTGCAGCTGTAAAAACACCAACGCCCCAAAGCGCGGCTACTAATTGCTGCTGACTTGGGGCGTTGGGGCATTGGAGTCAAGAAAGCGGAGTGAGGATAGCGAAGTCTTACGCTTTAGCGATAGATGGAGTCGACATAAGTCTCAATCACTGGACGTAAAGGCGAGTCATCCTTGAACATGTCGGCAATGTACTTTGAACGAGCATTGAGCGTCACAGAGTTTAGGAGCTCTAGTGAGGAGGTGTCGTACATATCGACATTAACACCCACGTTACCTGGGGAGATCTGCGAATCCTGCCAGAACACAGGCTTTACGATAGCGATGATGTTGCAGTAGTTCATGCGAGCTTGATCTTGCAGCATAAGTGGCTCAACGCCCTCAGCTGGAATCTGATGCAAGTCTACAGCGCCATCGACGTTGTATTGCTGTACGGTGGTAAAGAAGATCTTCTGCATGAAGCGACCAGAGTTCTTATAGCGGGTGCCGGTGTTGGTAATCATATCGCCGCCATTGAACACACATAACCTGTCGGTCGAAGTCATGGTATGGGTTTGCTTGTGCACATCTAAGTTGAGGTATGGCACGTTAGGAATGGAACTCTGGTTATAACCGGTGCATGCGGCAATGAACATCGCACTGCTAGCCACTAAGGCTAAACCTAATCTCTTTACTAGGCGCTGCATCTTAAAGAACCCACAAAACAAAATACTTAAACAAACAAAAGCCACAAGTTACGTCACAAACAGCAGCAAGCTAGGGTCGCAGTCAGCTAGAGATGAAATGAGATGGCATGACAGGAACATTTGGTAAAGCGTTCTACAATGCCTTTTCTCTACCAAAGGTTTTTACGGGCATGTACGCTCGGTGTTCTACTGACAAAAGCTCACTTTATGCGTGCTTGTGATCTATAATTCTACCCCCTTAGACAAGGGTAATAGCATTTTGTTTCATGGCAGCAACTAAAGTTGCGAGATCGGCATACTTTTGGGCTTCGGGCACTAATGGGCCATCAGTTTGCAGATGCTCGCCAATTAAGAACAGGTTCTTTACACCAGCACTTTTGGCAGCTTCAATATCAGAGGCATGATCACCCACCATGATGGAATGCTCCAAATCAAGGTCGTGCTCCTTTTGAGCCCAGAAGAACATCTCTGGCTTTGGCTTACGGCAGGTGCACTCACATCGGAATTGAGCTACTGAAGCTTGAGGGTGGTGTGGGCAGAAGTAAATGCCATCAAACTGTGCACCAGTCTTAGAGAGCTCACCTTGCATAAACTCGGTGACGGTATCAAAGTCATCTACTGTATACAAACCACGAGCGATACCAGACTGATTGGTCACTAAGATGGTGGCGTAGCCCATAGCCTTGATGTCGGCGAGAGCCTCTTTCACACTAGGTAGGAACTCAAAGCGCTCAAGGGTACCAACATAGCCATAATCGCGATTAATCACACCATCTCGATCAAAAAACACCGCTTTTTTCACTTTTTTGCCCTCCAAGCGCCCCAAAACCACGGCACTATCCCCTAAAAGCCACAAAATAACACAGCAAGCTACCACTACGCGGCAGCCCAATCGACTACCTCAACCTCAATCAAAATAAGGAGCTGTCGATCAATCAAAATCCATCAAAATACACGAAAAGAAATGAAAAAGCGCGCAGAAAACGTTCTTTTGCTCCCAAAAACCATGTTTTGTATGAAAAAAGGGCCTAAGGCATAGCCCTAGACCCTCTTTTTCTTAATAAAGCTGGCACTGTAACAGCTGATTGCGGTAAGCCGCAGCTTGATTGGTGACGCTGCGTGCAGTCTTTTGCAGCCACTCTTTGGACTTGTAGGTACCATTGCGATAACCGGCCCAGCCCTCGTGGTAGTTAAGGTACTGATTGTAGGTGTCTGTCAGGGCTATGCCGTTGGTGTTCTTAGTCTTAGTCATGTACCACGCGATGAAGTCTAAGGCGTCCTCGAAGTCATCGCGATCGGAGAACATAGAACCGACCTCTTCGACATACTGCTCCCACACTTCATCTTGAGCTTGAGCATAGCCGTAGGCGGAGCTGCCACGGCCATAAGGGATGAAGAGCATCCAGCGCATTGGAGGCTTGGCGTCATCGACGAAGTTAGACTCCTGATGCATGATCGCCATTGCGACATTGATAGGCACACCGTACTTATCATGCACCTTGTGAGCAGCAGCATACCAGCTATCGTTTTCTTGGAAGATCGAGCAGATGTTGTTTGGATCGCTAGGCACAGCAGAAGAACAACCACCGAGAATCATTGCGCTCATCAGCGCCGCACCAACAACTAAGACAACCTTTTTCCACACCTTCATAAAACCACGTCCCGTCAACAACAACCTAGCAAAGCTTACTCGCCATAGCTGTACTAGCTAACAACAGCTAACAACAGCTGGCAACTATCATCTAACGTCTGCACCTAGCGCACTTTCTTTTTGCACAGCTTAGCAAAAGCTGTGGTGAGAATATAGCGTGCAGTCCACAAAAACAAACGGCCTGCCGCCCTAGCCATACACTTACAGCTAAAACGACAGGCCGTAGCAATAAATCTGTAGCCACGAGGGCGCAGAGAAAAGACTTAGATTGCGTCGTCGCCTTCTTCACCAGTACGGATACGGATCACGCGCTCAACAGAGGAGACAAAGATCTTACCGTCGCCGATCTTGCCGGTGTGGGCGCCCTTAGTGATGGCCTCGATGCACTTATCCACATCTTCGTCCTTGACCACCAACTCGATCTTAGCCTTTGGCAGGAAGTCGACTACGTACTCAGCACCACGGTACAGTTCGGTATGGCCCTTTTGGCGTCCAAAGCCTTTTACTTCAGAGACGGTCATGCCTGAGATCCCGTTAGCACTTAATGCCTCACGCACATCGTCGAGCTTAAAAGGCTTAATAATCGCAACAATTTTCTTCATACTCAAATCAAACGCCGCCTGCGTTTTCCCTTATCTACAAGCCAAAAGCAAAGCCACACTCTCTCACAAGCAGTAAAGCTTTACTTCCTCACTCCCAATCACCATAGACAAGTTAAAGGGCAGTTAGCGCCTCCATCAATTGAGCACCAATGAGTGCTATACCAAAAATCACAGTGGTTATAACGCAACCACAACCAAATCGAGGCTGCCGCTGGTCGCGCTACACCTCGCTATCTTTAGTCTCATCTCAACGCCAGTACACAGCATGTATGACCTAAAACTCCTACCAACCACCAAATTCCATTAACTCCCACAGTGCCTAGCAGAGCAGTGCAGCGCAATGCACAGCACATGGCAGTGCAGTGCACATGACAGTGCACATGGCACCTACTTACCTTTGTATACCGCCCACTATCAACTAGCTTTCCCCAGCTCCTTACCCCAAGCCGACTAAGGTGATTTCGTAGATAACTCTACGGCACACATCACAGTACAGACCTCGAGAGACAAGGCTAGGCTTTACTAGAACTAGACATTAGATCTGGTAGACAGAGCCTGATTGATTAAGGTAATGGCACCTCAAAACAGCTAGCTTGACAAAGGCAAGAAGCGCAAGCATACCCAATAAGAAAAGCCTTTTAGGATTTTTGCAGCAACAAGCAAAACCAAAGGTGCTTTTGCCACCCACTACCTAATATCAGACTATGCTCGATGCTTAACGCTTAGAAGTTGAAGTCAATGGCGGCTCTAGTACTCGTTCCTCTGCGATGCAAGCTCCCACTTACCTCACAGTTGGTCTTCAGCCGTGACTGCTGCTATTTGCTATCCCTAATGTACGCGAAAACCAGATTTACTGCTTGTTTGTTGTAAGTTTTGCTCTGCAAACGAGCACGTTTGAACCAAAGTATTCTGTTATAGGGCGTTTTGCACAAATATAACGCACGCTATTCTACAACTAAGAGGCAAAAAGTCCGTGCATTTGCCGACAAAATCTTGACTTAGCCCTATAAAAGCGCAGAAAGAAATCGCAGCAAAAACCGCTTAAAACCAGCTTACAGAGCCACTTAGCGACCGGATGATGGGCTAAGCACACATAAGGCCATGCCTCAAATCAAACACCTTATCTCACCAATTTGGTGAAACGCATTTGCGCCAAATGCATGCAACAGATGGCCCTTTGCATGAAATAGGCAAATCTAAAATCCATGAACCTCTAACAGAGAACTTCTACAAATTAGCTAAATGGCTTATTTGTCTTATTTAGTGCATTACCTGTGAGGGCGGCGTATAGCCA
>CALXYZ010000276.1 GCA_944393075.1 uncultured Anaerobiospirillum sp. | reverse complement strand
CCCAGCCCCAGCCCCAGCTCCAGCCCCAGCCCCAGCTCCAGCCCCAGCCCCAGCCCCAGCTCCAGCCCCAGCCCCAGCTCCAGCTCCAGCTCCAGCCCCAGCCCCAGCCCCAGCTCCAGCTCCAGCTCCAGCCCCAGCTTCAGTAATAGCAGAGCATAAGGCTGCTCCAAGCACAGAATCATTAAGACCAACTACCAAAGCCAGCGTCAGCGAGCCTGCTATTCCAGATGCCACTGTGCCTGTAGCAACGCTGCCTCAACCACAAAAGACCACTCATGCCTCTGCTCAGGCCGCTTCTCTGAGTAACTCTAACGAGAGTCTAGAGTCGGTGCTTGCTAAATTTGGCAGTAAGTTCAGCATCAACAAACCATCGGGTGTAACGCCAGCTCAAAGGGCAAGCAGTGCTACTTATGCTCCTAAGGTTCAGGAACAGCAGAGCCGATCTTTTAAGCAGGAGTCTTTATCCTCTTCAAACGCAGCACGGCCAAAGGCTGAGTTTGCATCGGTACCAGTAAAGGCAGAGCCGAAGGCTGCACCAAGCACAGGCTCATTGAGCCAAACTACCAAAACCAGTGTCAGCGAGCCTGCTATCCCAGATGTCACTGCGACTGTAGCAACACCGCCGCAACCACAAAAGGCCACTCATACCTCTGATCAGGAGGCATCTCTGAGTGACTCTAGCGATAGCCTAGAGGCAGTTCTTGCTAAGTTTGGCAGTAAGTTCAGAAACAAAAAGTCATCAGTTACAACGGCTGCTAAAACGACAAGCAATACAGCTTCCGCTCCTAAGTTTCAGGAACAGCAGAGCCGATCTGTGAAGCAGGAGTCTTTATCATCTTCTAACGATAGTTTGGAGGTAGTTCTGGCTAGGTTCGGCAAGAAGGTCAATCAGCAAAAATAGATAGTCGTTTATGCAAAAGCACCGAGGCCAGCAGCGTGAGCTGCTGCCTTCTGTGTGGTGCGGACGCCACTACATCGGTGCTCAAGAAGATTCGGTTTTTTTAATAGCATCTGGCGTTTTCTAAACAATTAGTGCTTACTGCATATGATGCTTTGAGAGTGCTCATTAAAGTTTCGTCGGTCAATAAAGGTCTCAGCTAATAGCTTAGCAGTGGAGAGCAAAAGTCTTGTTTCAGATGGATTCACCTTGTGTTAGGTGAGTTAGGAGAGAGTATGACAGTTACCTTGGACAAAGGAGTTAACGTCTCACTATCGCAAATTGCTCCAAGCTCTTCAGTGATCAAGGTAGTAATAAGCAGGCCAAAACACCATGCCAACACAAGTGATATGGATGCCATATGCCTCTTACTTGATTCCCTTGGCAGAGTAAGGAGCAGCAAAGACCTTGTTTCAAGTGGTAATGCACGATCTCGTGATGGGAGTGTAGAGTGCTTAGATAGCAGTGGGGTGCTCAATAAGGCCGAAGATGTCGATCTTGCTGTTTTTAAGGTCAACCTAGCCAAAGTTAGCCCTGAAATCAAAAGAATCGTCTTTGCTATCTCTGTACCAGCCGCCACGGAGCGTGGGCAAACTGCTACTCAGTCGCAGGACTCGAGTGCTGCGGCTGTTATCTGTATTACGGACAACAATAATGATCAGGTATTAGCTCGCTACGAGCTGGATAACGCAGCATCTTCTAGTAAGTACATGACTTCTGGGGAGATCTATCGATCTAAAAGTGAATGGTTCTTCCGTGCTAGTGGAGACGACTCTGATTCAGCATCGCTATCAGCACTATCGCCGGCCACCACTACCTCCTCCTCAACCACCCAAAAGTCTACACACGTATGTCTTAACGTGTTGACGGTGCTGTGTATTGCCTGTGCTTTCATATTCCTCATTGGAGTAAAAGGAGGTCGTATCGACCCTCCTGAGTGGCTTAGCAGCAACTTGCCTTTTGTCTTAGACACCAGTTTAGATGAGGTGCGCTTTAGCGCCGGCTGGGATGCAACAAATTTTGGCAATTACCTCGACGTTGATTTGTGGGTTGGTATGTCCACAAATACTGGAGAAAGGGTTTCACATGATGTTGAGGGAGCCATGCGCGGTACTGCTTTAATACATTCTAAGGAGAGTCGTACTGGCTATGGCTATGGCGACGATGAGGTGATTGATATTTTCTTGTCTAAGATGAGCCAAGATGTTGAGCGAGTTGACCTTGTCATAAACATCTTTGAGGCTGAACCACGTCTGCAAACTTTTGGGCAGGTAAGCAATGCATATGTACGTGTTTTTGATCCTAAAAGTGGTCGCTACTTGGCCAACTATGACCTTTCTAGAGATGCTTTATCAGTGTCATGTCGTGATATCTACCTTGGTTCTTTAATTCGTGATCGTGCTAAGGGTGGGTGGCGTTTTTTAGACTTCGGTGTCTGTATATACCGTTAGAGCACTACAGACAGGCAAGGGAGAGCAATGCATAGTGGTTGGTTTCATCAACTGTGGCGATGATTCTTGGGGGCATCGAGCTTCTAATGAAGAGGAGCTCAAGGTGGTTGTGTGTTGGCAGGACACGCAAGGTAGTTGTAGTGATCTTGATGCTTGCGGCCTTTTGCTCACCTCTGACGGAAAGGTGCGCGACAGCAAGGACTATGTTTGCTGCGACAATAAGACTTCTCCTGACGCGGTTGTGGAGTATTTGGCCGAGGGTATAGGCTTCGATACTGCTGATGATATCCAAGCAGCGGCTATCAGGGTTAACCTTTCTGCATTGGCCTCTGAAACCCAAAAGATAGTCTTTGCCCTTACAGTCACTATTAGTAACTCTACAGCACAGAACGTAGAGCAAGACGAACTGCGGATCAGCAAAGCACTTGTTTGTGTTGTAGATAACCATAGCAATAAGGTACTTGCTGCCTTCGAGTTGAGCGAAGATGCTTTTGCCCACAAGGCTTTTGTGTTCGGCGAGCTCTATCGCGCCAACGATGATTGCGATTGGATCTTTCGTGCAGTTGATGATGTCTTTTACGCTGACTTAGCAACCATGCTGTCTAGCTTCGGCATACAACCACGTTCCTTAGAGCCAGTTCCAGATGCAGTAGTATCTGCTACCAAAGAAACAGAAACAATGGAGGATAGCCATAAGGATGACTTAGAGTCGGTACTGTCTAAGTTCATTAGTAAGGCTAGCGATAGAGGCTCAACGGTAGTCGATGATGGATATAAAGCCATATCAGCAGTAACGCTTGCAAAGGACAGCAGTACTAGCACTAGTAGCCAAGCATCGTTGCCTAGGATAAAGGAAGATCAGCCAAGTAGGCAGGCTGATGCTGTTTCATCCGATGCTTCAGTACCAACTGTTGGGCCTCAAAACTTGTCTTTTGGCTTCACTCTTGAGTCGTCCGTAGAACCAGAGGACAAGAGCTCTAGCGAGAGCTTAGATGCTGTGTTGTCTACGTTTGCAGAAAAGATTTCGAGCACGCAAGCTCAAGAGCAATCGCATCCGCAACCCCAATCACAAGAGGCCCTACAAGCGTCTCCTGAGACAAACACATCAAGTGCTGACACTGATGTTGGTGCTATTAGGACGCTGCTGCCTCCAAAGCCAATAGGATTTTTGGGGAAGTTGGGTGTTTTCTGTGCCTCTATCTACTTCGTACTACAAACGGGTATGGCGATCGTAATCAACGACAGAGATGGCTTAGTGGCAGAAGATGTTCAAGAGCCAAAAACATTGCAGGCAGATCTTTCTGGTGTAAGCAGGGTGAAGCTTGGTGTAGGATTGGATCCAACGTATTTGGGCTCGGGCAATTGGGTTGATGTTGTTGTCACTTCAGTCATGTTTGATGCTGATCGTGAGCCATTGCCAGATTACGTAGCGAACCGCGCTATAGTGGACTCTTTAGATAGCATTGACGCTTCAGGTACAGGTGATGATGACTACGTCATTATTGATCTTAATAGAGTTTCTCCTAAGGTAAAATATGTGCGATTAGGCGCTTCGATATTTCAAGCAGATATACGTCAGCAAAAATTTGGTCAGGTTGATAACGCCTATATTCGTCTTGTGAATGAAGATAATGGTCTGGAGATTGCGCGCTTTAACCTAACAAAAGACGCCTCCTCAGGAAGTAGTGTGTTTTTTGGGGATTTGCGGCGTATGAATGATGGAAGCTGGTTGTTTAAAAGCGATTGTTCGACATATGAGTACCGAGTCCAGCGGCGTAACCTGAAATTATCAAATAGGGTGAACGGCTGAATGGCACTATTCGTATCATCTGCCGCAACAAACCCGCATATTTAAGGCAAATCTGAGTACGGCTTTAGATCGACGTTAGCTGGTCACTATTTTTCATTTGGTGATCACAACGTATAGCTTCAGAAGTATCTGGTGCAAATAAGGTACCCTAGGCAGCTTTACATGTGTTTAGTAGAATCAGAACCGAAAATTAATCGACTTT
>CALXYZ010000275.1 GCA_944393075.1 uncultured Anaerobiospirillum sp. | reverse complement strand
CAAGCTTAAATAGAACAGCCAGACAGAAAGACAGCACGATTTGAGATCGAGGCAAAAGATGACGTACTTTGCACATATTAGTGAGCGGCAGAAGCAATATGAGGACTTAGCCTCGCAGGTAGTGGAAATGGCCCGTGCTATGGGTGCCGATGAAGCTATGGTGCGCATCAATGGTGGTAAGGGCCTAGAAGTTAGCTCTCGCCATTGTGAGGTGGAGAACTTAGAGTTCAACCAGCTTCAGTCCTTAGGCGTGACCGTCAGTAAGGGCATGCGTAACGGTATGGCTGCTACTACCGATCTCAACTTAGATAAGCTCAAGGAAGTGGTGGCTTCAGCCCTCAACTTATGTGAGTACACCTCTCCTGATGATTGCTCGGGTCTATGCGAAGCTGAGCTTTTGTACAAAGGTGATCGCGACTTAGAGCTGTGCTACCCATATGAAGAAGACCCAGATACTGTGGTCAAGCGCGCCATTGAGCTTGATCGTGTGGGTACAGAGAAGGTTGCACAGTTTAAAGAGCAAGGCTTACGTGAGTCTGATGGTGCCTCCTACTACACTTGGTATGGTATCGACACCATGGCCAGTAGCAATGGCTTTGTTGGTAGCAAGATCACCTCTGACTGCTCTAAGGACATCTCTTTCATTGCTGAGAAAGGTGAGGAGATGCAGCGCTCTGGCAGCAGCTCCATCAGCCGCGACTATTCTAAGCTCTGGGATGATGAGCGTGTTGTGGACGAGGCTATTGAGCATACCTTAGAGAAGATGGGCGCAACTCAGGTTAAGACTGGAACTTATAACGTGATCTTAACCCGCTCAGCCGCGCAAAGCTTAATAAATCCATTTTTAAATGCGATTTCTGGCAAGCTTCTATACCGCAATAGCTCGTTCCTCTGCGAGAGCTTAGGTAAGAGCATTTTCCCTGAGTTCTTATCGATCAAAGAAGATCCATGGGTAAAGGGTGGTTTAAGCTCTGCTAACTTCGATCGTGATGGTGTGGCAACCAAGCCAATGGATCTCATCAAAGATGGCGTATTGTGCAATTACCTGTTAGACACCTACACCTCACGCAAAATGAAGATGCAGAACAATGGTCATGCCTCTGGTTCCTACAATCTTTTTGTGATTGCAGATAAGGCTCACACCTTAAGTTTTGAGGACATGCTCAAAGAGGCGGGATCAGGTCTGGTGGTGACCTCGTTAATGGGACAGGGCGTCAACATCATCAACGGTAATTACAGCCGTGGTGCTAGTGGTTACTACTTTGAGAATGGCAAGCGTGTGCACGCCGTAAACGAAGTAACTATCGCCGCTAACTTAAAGGACATGTTCTCTTCGATCGCCTACGTGGGTAACGACTACGACGAGCGCTACCGCATCAAGATGGGCTCCATCATGCTGCCAAACATCACTGTCTCTGGTAGCTAAGCTAACAGCCTGCCGTCAACACATCAGATCTGAAAGATCTTGAGCCCACAGCCATACTCGGTATAAGGAAAAACCGCGTAGGTCTGTGGGTTTTTAACTTTTTGATGGTGGTAAGTTAAGTAAAGGAGGAGTGATGGCCGCGGATCAGTTAGTTAGCGATGAGTGGGTTGCAGACACTGGGCGTGATATTACTTGTGCTTCGACAAAAATCGCGCACGAGCCGCCATTACCAATAGACATCACGTCGTTTGTTAGGCAAGAGGTTGTAGAGCACAAGGGGCGTATTGATTTGGTGGTCAGCGATGGCTCTGATGCGCTGGTGTTGGAGCTAAAGCTCAAACGTGATCAGGAGTCGACTAGCGTTACCAGCAAGTTGGATAAAGGGTGCTTACAGATCATGAGTCGAGACTATGGCCGCTCCTTAGTTATGGAGGGGACAAAGCTGCATCGATTTGATGTGGTGTACGATGGCGCAACTGGCGAATTTGCAGCGGAATATGTTGAGCATGTGCCTGTTAAGTAGTAGTAGTAGTAGTCAACGGTCGGCCATAAAAAAGCATCTTGGCCTTTCAGGTGCAAGATGCTTTTTCTGAAAATCATTCAAGTCCGATGGTGCAGACTTTTGTGAACTGATGGCAGGCTATTAGAGCCTGAAGCTCAGCTGCGCGCACGATCTGAAATTAGGTTAGACGCGGCAGCGAGGTGCCTTGTTGAGTGGATCGGACAAGCACGCAAATGACTTCTGTGGGCGGGCTTTAGTGTTCTACGATCTAAAGCTTTTGGTACCGCATCTCCAAGGCAATTCGAAAAGCCATTTAGAGCGCTTGTATGTTGGCGCTGTAAGCAGCTGCTGCGACACGTTTAAGCATGTGGCATCTGAGTCGGTGCTCCGCGTAGTTGCACGCTCTTGAGCTTGAGGCGGCTACCGCGTGCTGTTAGTTCGGAGCGTTGTTGTCGTCAGCAGTGAGCACGAGGCTCTTGTTAGAAGCTCTTCGAATGCAGCAAAGTGGAAGAAGCAGTGCTAGGGCTGAAAACCTTCTTGCTAATGAGCGAGTAGATGTTTCCACGCTCGTTAAAACGAAAGGCCTTCATGCTGTCCTTGAAACCAAAATCATTGATCGGTGCAAAGCCGCGCTTGATTTGGGCGTACTGCATTTGCTGTCTCCTACTAAAACAACAAAATAAAGCAATTAGCAAGCTTACGACGTAGGATACACGGCCTACCTGAGCTTGAGCCTAAGCTCGCATAAGCTCTAGGTTCCCTGTGGGAGTCGGTCTTATGCATCAGGTAAACTGGTGCATCTTAGTTTCTTAACGTCGAACTCACCAATTTCTTCAGTCAGTGAAAGATCCGCTTGCCCCAACCATGAGAGTTGATAGGAAGATCGCAAATGAGGAATTTATGCGATTTTTTATCACCTCATAGCGGGACTACTTTTCTCGATGTTGCTGTGACAGCCATCTGCTCTACCTTCTCCTGAGCATCTGCAGAAAACAGTCATCAGTCATCGATTATCGCTTGGTTTTTGTTTATTGCTTAGCGTTGCAACCGTGAGCTCTACTTCACGGTATGGGGTGACAAGCATGAAGCAAGGGAAGGTAAACGAGAGCGCGAATCTAGGAAAGAGTGGTAAGGTAAGGAGTATGCGCAAAAGCATAAAGCAAGGAGTACAAGGAGTAAGGAGTAATCTCTTTGAGCTTAATGCGTATGCACCTAAATCCGTGCCGCTTATTTGCCTATTACTTGCCTGATGCTTGTCTGATACCTGCGCGCCTACCATGAGCATCACCATGGGGATGGTGTAGATCACAGCGGGTCTACATGTTCCTCACCGCTTGGGGAGCAGTGCCTTTACATGTATTTCCATCGGCACCAACTTGAGCAGGTGTTTGCAGACTAAATCTAAACACCTGACGGCGCAAACGTTGCGCTAAACCCGAAATAAACGTAATAAATTGGCTTATTGGCTCGGGATTCGTGCTTATGTCGCCGTAAGTTGAACGCTTTCAATGGGGCGGAATTATGATGGCACGAAAACCATCAGTCAAGCAAAAGCCATAGATCATCTATGATGTAGCTATTAAAAAATGTGCATTGTGCTCAATGTGTTTTAGCACAAAACGCACGATAGCAAGTTGCGTGCGTACTTTTGAGTGATTTAAATTCACTTGGGCACAAAATGCTGCTTTATTTTGGTGCGTGATTATTTTTTGATAGATACGCATGAATGTACGAAAACTACACTTTTTCGAGAGCAAGAGAACGTATTTTTGCAGAGAAATGAGTGACTAGGAGTGATGGAAAACCACTAGTACTCGGCCTTTGCTGGCATCCTTGTGCAAAGGATTGCATTAGGTTTTTTGTCACTTGGATGGCATAAGAAAGCCATTGCTTAAAAGCCATCATTTTGGTTTGTGTGAGCTCTACACAGCTTGATTGGCATACGCTTGGAGCTAGAGTACAACTAATAAGTGCACAACTGCCTTGTCAAGGCTGGGAGCATTTTGGATATGGCTGAGACTGAAACTAAGTCTGTAGGCAGTGCACGTTTTTGTGGCAGTGGTAAGAGTAAGCTAGAGCAAGCTATGGAGTTTTGTTGCTCCAAACAAAACCGCCGCAACAAGAACCTTGCAGCGGCGGTTTGTCGATTCTCTCCACCATCCAATTAGAACCAAGTAGATGGCGCAAAGAGGAAACACAATAAGCAGGAACACAGTAGTGGTACTACGTAGTAGCGGTGTTCCTGATCTGATCTGATGTGCTTATGCTTTTCTTTAGATCCTATTCCTCTAAGGTGATGATGGAGGTACCAGTCATCTCCTTTGGAATTTCCATGCCTAACAGATAGAGCATGGTAGGAGCGATATCGCTTAAGCGACCGCCAGTACGCATGGTGGCCTTACGACCAACATAGATGAATGGCACTGGTAAGTTGGTGTGAGCGGTGTATGGCTGACCAGTGGTCATGTCCTTCATGCGCTCGCAGTTACCGTGGTCAGCAGTGATTAAGCACTCGCC
>CALXYZ010000274.1 GCA_944393075.1 uncultured Anaerobiospirillum sp. | reverse complement strand
CATCTGTTGGGATAGATGGCCACTGTCTCCTCATCAGACCAAGAAGCTTGAGTAGACAACAATGGGATGTAAGGACGTTTCAATGCGGCCTCATCCCCAGCTAAGACCTTTAACATCCCAGGCTTAGTCGGTTCGTTCTTGGTCATCTCTAACGACAAGTTAAGGGCTCGTTTCCGCGATGAGATCTCGCGCATTGGTGAGCACAATCCAAATGCTTTCTTCAATGCTGCGCTGATCAGTGCCTACACTGAATGTGATCAGTACATTACTGACCTCAAGGTCTACTTAGACGAATGTGAGCGTGTATTTAGATCGCGCTTTGCTGAGCTCTTCCCTAAGTGCCACATTGCCAAGCGTGAGGGTAGCTACCTCTTATGGATTGACCTTAGTGCTTACTTCAAGACCGAAGAGGAGCTCAAGGAGTTCTTTATCGATAAGGCACGCGTGGCCATCTACTTAGGCTCGCAGTTCTCACCTGACTACAAGCTCTTTATCCGTTTTAACTTAGCCTCACCACTGTCAGTATTAGAGGAGGCTTTAAAGCGCATGGATAACGTGTTGCAAGGTAGGGCCTACAACGCGAGCAAATAGCCACTGCCGCCGCTGCACGTGGCAGTGAGCTCTGCCGAGGCGTCTCCGCCGCGGCCATAACTACAAAGCCCCAAGTCCACTAAGTGGACTTGGGGCTTTATTTTGTCAGCTGTCAGTCCGCAGGCCCTAGGCCTAGGCCTAAGGGCTCGGCTTGAGCCTTGGCCGCTGCCGCTATGAACAGCGACAGCTTTCTATGGACAGTAGACTGTGAGCTGAAGTGCCTTACGCCTTACTTGTTGTCGTAAGCACCGCTGAGGTCGATCTCTTCGACGCCTTCCTCTTCACCATCACCATTGAGAGCCCCGTTGATGATCTCTTGGTAGTACTGAATGGTAGAGCTATCTGGATGGTCTAAGGACTGGGTAAAGAGGTGCTTAATCTGCTCTAACACAGTGGCGCGCACGATAAAGACGAGCTTGGATTGGTGCTCCTCCCCCTCTGGCCAAGCATCCATTTGCGAGATAGGGTAGAGCTGACCTTGGACACCGTGAATGATGACAGGCTTATCTTGGCCTTCGATGTCTAAGATACCCTTAAGACGTAAAATCGAATCGCCGTATTGCTGTTGCACTAAGTTGACGGCAGCTAAGAGCGCCAGCGAGTTGATTGGCTCATGGCGCACGATGGCAAAGCTCTCGATATTGGTGTGAGCAATAATGCGTGGCTTGGCCACTGCAGCCTCAAAATCAACGCTTGCAGGACGCAGTGGGGATGCTAACTTGATGGCAGCAGCATCACCTGTAGCACTTGCAGCACCGGCAACAGCAGTACCCTCTGGGATTTTAATTTGGATCCACGAGTTGATCTTAGCGGTATCGTTGCGATCAGAGTTCTTGTAAGGGCCAATCTCTTCGATAATCTTTGGGGTGATATTGCCCTTAACAACTGGGTAGATCTTGGCTGAGGAGTTGATGTGGCGAGCCACATCGTAGATAGCCTCAATCTCATCAACGTCGATAAGATCAGTCTTAGAAACCAAGATGATGTCAGCAAGAGCAATCTGCTTTACAGCCTCATACTGCTTTTGCAGCTGTTCACGCACAAACTGGCCATCTAACACGGTCACAGTGCCATCAAACACATAGTTCTCAAGGCAGAAGTCATCGTTATTGAGGGTGCTGATCACTCCTGCAGGATCAGCAAGACCAGTGGTTTCGATCAAGACGCGCTTGAACTTAGGAATAAGACCCTGCTGTGACTTTATGAGGTTGGTAGCTAAAGACTGAATCAGCTCACCTTGCAGAGTGCAGCAGATACAGCCTGAACCTAACAGTACCACAGTGTCATCCACCGACTGCACTAATTCGTGGTCTAAGCCCACATCACCAAACTCATTGATGAGCACTAAGGTGTCTTTAAACTCGTCAGTGTTGACCCACTTATTGAGCAAGGTGGTCTTACCACTACCTAAAAAGCCGGTGATGATGTTTACCGGAATCTTGTTCTCTTCAGCCATCTCAGACATCTAAGCCATCCTCGCGCAAAAGCCAATTAAGTGGCCGCAGCCACCAACCAAAAAGGAAAACCGCTCCTACTACCCAACTAGTAACCTAAAAGTAATCAAGTGAGCCATAGGCAACTGAGCATTTTACCTCTAAAAGCAGGCCAAAATCCGCCTTGCCACAACTAAACCCCCAGCCCATTCAACTGCCACTAGCTCCGCGTGAAGCAGCTTTTTTTGCTCATTGTTAGCAACACGCTCTACAGCTACAAATCAGGCAAGAAGAAAGAGTAAAAGGCAGACGGTAAGACAAACAAACATACAGACAGCTGCTCTGCTTAGAACAACATGAAAGAAATATGGGATACGGCGATGAGATCAGACATAGAGGAGCAGACTGATTATTTTTAAAAGCCTGATAAACAAAGGCAAGAGCGGCATTATGGCTGTGTTGCGTTACTTGAAGCAAACTAAGCATTAAAAACCAAGAATGGTTTAAATAAAGGATTTTTACTTTTCATGAAGCCTTTATTCTTGTCCTCTTGCAACATAACCAAGCTTGCAAGAACCGCATAAAATCAAGCTTCGATAATTATTTGGTCTGCTCCTCTAAGTCTGGAGATGGTGCTCTAAGCCTAGCGGCTAGTGTATAACATTGGCCGCTAGGTTTCAGCTACCAGAGGTTGTGGGGCTTTTACTGCTACCTGCTAGCAGTTGCTTTTGCGGCTGCTGCTGCGGCAGCTTGGCTCTTAGCATTAGCTCCGTCTGCTTGGTTCTTACTCTCCTTGACCTCAGTAGTGCCGTTAAAGAGGAAGTTTAAAGCTTTGATGAGAGCTGGATTACGGTAGCTATCAGCCTCATTTAAGATGTCGTGGTAAGCATGAGGAATGAGCTCATAGCGTGGTGGTACTGGATCATGCTGGTGTGCTGCACAGAACTCTTGGGTAGCTTTAGTCGACACCACCATATCAGCACCCGCGCCCATGCACAGCGTTGGGAAATTAAAGCTGCACTTGATCTTTTGCAGACGACGCTGGGCTTGGAGACAGCACTTCACAAACTTGTACGTAGGGCCAGCTAACGCTAACTGTGGGTGGTTGGCGTAGTAGTCGTGGTACAGGTCATAGCGAATCAGGCTGTGGGAGTGGAAGTTCTCCTCAAAAGGAATGCGCACATACTCCTTGCCATGTGGGGTGTAAGCCAGCGCAAACGATCTGATGTTGCACAGCACCTTGAGCACAGGATAGAAGACCGAGTACAACAGCTTTCTTGGAATCGGGTAGTTGATACTCAAGAATGGAGCGATCAGCACTAATGATTGTGGCTTGTACTTGTAGGTGGTGTTGAAACAGAACTCCAAAGAGATCAGGCCACCTAAGGAAAAGCCCATAAGCTTGAAGTTAGGCCCCACATCTAAGTAGATTAAGATGTTCTCCAAGTCTTGTCTATAGTGCAAGAAGCGCTCAACGTGGCACTTGTTGCTGTCATACAAAACCATAGAAGACTGGCCTTGACCACGAACAAAACACACGATAACTCGAAGACCTGTGTCCTTGAGGTGATACAAGAGCTCGGCATACTTGTGCTCGGTTTCTGCTCTACCAGCAACAATGACGAGGGTATTAGAGCTGTCGTCTAAGCTCACTCCTTGACTACCAGCTGGGGCTTTTAACTCTAAGGCACTCAAAAACAGATTATCGCTGACATGGATGCGATGTAACTTGAGCTCTTGCTCGTAGAAAGCCTCGATTTGTGGGTAGATAGTGGCTAATGATGCCTCGGTGCCAATATTCTGAAAATCAATCATAACAACCCCCGCGGTCCTGCTGACAAAGGGCCTTGGTGCCTGCGCCTTATGCTTTGTCACGACCATGACAACGACTGTTCCACAGCGTTTGTGATGTTTGACCATAACAACTCTTTAGCTGCAAGTGCCGCACCGAAACACCGAAGATGATGCAGGATCGAACTGAGCGCCACTACGTTTCTGCTCACTGTGCACGCGAACGTTGGTGCACGAGCACGGGCTTGGGTTCGGTGACACGGTGGTTGGTTGTTTGGGCGCTTTATTTGAGCGCTTATGCGCGATTCGACCAACAGAGCTTAATCTTTGGCAAAAAGGTGATTTAGCGGCGAGAAAAATGAGAAAAGAGCCAAAAAAGAGAGGAAAAAGAACAAAAACGACCGCTGACAGAGCACTTAATAAGCTGCAGAAAAAGCAAGGCAACTGAGCTTTTATGTGGCCTTAACTATTACTCTAAAGCAAAAAGCGCTAAGTTCCTAGGACTTTGCGCAAAAATCGCACGCTTGCCGACAAAAGGCACGGTGCTAATTTGGGATAACACGCGTTGACATCCTCCCCTCTCTTACGAGAGGGGATTCCTACGGCTAGTCAGAGGTCTTACCCTCTGTAGCTTCGGCGGGT
>CALXYZ010000273.1 GCA_944393075.1 uncultured Anaerobiospirillum sp. | reverse complement strand
CTGTTTGTGCTTTTGAGCACACAAGCATTATGGAGTTACGTGTTTATAAGGCAAAAGGAAAGATTGGAAGCTTACTTTGTATTCCCTTTTCCTGTAACTCTTGATTTTGCGCCCCGATACAGCTGCTAAATAAATTTGTATATATCTAGAGATATGCTTGTCCGTAATCATGTTATGATTTACTTTTGTGAAGTTATTGTGAGGAGGTGCATGACTGCAAACAGTACGGCGTGGGCAGATTCTTGGGATTCAGAGAGCCTGAGCGCTTAAGCCCCAGCGATCCTTAGATAGAGGGTGTCTGCTGGGCTTTGTCGCGTCGATTAATCGCTGAGATAAGGAGTGAGGTAGCAGCTAACCATAAGTACGCCTGAGGTGCCCCAAAAGTGAGTGCTTGGTGATTTGGTGCATCGTCCTGAGCGGTGTACACTTAGTGCCGTCGTTTTTGTGCTGGCTATAAGCTAACGCTAAGTTTGTAAGAGCATAGTGCTTGGTGTAATAGCTAAGTCAGCTAAAACAGCGTAAGCGTTAGTGGTAGTGTGTGGCGTGGAGAGAGTTGGGTAGATGGCTATCATTAGCTGGTATACGGCCGTTGGCTTGGTGGCGCAGCTTGCCTTTATGGCACGCATGCTCGTGCAGTGGATTATGTCTGAGCGCGCCCGTGCGGTAGTGAATCCGGCGTTGTTTTGGTGGTTGTCGCTCTTAGGAGCTCTTACTATGAGCTTCTATGGCTATTTGCGTGAGGATTTAGCCATTTTGTTAGGACAGCTAGTGTCATTCTATGTCTACGTCTACAACCTTAAGCTTAAAGGTGAGCTCAAGCGTGTTGGTCTGATCATATCTGCATTGCTGGTCTTGTCGCCAATTATTTTGCTTGGGTTGGAGCTGTACCAAGGTGGTATTGCTGCTTTTAGAGCTGTCTTCCTCAATCAAGAGACCATTCCTTATATCTGGCTGGCTATCGGCATGTTAGGCCAGTTCCTCTTTACCTTTCGCTTCATCTATCAAATGGTGATTTCGCATCGACAAAAGCAATCGGTGCTCCCACCAATGTTTTGGTACTTCAGCTTAATGGCAGCTTTGTTGGTGCAAATCTACGGTATCTATCGTCTCGATATCGTGCTGATCTTAGGTCAGGCTGGCGGCTTGGTTACTTATGCCCGCAACATTATGCTTTACCACAAGCATCAAGCTGCTACTGCTACTGTTTCGGCCGCAGCTAGTGCAGGCGCCAGTGCAACTGACACTGCAACTGCAACTACCACTACCAAAGACAATTAAGCATCATCCGCTACTAAGGAAGGAGAGGGCGATACCAATAGTGCTGCTGATAGCTCTTTAGATGTGGCTTCAGGTAGCTCAGTGGGTAACGCTGACATCAAGATGGCGGCAAAAGAAGAATAGATCTGAGAGCTTTTAGTGCGCATGCGCGAGAGTATGCTTTTGCCATAGAGTTGGGCTTTTTTGTATGAAATCAAATCGCATCTACTTAGCAACGCTACTGATTGTGCTGCTGGCTTTTATGCCTGCGGTATTGCTGCGAGACTTCAATCTCCTAAATGAGCTCAACTACTTGGGCATTGCTCAAGACGCCTTAGATCGTGGTGCTTTCTTTACCTTCTATCATGACGGCGCGCCATATGCCGATAAGCCACCATTTTATTTGTGGCTGTGCATGATAGGCCTGTGGCTGTTCGGCGCTTCAGGTGCGATGAGCTTTGTGCTCTTTATCTCGGTACTATCCTTAGTCTTTACCATCGGTATATTAGACCGAGCTTTTGCTAGCAACTTTAGACATCAAGAGCGTCTTTTGATCATGTTGGGCATGGGTTCACTGCTCTTTGTTGATGTGGCCTCGCTTTTAGGTCGCATGGACATGATCTTCAGTGCAGTGATGCTGTGTGCCTATGTCAAACTGATACGCCGCTACGAGCTCTTGAAAAACGCTCATTTGCAAAGACCTAACGCCGTGGTGGGCGATGGTGTAGTTCCCGCCTCGGTAGTCGGCCCTGATGTTGTAGCCCAAGAGCGTGTTAAGTACGGCAATTTAGCCATTCCTCTGTGCTTGTTCTTTGGCATCTTTATCAAAGGCCCATATGCCCTCATCATGCCGCTTGTGGCCTTGATTATGGTTTTGCTGGTCAACAAAGACCTCAAGCACTTCTTTAAGATCTTCCGTCCTTACTACATCCTCATTATTCTGCTTTGCTGTACGGTATGGGCTGCTGTCGTCTATTTAGAGGGTGGTAGTGCCTACCTTGAGAACCTCTTTATCAAGCAAAGTGCAGAGCGTCTCTCAGGTAACTTAGGTCATCCAGAGCCTTTCTACTACTTCTTGGTTTATTACCCTGTACTGTCACTGCCTATTGCTCTGTGTACCTTGTACTTCATGATCAGCCAGATAGTTGAAGTACTGGCTAATCGCCGTGCACGAAAGGTCGCAGCTCTGGGGTTGGGCTCAGGCTCTCTTGCCACAACAGCATCTGTCACAGCCGAAAGTGCAGCAGCAGCTCCTGCTGAGACTGCTACTAGCGCATCTGCTGCTAAGGGCACTAATGGCTCTAAGGCTACTAAGACCACTAAGACTGTCACGGATACCAAGGAAGCTCCTGTAAATGCAGTAAGTGTGAGTTCCGAGCCTCCAGCCTTGGGTTTAAAGCTCCAAGCTTGCTTGTTCTTCTCTCTTGCTGTTTTGTTGGTTCTGTCGATCCCTTCTTCTAAGCTTGAGATCTATTTCTTACCAGCAGTACCAACTTTGTACTACTACACAGTGTTGTCCTATCGCCATCTGCACGAGCGTGTACGTTGGCAAAAGGAACGCGATGCTAAGATCGCACGCGAAGTTCTTGTAGCTCAGGTCGTTGCTAACAGCTCTAACAAAGATGCCTCTAATGGCACTGTAAAGGCTGTGACTTCCTCTGATGAGGCAAGCGCTGTTGCTCATGAGGCCGCTGCTGCCGATGGCAGTGACAACATCATTCAGCTTGATGGAGGTTTGGAAGAGGTCTTAGAGCACAGCCTCAGTCAAGACCGAGATCAGAATCGATATCAAGACCACAACCTTGAGCACGACTTAGGCCAGAGCCAAGGCCAAGGCCAAAACTCAAACCAGGCCTTTGCTGCTACCCAAGACAAAAATAGTGAGCAGAGCGATTGGGCTGCTCCTGCAACCACGACTGCTTCCTCCGCTGCCGCTGCTGCTAACGCTGTTAATGCGGCTGCAAAGAGTAAGATGCCGCCTGCTAGCGTCATTGGTTCTGGTGCTGCTTTAGAGCATGGTTTACAAGCAGATGATAAGGATGGCTCCGCTTCTGCCATCAGTGGTGATGCCGGGCAAGGTATTCGTTTGCCAGGTGTGCGTCGCTGGGGCTTGGAGATTGTGGGCTCAGGCTATCTCTTGTCTGGCCTTAACATGAAGAGTGATCGCGTCAAACTGCCATGTTGTTTGACATTGTCGCTGCTGTTGCCTTTGCTGGTGTATGTGGCGCTGGTAGTTGCTTACTTCGTGCTTTACAACAAGTACCCATACCTGCAATCACCAATGATTGGCATCGCTTTCGGTGTGCTGGCTTTTGTCAGTGCTAATGCCATCATCTTCTTGGTTAGCCGCCTGTTCTTGTTTGCTTTGGCTGCAACCGGTGTAGGTACCTTGGGCTTTATCTTCTGTTTAGGTTTGGCCCTGCCATTTTTAAATGGCTATATCGGTGTAGGTTCAATGGCCAATGAGATCACTAAGGTCATTGACCAAGGTGCTTCCACTCAGGTCTGTGCCTATCGCTACCGTAACAGCTACAGCATCAATGTCTACGACAAGCGCTTTGAGCTCTTAGACCAAGAGCAGGACTTAGAAAAGTGTTTGGTAGAGAAGGGCAGCATCATTTTCTCGCGTCATGCCATTCGTGAGAAGCCAGAGTTTGCGCAGAAGCTACGTGACCTAGGAGCTAAGCAATATGGCGATAACTTGCTCTTGCTCGCACCTTTACTTAATAGCCTCGCTGCTCCATTAGACCTTAATGGAGACGGTATTCCAGATAGCGAGGCTGAGGTGGTAACAGCTCCACCTCTGAGCCTTGAGCTTGAAGCCCCGAGCGTTGCTGAGAACGCTTCGGCTGAGACTTCACCAGAAGCTTCACCAGAGGCGGCTGCTGAGACTTCGGTTGAGGCTGAAGCTGCAGAAGGCGTTACAGACTCAGCTTCAGAGTCAGCACCAGAGGAGGCTGCAAGCACATCAAGTGCTGAGTAGCTTTGCTGAAGACTAAGCGGTTCTTTGGGGGGGTTGGGGTTTGAGCTTGGGGTTGAGCTTGGGCTTTTGGACTAAGCTTCATCTTTCAGTCCATGTTCGGCAATATACTTGTTGAGACTCTTGCGATCCCAGTTAATGCCACGCTTCACAATCTTGGCAGGTGTGCCTGCAATGATAACGTTAGGCTCGGTGAAGCGTTTGGTAACGATACTGCCCCAGCCGAC
>CALXYZ010000272.1 GCA_944393075.1 uncultured Anaerobiospirillum sp. | reverse complement strand
TAGACAGTCGGCCGGTTCCTATCAGGAACCAACAAATGAGATAAATAAGCCATTTGGCTTGATTTGTAGAAGTTCTCTTATTTAGAGCAGCATTGTAATGCTGCAAACTTAGTGTGCCCCTAGGGCCACGTAAAGCAATCAACACACTGATCACATGCTTGTTGCTCTATGCAACTCTGTGCAGCTCAGAGCCGCACTGTGCTGCACTGTGCAGTGCTTGCTTAGCTTAGCTATGAGCAATGAAGTGGTTATAAGAACCACTGCCTAAGCGCAGAGTGACTTCCTCGTTATTGTTGTTGACGATGGTGATCAGACCACCATCTGTGGCTAAGTCATTGTCACCGAAGCGCTCGGAGTTGAGCTCAATGACCTCACCAATTGGCGTCACCATAAAGTCTGCTAAAGCTGGGTTTAACTTCAGCTCACGCTCAAACTTGTCTTTGCGCTTTGGATCTAAGGTGAATACGAGGTTGTAATCACCACCAGCACTCAAAGCCTGCTTGAGTAATGACTTGGGTGAGACCTTTAGTTCCTCTAACAGGGCGCTTGAAATGCGATCTAATGGCAGGCTCTCGTAATTTAAGAGAGCACCACAGCGCGATTGCATCAAGATATGGCTCAGATCACCTAACAGGCCATCTGATACATCAATGGCACAACTAGAGTAGTTGACCAAGACCTTGATGAAGTCAGCCATATGAGGGTCGTAGAAATAAGCATGCTTCTCAAAATAGCGGCGCACATCGCTATCTAAGGTACGCAGAGTGTTGTTGTAGCAGCTCTTAACGTACAAGCCATTAGCGCCTAACGAACCGGTCACATAAATAAGATCACCGACCTTAGCAGCATTGCGGCGCAGCGACTTGTTGTCGTCCACCTGCTTACCAAAAGCAGTCACCGAAATAGCTAAAGGAGCAGCACGGTTGATGGTGTGGGTAATGTTACCGCCAATTAAGGTGCAGTTGTGACGCTCTAAGCACTCAGCCAAGCCATCAGAATAAGCCGACCAGAACTCATCAAAGTCCATGTAGCGCTCAGGGATCTCTAAAGAGAGCGTGACATACTGAGGCAATGCACCCATAGCATAGAGATCAGAGAAGTTGACCTCTAAGGAGCGGGCACCGAGGATCTTAGCTGGGAAGTTAGGGAAGAAATGCACCTGTTCAATCAGGCTATCAGTGGTGACAGCATAGGTACCGTTTAATTGCACCAAAGCGGCATCATCACCAATACCTAAAACCAAACCATTAGACTTAGCTCGCTTCACGAGTGCTGGATTTAAGTTGGCAAAATACCTATGGATAAAGGCAAACTCATCACTGACCATGGCACAACCTTAGACCACTAAAAAACATTTGTTCCCAGAAAGCAGCATCAGCGTGCAGGCTGCAGCATGCGTCAACAATATCAGTCAACAACATGCCAACACCACTTTCTATCTCAAGCACCACACAAAAACGCGAAAACGCGAAAACGCAAACGTAAACCCCACGGCTACGGCACGTCCTTGCACCAATAACCTTGAGGCCTACGAAAAGCAAACGGCAGCTACAGCAGCTGCTACTTGCAGCGTCTAGCAGCTGCTACTTGCAGCGTCTAGCTGCTGCTACTTGCAGCGTCTAGCTGCTGCTAACAGCTTGAGCGCTTGCTCTTAGCTAGCTACTTAGCATTCGAACCAGTGCGCATGGACTTAACGACCTTATCCAGCACACCGTTGACGAACTTGTGGCTATCTTGCTCGGCAAAAGACTTAGCCAGCATGATGGCCTCATTGAGCACCACCTTAAATGGAACCTCTTGGCGATACTTCAGCTCAAAGGTGCCTAGACGTAAGATGGCCTTATCAACCTGATCTAAATCAGCTAAAGGACGCGATAAGAAAGGCTCAAATACCGAATCAAGGTACTCACAGTTAGCGACCACGCCTTGGATTAAGTCGTGCATGTACTCAAGATCAGCACCCTGCACTGGCTGATCTTCTAAGAACTGACGCTCAATCTCGGTTGCTGGCATCTTGTTCATTTGCCATTGATAAATGGCCTGAAGCGCAAAGTGGCGAGCCTTATGGCGCATCGCTGGAGTAACTGCGCCCTCAGTTTGATCCATAAAAATAAACCTCAAAATACAAGCTCTACCTGAGCGCTCCGCAAAACATCATCCCCTACCTCTCCGCTCCCCAACAGACATGGAGCCAAAGAGATTGAGCTTAGTTACCTACTAAGGATGTTCTGACGTGTGCTACAGCTCATCCGCGCCTCAGCGGCGATAATGAGCCATATAACTACAACTAGAGCTAAAGCGAATAATGGCTGATGATGGCAAAAGCTAAAAAGAGCTTGTTTCAGACAAGTCTAAGGCCCAGCTATAAGCTTGCGGCTATAGACAGGGCCTCAATCTCAACAGAAAACAAAGCTTTATAGCTTTGAGATGTCATGTTTGCCTAGGCCCGAACACACGGTTAAAACACACGTTAACCCACAGGTTAAACCTGCGGTTTATACCGCAAATGATGGGGCCTTATAAGCTTAAGGCTATGGGGTTAATTAGGCCTTGATCTGGCGCATCACGTTGATCATCTCTAAGGCAGCGCTAGCAGCTTCACAGCCCTTATTGCCCGCCTTAGAGCCGGCGCGCTGCACGGCCTCGTCAATGGTGTTGGTGGTTAAAACGCCATTAGCAACAATGACGTTGTTTTGCAGAGTCACTTGGGTAATACCTTTAGCACTCTCGTTAGCCACCACCTCAAAGTGGTAGGTAGCACCGCGGATGACGCAGCCTAATGCGATTAAAGCGTCATACTTACCGCTAGTGGCTAAAGCTTGCAGAGCAAGAGGGATTTCCACAGCACCTGGTACACGCACCACAGTGATGTTGTCATCGCTGACTTGGCCTTCTCTTTTCAAGGTATCGAGAGCACCTTCAAGCAGACGTTCGCAAATAAAGCTATTGAAGCGCGAGACTACAATGGCAACTTTCGCATCCTGACAAGGCTTAATGCCCTCAATAAAGGTAACAGGCATGAAATCAACTCCAATAAAAGCACTAGCTTATCTACCGCAAATCCGTCCCCACGCCATATGCATGAAACGGCATTGTTAATCGCAAAAGTATATCACGAAATGGGTGAGCGATTTTAACCCTCACACCGCGCGATGCACGTATACAAGCGCTTTGACAGGTGTTTTGCCTCATTTTCAGCGCTCGCTCGACCCCGCCTCCCCACAAGCACCGTGCTAAAAAAAAAAATGTGAGTACCAAAAGTGCATTTTTAGGCCAAAAAATCCAGAAATATTGCGACTACCGGAGCAATCTCAAGAATTTTTCTAGATTACGATCTAAAGTGCTACTAAAATAGCACTTACTAAGGGCTTTAATCCTTGAAAGGCACATATGCGTTCGGCCTCCTAACGGTGCGCGCGCCGCGGAATCAGCTGGGCGTATTGTGACCCTAATTTTCGTCTCTATTGAACTATGCTAAAGTCCTTAGTTCTTAAAAAAGTTGTTATGCACACATAAAAATCTTGTTACTGCACAAGCAGTCCTTTCCTAAGCTACACCTAGCTGTAGTCGCTCTCTTTTTGTCTAAATTTCCCTAAATCACATCACCACCTCACTAAAGCCTCAAGCCTTTAACTTATTGGCCATCAATCCATTGGCGCATGCAGTATCAGTTCTCATTGCGTTCCTACCCACAACATTTGCGTCCCCAAAAACAACCAAGCCGCAAGGCCTTGCAACTACGATTCAAAGACACATGCGGCTTGTAGCTGGTAGTGGTGATGAGCTCAGGCAGCTCAAGGAACTAAGGAGCTCATGGAGCTTTAGACTTTTGGCTTGAGCTTGAGCTTGAGCCTAGAAGCCGTGCTTGGTGAGCCACTCCTGCACTAAGGCCGCGACTTGCTCGTTGTTGCGCTCAGCCATTAAGAAGTGGGAGTTACCCTTAATGCCAAGCTCAGGTAACGAGATCAGCTCGGACTGACCACCGTGGCGGTTGACAGCAACCACGAACTCCTTGGCCATCAAGAACTCAGTTCCCCACTTGTCAGGGCCAACCAAGTCACTCCCCTCTGGAGCAATGTAATCACCAAAGATCAGCACCATTGGGATCTTGGTGAGCTTTTCGAAATCTGCTAAAGGCACTTCGATGGCAGTGGCAGTAAGTGGCGCAAACTTAGCCTGACGTACAGTTGGAACTTCGCCCTCTGGGAACACAAATGGGGTTCCACTTGGCTCAAAAGCAACAATGGCCTTTACGGTGTCGGTGTAGAAAGGAGTACGCCAGCCAATGGTGCCGCCCATGGAGTGGGTGACTAACACGGCCGAACCTAACTTATCGCAAAGCTGTGCCAGCACTTTAGCGTTGAGATCGTTATCGAGCTTGCCTGAGTATGGTGCCCAAGTGCGCTGGAACTCATCTAAGGCCTCCTCACCCTCAGGGAATTGGCCCTACTGTACGGTCGCTTGTCACAGTTGGTCAAATTGCTTCCAAAGATTCTACACCTTGATTTGCAACCTCCATC
>CALXYZ010000271.1 GCA_944393075.1 uncultured Anaerobiospirillum sp. | reverse complement strand
TGATCGGGTTTCGACTTAACAGAAGCTTGGAAAGAAGCTGGGCGATGGTTGGCTGGATAGATGAGTTGGTGGTTGCTATAAAAGAAGGATGGAGGAAGGAAGGAAGGAAAGAAAGGAGGGGGCACGAGCTCACTTGCAGCAGCTCGGCCTTAGCCCTCACCCCAACCAAAAATCCCGCATGCAAATGCGCGTTTTGCTAGCTTTTGCTAAAATTGCGCTCTGTTTGTGTGGCAGCACACACAAGGCTTTTTGCATAGCCGCAGAACAGCCGATAAAACAAGGCTTCCCGCTTGGTTGTACTCACTCTCTCCTCAAATCTTGGTCTTTGTGCCTTGGTTGCACTATTGGGACTGATTGGGACTGAATGACGCAACTGCTGCGCTGTGTTTTGGCTTATTTCTGGGCTTTCTCATGGCTTTTGGTGGGTAACGATGCGTTCGTGCCTTGATTTTATATCTAGTTTAACACTTGCACTTTTTCTTTGGGCCTTTGAGACCTTGGAGCATTGGAGATGCTAGCAAACCTTGCACGCACAATTAGTGATTTTACAGAGAGCCGCGCCTATGTGCGTCTACTGCACTCAAAGTTAGGCCTTACTGTAAGCTCACTGTTCTTAGGCTTGCTTGCCACCTTAGGCTTTGCCCCATACCACTTCTGGGTCGTTACTATTGCCAGTCTTGCCTTTGAGCTGTGCCTGATAGCTTCTTTTAAGACCAAGAAGCAGGTCTTTTTCTCTCTTTTAATCTACTTCACCGCTCTCAATAGCATCACCCTAGATTGGCTCAACTTTGTGATGAGCGGTTTTGGTGGACTGCCTTTACCTCTATCAATCCTAGTTGAGGTACTTTTTGCTGCCTATCTTGCAATCTTTCACGCCATCCTAGGCACTGTAGCGTTCCGCTTTGCTCAGCGCAAACTCTCCCCAGATGAGATCAAGGCTTACCTAGACAACACTATTAAGGCCACCACAGTTCTAACTCCAGCCGCCGCTGCTACAGCAGCTGCCGCGACAGCAACAGCACATGCCACTACTAATACCAATATGGACGGCAACGTCGACATTGCCGTCGATGACGATGATAACGATGATGAAGAAGGCGATGACCTCCCTCAGCGTGGTGTAGCTGTTCTCAAACACAAGCCTACTGCTACTAACAGCACCGCTAAAGCAGAGTCTAAAGAAAGAGCTGCAGACATTGACAGTGACGCTGATGAGCGTGAGGAGCAGCTAGAGAATGTGCGTCCTATGCTGCCTGGTGGTATGCCCGGAATGTTCACGCACAACCTACGCATGCCGGTTCTGACTGACAAAAGGGGGGTACAGCGCCGCCTCTACAAAAACGTCTTTTTACTTTGCTTCTTGCCTTTAGCCCTGATTGTCGCTGACTTTATTATTGGCGTCTTGTTCACAGGCTTCCCTTGGATGTACTTGGGCTACATCGCCGTAGAAGGCCCTTTCTCAGGCTATGCTCCACTAGTTGGTGTACGTGGCGTCACCTTGATTTTGTTTGTGTGTGCCGGTGCAATCGCACTAGCTATTGAGCGCCGCTTTATCTATCTGCCAATTGCAGCCATTCTATTTTTAGGAGGCATCTTTACCCTCGGTGTCCGCTATACCACCGATCTGCCAACCATCAAGATCGCAGGCGTGCAGGGCAACATCCCACAAGAGATCAAATGGAACTCACAGCACACCATGCCAACGATTGAGAAGTACCTCAATCTGACCATGGAGCACTTTGGTAGCTCTGACCTCATCATTTGGCCAGAGTCAGCTCTCCCTGTCTTTATTCAACAGGTACAGCCACTTATCTCCGATCTCAACATTCACGCTTATGCCACAAACACTCCAATATTATTGGGCATTCAGCGTCTTGTCAGCATCCCTATTAACCCTGTACCTGAAGCTGACCACGGAGTCACCGCGGCAGCCTCTAAAGACGATACACCCGCCATGCTGATAGAGAGCTCTGATGCCATCATTGTCGACAATAACAATCAGGGTACAGTCTCAAAAGAGGCGCCAGCTCAGAGCAGTGACATTGCTACAACCACTAACGGAGCTGAAACTGCCACTGCCACTGCCACTGCTGTAGCAGCCACTACCGCCACGGCTATTGAGAACAGTACTGCACCTAGTACGGCATCTGGCGAGGCAACTGCAACTGCCAAGCCTCCAAAGCAGAGATATATGCGCTATAGCTTTAACTCTATCTACCTCTTAGGTCAGAGTGAAGACGGATCCTTAGTGCAGCATTACGACAAGAGACAGTTAGTGCCTTTTGGTGAGGTGGTGCCTTTTGAGGACTACACCCGTGAGTTAGGCTCCATCTTTAACTTCCCTATGTCGAGCTTTACCCATGGTGCTGCTAAGCAAGAGCAGATGTACTTGCGTGAGCATGATCTGCACTTTATTCCAGCTATCTGCTATGAGTCGATCTTCCCCGAGCTCATGATCTCGCTGCATGATGAGCACACCAACGGCATCTTAATGGTCAGTAACGACTCTTGGTTTGGTAACACTCGTGGTCCTGACGAGCACTTAGCTATCGCCAGAATGCGTTCGTTGGAGATGCAAAAGCCGATGATCCGCATCACCAACTCCGGTATTACCGCCTATATCGACGAAATGGGTCAGGTGGTAGAAACCTTGCCACGCAATACTGAGGGCGTACTTGTCGTCGACTTCAAGCCAACCCAAGGCAGCACCATTTTTGTCAAATTAGGCAATCTTATTCTCTACATTGCCATGGTACTGATGGTACTCATTGGTCTCTTCTTTAGATCTCAGCCTGAGGACATGCAAGAGCAGCAATTCCAAGAGCTGCTGCGTCCATAGGCTCAGCCCCTCCCATCGTCCACTAGGTCTTAAGCTAAAGCTAGAGCTTAAGACCTATTGGGCGCAAATTCTGCACAAGCTGTTCACAATTAGCGCGACATGGGCAGCGTTTTCGCAAAGATAGAGCTGTTATGTGCTAGAAAATGGCGCATAATGCGCTAAATGTCTGTTCTAGGCGCTTTAAGCTAAAAAAATGTCTGTGATGGTGTAACTATCTTTGTGACTGTATTGCGCAAAGTACAGCACATCACTATCATTAGTTCAGATAGCAGCGAGACTTTAAACAAGCTAAAGTTCAGCTGATCTTCGTCATGGCAGGAATGCAGGCATGTTCTAGGGATCTGCCTGTGACAGGTTTTGTGGGCGTGTGAGGAAAGAGCAATGCGCGAAATTTTCTTTAGTAGTTCTCAGGTTCTGACCTACATCATCAAGAGATGCTATCTCAAGAGCTACTACATCAACCAAGCTAAGGCTCAACGCCTTTTATATTGCAGCTACGGCAGCGTCATGGCCTTATTTGATATGCGCCTGACCGACGAGCGCCCAATCACTTGGGAAGCAGGCCCTATTTTCCCTCGCGCCTTGTTCGACCACATGCACCATCAGCTTAACTTCTCTGATCAACAGAACCCATTAGAACAGCGTCTCTGCCCTCCAGCTATCCTGTATGTGATCAACCAAACTGTGGACAACTTTGCTCGCAAGAGCGCCGACGAGCTCAACGAGTTCTTAACTGCCCCTGGCACTCCTTGGTATATCGAGTCCAACAAGGGCGAGAACTTAGGTGTTATTATGGGCGATGAGCTCATTCACCAGTACTTCTTAGAGAACGTGATCAATCCAGATGCCTATGACGGTCCAACCATGGAGATTTCGATCACCGGCTACTCCAACACTAATGACATGTGGGCCTAAGCCTAAAGCCAAACCAAGCTATCAGCTTTAGCCTGCTATGACCTAAGCCACAAGCGCAGCGCCCAAACCACGAGGATGCAGCCTTGTGGCTTTGTTGTGCGTGTGCGCAACGTGCCTACCTGCCTACCTGCCTACCTACCTGCCTACCTGCCTACCTACGTTCCTACCGGCCTGCGTGGCTCGCCAAGCCCAGTACTAAACATCTTTTTGCAACAGCAGCATGTAGCCAGCATCAAAGGTCCACATTCCCAAAGTGCAGCACAGCACTACCCACATTAAGAGCAGCATGACCAAGTTGCAGACATAGAGGAGCAGACCAAATAATTATCGAAGCTTGATTTTATGCGGTTCTTGCAAGCTTGGTTATGTTGCGAGAGAACACGAATAATGGCTTCATGAAAAGTAGAAAGCCTTTATTTAAGCCATTCTTGGTTTTTAATGCTTAGTTAGCCCCAAGTAACACAGCACAGCCGCAATGCCGCTAAAGCATTTGTTTGTCGGGCTTTTAAAAATAATCAGTCAGCTCCTCTATGTCTGAAGTTCACAACAAGCTCGCAAATTTAATCTTCGCTTTAGGTGGAGACTTCAGAATTGAGCGCATGATGTGGCAGGCCTTTGCTAAGCGCATGAGAAAGTCTACTCAAGAGTCTGACGCAAATACCATTGCGCATAAGGCTGCAGCAGGCACTTCTCCTACTGTACGGTCGCTTGTCACAGTTGGTCAAATTGCCTCCAAAGATGCTAAACCTTGATTTGCAACCTCCATC
>CALXYZ010000270.1 GCA_944393075.1 uncultured Anaerobiospirillum sp. | reverse complement strand
GTTGCAAATCAAGGTGTAGAATCTTTGGAAGCAATTTGACCAACTGTGACAAGCGACCGTACAGTAGGCCATTTTTTTCGGATTTATGATTAGATCACAAATGTAATCAGAGCATTGAGCCGCATTGCAGTCCAACAAAGCTGAGCAATACTTTATCCAAACATGCGACCTTATCCCCACTCTCACGAGTGGGGTATTGGTCGCTATAAGTCAGATAAAACGTTGTAACTTAAGGCGGAATGAGACAAGCACGGAAATAGATGTGCTGAAATGCTTTTTGAGCGCTATCATGTTTCATTGTAAACCAAGGTGGCCTGTTGTACTTGGGGTAGCACAAAGCATTATGCGTGACGCCGTTATGTGTTATTTTGCGTGTGACTAAAGGCTTCTGCCGTCGTTGCACAACAAACAGATGCGTGCTGGTGAGGATTGCCAGTACTAGGAGTAGTAAGGGGGGCTTGCGGTAGATATCGCTGTTAGGTGTTTGCATTACCAGACGATTCAAGTTAAGAGTTGCTTAGCTGCTCTTACCCGCAAGGAAGATTAGCTGGCTATCGCAAAGCGGTAGTGGGTACGTGTGAAGAACTGCTAGAGCATTGATCGATTGATCGATTGGTCATGATTGTTAATGCTGCTAGCGGGGCGTACCAATAGCGTATGTGATGGACTCACGATGGAAAAGCCTTTTCTGACACTGTTTGTTTCGAGGTTTTTGGTCTCTTTATTGGTGATCCTCTCGATATTCGGTGTCTTTACCTATCAGCGTGTGCAAGTCTCACGTGAAATGGCTCGTACCACTGCTGCCGAATCATTGGTGCACGTCGAAATCATCATCAACGATCTCATCGGCAAAACAAATATCTTAGAGGGCTTTGTTCACGCCTTCGGTGATGAAGCCATGCATGCCATAGAGATAGCCCCGCTCGGTACCGACAACATCATCGCCTCTTATTACCACAATGGTAAACCCCATCTTTTTACTGCAGAGTTCTACCGCTTTGCGCAAATGCTACACGACAGCCCTGCCATTCGTGCCTTAGAGCTGGCTCCAAAAGGTATTGCTAAGTACGTCTACCCTATTGAAAGTAACGAAGCTGTTATCGGCTACAACGTCTTTGAACACGATAATTCTCGTAGTTCTGCTGCCTTTTCCCGTAAGTCTGGTTTAACCATTGTCGATGGCCCGATCGAGCTTCATCAATCGGGTATGGCCTTGGTGGCGCGCAATCCTGTCTACTACGACAACAATTCCTTCTGGGGCTTTGCCACCATCGTGATGGATCTCCCTGAGATCTTTGAGTCCTTCGGCCTCAACAACCTCACCGGCCAAGGCTATGAGTTTGAGATGCGCTTTTTCACCGACAACGGGCCGCAAACCGTTATCTCTACTCTAAAGCACCAAAAGATTACAGATGCAATCAGCGTTGATAGGATGATTGCTGGGCGTCAAGCCATTATTTACGTGGTGCCATGTGATGGCTGGGTATCGGCTGCCGACGCACCTTATGAGGTTATATTCTTCTTCCTGCTTTCGATCTTAATTGCTTATTTGTTGACCCGTAACCGTGTTGCTGCCTTAGAGCTGCTCAACTCTTTAGAGAAGGAAAAGCATCTGCGCATGGTCACGGTACAGGCGTACAAGGAAGTAGAGCAAGCAAATACCGCCAAGAGTGACTTCTTAAGTGCCATGAGCCACGACCTGCGCACGCCAATGAACGCTATTGTGGGTCTGTGTACCTTGTTGCGCCGTGATAGTGGCAATCAAAAGAAGGTGCTTGATTATGTGCAAAAGCTCAACGCTTCAAGTCAGCACCTTTTAGGATTGATCAACGACATCTTGGATATGAGCAAGATCGAGAGTGGTAAGGTCTCGCTTAATGTCCATGAGTTCTCCATCGCCTCCTTAATCGAAGGTGTGAACACTATCGTGCGTCCACAGGCTCGTGCCCGTCATCAGGCCTTTGAAATCAAGATCAACAACATCGAGCATGAGTTCTTGATTGCTGATGATTTGCGCCTCAACCAAATCCTCCTCAACTTGCTCTCTAACGCCATCAAGTACACGCAGGTAGGTGGTCAGATCCGCCTCACTGTCACTGAGGAAGATAAGCACTCTCCTAACATTGCCAGCTTTGTCTTTGAGATTGCTGACAATGGTATGGGTATGAGCAAGAAGTTCTTGCAACATGTCTTTGAGCCTTTTTCCCGTGCTGAAAGTGTGGAAGGGTCGGAAATCCAAGGTACCGGCCTTGGTATGACTATCACCCACAACTTAGTGCAGCTGATGGGCGGTACCATCGATATCGATAGTACTGAGGGCATGGGTACCACCGTTACTGTGCGCCTAACCTTAAAGATCAAGCACGAGGAGATCAAAGATAGCGAGTATCTCAAGAGCAAGAACATCTCACGCATCTTGCTGATCGACGATGAGTTCAGTGTATGCCAGTCCGTCACCACCACCATGAGTGAGGCTGGAGTGCAAACCGTGCACGCTTTAAACGGCGATGCTGCCATGCAGATCTTAGAAGACAGCGTGCAAGGTGAGAGCGATACAGAGCTTGCTGCCAAGAAGATCGACATCATTCTACTTGACCTCAAGCTTAACGATGAAAACGGCTTGGATGTGGCTCGTCGCATCAAGGCTAGTAAGTTTAAGGCCATCCCAATCTTCATCCTCACCTCCTACGACTATACCGAGGTTGAGGTCAGTGCTATAGAGATTGGCGTCAAGGGCTTCTTGATGAAGCCTCTGTTCATCAGCAACTTAAAGCAGGCCATTGAGCTTGCCTCCAAGCATGAAGCTGCTGAGGACAGTCATGATGATGAGAGTATCTTAAAGGGTATGCACGTCTTGGCGGCAGAGGATAATGAGCTGAACTCAGAGATTCTTGTTGATCTGTTGTCGATCCGTGGTGCTACCTGTAAGGTTTGCTGCGATGGCCGTGAGGTGTTAGAAGAGTTTAAGAACGCGCCTTTAGATGAATACGACTTCATTTTGATGGATGTGCAGATGCCTCATATGAATGGCTTAGAGGCTACTCGCCGTATCCGTGCCTTAGATAAGGCCAACGCTAAGACCATCCCTATCATTGCTATGACGGCCAATGCTTTCTCTGATGACGTAAAGGCTTCGATCAATGTGGGTATGAACTACCACATCTCCAAGCCTCTGGATATGTCGATCTTAGAGAACTGTATCTGCCTGCTCAAAGAAGAGCAAGAGCGCGAGGCAAGAGAAAACTGTGGCTGCAAAAAGGCAAAGACCAATACAGCCAGCCCACAGCTTCAAAGCCTAGAGCTACCAGCAGAGGATAGGGAGGCGCTAGAGGCTAAGTCCAAGGAACAGGATGCCCATGCCCATGCCGCTACCGACTCTGCGTCTACTAAGAAGCATGGCGACTAAATGTTGCAGGACACTCACTGCCACCTGCGCTTAGACGCCATTGCGCCCCTGCAATTTAAGCCTTATATCGCAGCTGCTACGACAGCTGCGCTTACCCCCACACCAACACAGACTCTAGAGTCTGCGTTAGAGTCAGCATCAGCTTCAGTGCCAGTGTTCGCTTCGGCCTCTGTACCGCACTGCATGCAGCACTATGAGCTGTTGCCTTCCCTCAGTGCAGAGCAATTGCAGCTGCTGTATCCTTATGTTGAAGCCTTTCTTTCAGCTCCTGTGGATTGCTTTTACTTGCAAACTGTTACCCCTTATGAATTTGTGGTACTGCATGATGCTCTCTTTTCATTGCTTGCACCTGAGCTAGAGCAGGGGCGGGGTCTGGGACAAAAAAAGCGTTTTGCTCTCTACTTAGGGCTGCATCCTCTGTACTTGCCCTCCGACTCTATTGAGCTCGCAGCACAGATGCAGCTGTTTACCGCGCTTTTGCGTGAGCATTATGTTGGTATGCAGGAGAGCACTACTAGCACTACCAGTACTACCAGTACCTCTTGCTATGCTAGTCTTGTTCATATTGCCGGTATTGGTGAGATTGGTCTTGATAAGCGGGCTACGGCCAGCATCGAGCTACAAAAAGAGGTATTAGCGCAGCTCCTTTCTATTGATAAGACGCTGCGCGCAGAACACGCGGTGTCTGCAGCCCAGCGCCTACCGTTATCATTGCATTGTGTGGGGCTCCATCAGGACTTACAGCAGCTAATTCGCAAATTTTACCCCATGCCGCAGTTGGCGGCAGGTGCAGACCAAGTGCTGCCTAGAGTCGGCACTATTCATGGCTTTAATGGCTCGGTAGAGCTGGCAAAGCAATACTATCGCCAAGGGCTGCGTATAGGCTTAGGCAAGGCCGTGCTTGCTCCACAAAATGAAGCTAAGTTTAGAGCGATGCTCACACTGTTACCAAGCTCTACTTTTTGCCTTGAGAGTGACTTTGATGGCAGTTGCTCAGATTTTTACGAAGCGCGTACTATTGCCGAAGTAGCAGCCCGCGTGCAGCATCTGCGAGCCTAAAGACACACTCATGCCACACTAAGGCCACACTAATGCCACTCGCGGGCCTCATGAGAAAAACATGTGGGAACCTCTATAATTTACCACACCGCATCATACAAGGCTAAGAGGCAATATCCTTGATCACTCATGCCTGAGGCT
>CALXYZ010000269.1 GCA_944393075.1 uncultured Anaerobiospirillum sp. | reverse complement strand
GCCTACGCGAGACAAGTAGATCAGAGGGGAGTATAGCAACCCACGAGTCACGAGTGGCAGGCGACCGTACAGTAGGCCAAAATCTGGATCTAAAGTGTGGATGCTATAAAATATTTACTCGTTTTGAATGAACTTTTCAAATCGGGCACTAGCGCTATCAGGTGCTAATACACTCCATGTGGTGCTGTTATGGCAGCAGTGCCAACGAATGCCGTGCACTCGCATCAATGAGCCACGATTGGCCACTTTTTGCTACAATGAGTCTGGTTTTGAGCTGAGGCTTTGGCTTAGGTTAGTTAGCCCAAGCACAACAGCATGCGCCGTCATTTAAACAATTCAGGCAAGGAGGCAGGCGTCAGGCGCCTTACTTTTCTATGAAGCTAAAAAAGATTTTTCTCGTAGGTGCATTGGTCGCTGCCACCACAGTGCTCACTAATGGCTGTGCTTACCGTACCGATTTGGCTCAAGGTAACTTCGTAGAGCAAGAGGCTGTCGATCAGCTGCGTCAGGGTATGACTGCCGCACAGGTACAGTACATCTTAGGCACCCCTATGCTCACCGACCCATTCGACAATACCCGCTGGTACTACGTCCACTTCCTCCGCCAGGGTTGGGAAGATCCACAGATCAGAACCTTAGTCGTACAGTTCCAGGGCAATGCCCTATACGACGTTGCTGGTGACTTCAAGAAGCCAGAGCTCTTCTACAGCGGCAATACTGGCATCCAAAAGGTCGACTTTTACAGCCCAGCCGCAGTGCAGACTGAGAACGTCTCATCTCAACATCAACAGATTGTTGAGTACAAGAACTACTAAGACTAAAGCGTGAGCGCGCAACAGTCTTCACAAAGCCGTAGCCACAGCTGTGCTGCGGCTTTGTTGTTTTTGGGGCTGGGTATTTGCAGCACTTGTAGGGCGCTGCTATGATTGATTTACATTGCTCTTGGTTTCATTTAGGAAAGTGGCGCGAGGTGGTGTGTATGGCAAAGGACAAGCAAAGTCTCAGTTTCTCAACAAAGACAAAGCACCTAGCTCTGATATTAAGTGCAGTGGTGGCTACTACTGTGCTCAACGGCTGCTCGATTAAAGATGAGACCGAAGAAGACCTCTCCTTTACTGACACAGACACCATTGCATCCGTACACCCTACCGATGATGTGGGTATCTTTATCGAAAAGTGCAATAAGTGCATCTTAGGTGATTTCAGTGAGCTCGACTCTCTCATTGAGACCTATACCAGCACCTACACCAACCGTAGCGAATATGGCCCTAACGCCTTTAAGTACCAATACATTGAGCCTACTCTAGCCTTTGAAGGCTGTGCCCAAAAGGCCTTACTTGAGGGCAACCGCAAAGCCTTCGACAACATGTTTATCCGCCAAGGCCGTATTGCTCGTATCTCTCGCTACTTCTACAGCGTCAACGACCACACCCAAGGCGCCTTTTGGTTGCAACGCCTCGTCAACGTTAAAGGCGAGGTCGATGCCTATGAGATTGCTGGCCGTATCTTCATTCAGGACATGAAGACTATTGGTGTGGGCGTGAGACTATTAGAGCGCTCAGCACGTTTAGGCAATCGCAATGCTCGCCAAATGCTCTTAGGCTTGATGAATCCAGGTTCTAGCTACTATCAGCAAATCACCCGTAACGACCCAAGCCGTGATGAAGAAGGTGCTAACGGCGAAAGTGCTGATGGCGACGACCTGACCCAAGCTGACACCAAGAAGAACAATAAAAACGGCAAGCGTGCTCAAAAAGAAGCTTTAGCTAACAATACCGGTTCCTCAAACTCTGTCGCTGACGCAGATCAAGAGGCTGATACCAGTGACGTTGCTACCACTGAGGGCACTCCTACTGATACTCAAATGGTAGCTCAGCAAGCCATTCAAACACCGCTTGAAGCTATCGCCAGCGACGAGGGTGAGCTCAATACTCCGATGGCGTTTTACGAAAAAACGGCCTCAACGAGTGCTAGTGCAGGAGCCGGTACCAATAGCGGCGCTAGTGTCAGTGCTGCTACATCTGAGGCCAGCAAAGGCAACGCAGCGCCACTTAATGCGCAGCAGCGTAACCGCTTAGCTAATGCTGAGCGTTTGCAGAAGCTTGAAGCTAAGGCTGAAGCTGCTCGCCAGAACGCCCAGCAACGCACGCAGGGCTTGCAGGCCAACTAAAAGGCGTGCCTTTTCATTGCCACTACACGCCACTACACGCCACTACACGCCACTATACTCCACTACACGCCACTACTTTCATCTCGATCGCGGCAGTGGCAGTGGCATTGGAACATGGGCCAATCAGGGCATCTTTGAGATTTCAGATGAATTTGGGGATTTCGCGGCTCTTTTTGGTTCTTTTCCTAGACTTTTCCGCGAATTTTGCGCACTTACAGCTGCAACTGTAAGTGCTATTCTCTTTTTTAGGATCGAATGTGGGTCATTTGATCTGTCCTTAACAAAGACGCGCAATAATATGCGGTCTAACCTAGGTTATAGATCTTGCGCTAGTGCACAGTGTGTCATCAAAAATAGCGCTATGATTATGGTCTGTGCGCCATCAAACGTGAAACAGCAGGCACCTTGCCTCCCTTGTTTCGTGTTTTTTGGGTTTGGTTTTGGCTTTTTTGTTGAGTTAGGTAAGAGACTAGAATGGCGAACTTAGAGCAAGCTGATTTAGTACCAAAGGAACTGAGCTGGTTGTCGTTTAATGGCCGTGTGCTGCAAGAGGCAGCCGATCCATCTGTACCTTTGATTGAAAAGATCCGCTTCTTAGGTATTTACTCTAATAACCAAGACGAGTTCTTCAAGGTACGTGTCGCTGATCTCAAGCGCCAAATCATCATCAACAAAGAAAAAGGCAATGGAGCTGAAACCACCAAGCTCTTAAAGGAAGTGCAAAGCACTGTTTCTGAGTATCAGACTGTGATGAACCACATCTTCCGTGACCTTCTCAAAGAGCTGTCCGACAACAAGATCTACCTGCGTAACGAGAACGAAGTTACCGAAGATCAACGTACTTGGGTGCGTAACTACTTTAAGATGCACGTCTTAAAGCACATCAACCCTATCATCTTCAATGAGTCCATTGATTTAGTGCAGTTCCTGCGCGATCAGTACACCTACCTCTTAGTGAAGATGTCGGGCAAGAACGTTGAGACCAACTACGCCTTATTAGAGATCCCTTCTGACGTGGTGCCTCGCTTCATCAGTATGCCTACTGTTGAAGGTGAGACCACTTTAATGTTCTTAGATGACGTCATCCGCATCTGCTTAGATGACATCTTCAAGGGCTTCTTCGACTACGACAATATCGAAGCCTACTCCATCAAGATGAACCGCGATGCTGAGTACGACTTGTTAGGTAACGTCGACATGTCGATCTTAGAGAACATGTCCAACTCGCTCAAGCAGCGTCTCAACGCTATGCCTGTGCGCTTTGCCTATGACAAGACAATGCCTCAGGACATGGTCGACTTCATGACCAAAGAGCTGCACCTGTCGGACATCGACTCCTCTATGCCTGGCAGCCGCTACCACAACTTCAAGGACTTCCTCTCCTTCCCAAGCATTGGTAGCTCTGACAAGTTTGAGAATCCATCGTTACCTACGATTCACTCAACCCCATTTGATAGCCACATTAACGTGTTTGACGCTATCACCAATGGCGACATTCTGCTCTACTACCCATACTACTCTTTCGAGTACTTCACCGAGTTCTTACGTCAGGCCTCGTATGATCCAAAAGTTACCGCCATCAAGATCAACATCTACCGTGTGGCCCGTAACAGCCGCGTGATCGACTCCTTAATCGATGCTGCTAACAACGGCAAACGCGTCACTGTGGTGGTGGAGTTAAAGGCACGCTTTGATGAGGCTAACAACATCAAGTGGGCCTCGCACTTAACCGAAGCTGGTGTGAAGGTGCTCTTTGGTCTGCCAACCTTGAAGATCCACTCCAAGCTGTGCATTGTCTCGCGTCAAGAGAACGGCCAACACGTGCGCTACGCTCACATCGGTACTGGTAACTTCAACGAGAAGACCGCTAAGATCTACACCGACTTTGCTCTCTTCACCAAGAACCAAAGCATTACCAACGAAGTACAGAGCGTCTTTGACTTCATTGAGTACCCATACACTCGCCCACGCTTCGACAAGCTCTTGGTATCTCCAATCAATGCTCGTCAGCGCATCTACGCCATGATCGATCGCGAGATCGAGAACGCTGCTATGGGTCTACCAGCCTACATCAACCTCAAGGTCAACAACTTGGTGGATAAGGGCTTAATTGAGCGCCTCTACAAGGCCTCGCAAGGAGGCGTGAAGATCCGCGCTATCATCCGTGGCATGTGCTCGCTGCGTCCAGGTGTCCTTGGCTTATCTGAGAACATCTACATCACTTCGATTGTGGATCGCTTCTTAGAGCACCCACGTGTGATGATCTTCTGCAACAACAACCAAGAGGAGCTCTACATCTCCTCGGCTGACTGGATGACGCGTAACCTCGACTACCGTATTGAGGTGGGTGCTCCGGTGTTAGACCCAGAGCTGCGTGAGCGCATTCGCACGATCTTTAAGATCCAAGAGAGCGACAACCAGAAGGCTCGCATCATTGATGCTGACCAGAAGAACGAGTACGTGCAGTACGTAGAGGGCTCGCCACAGATTCAG
>CALXYZ010000268.1 GCA_944393075.1 uncultured Anaerobiospirillum sp. | reverse complement strand
ATCCATCTCAACCTCCACTACTCTCTTTTTTTTTTTTTTTTTCAACACTCCAACGCACGGAATGCACATCACATACAAATGCACATGCACACCAGCTCACACTTGCTCAGTCTCACAAACTGAACGCAGCTTTTTTCTTGGGCGCCACAGGCCACAAAAGCCTAAAAGCCACGAAAGCTTCGCTCATCTTAGGCTAACGCCAGTGTAGGTGCAAGACAAAAGGCCTGCGCTCGTCATGCCCCCAACACTTTGTTACCAAGCGCTCCCCCAAAGATCACACGACCGCACACCACTATTAGGCAAATCATGCGCACCATACCCGCGCGCCCGCATTCTTAGGGCGATCTATAGTGTGCGGGAAAGCGTTGTGATAAGATTGCAGGCGCAAAGTTTGGAGAAATGCTGGGCATTTTTCGACCTTGTTGGTGCCACAGTGTCGAGCCCAATCACACGGCTTGCACGTGGTATGGTTTTGTCTTTTTTGGGAGGTTGGCGCTTCCTCCGCTGCTGATAGCCACCACATCTACACAAACAAGCATATGTAGCTTTGCAATTATTTGCCTTGCATGGCACCGCACATTGCATTGCTATGCCTTGCTTTGGCTATCTTTTAGCATCAGGTTCCGCGCCTTATTTTGTATGGACGCAGCGCCACAAGAGCACACCAATAAGATATCGCCTGTAGGTGATATCTCTCACACCGGATTCTCGCTCGCCTCAATTAAAGTACAAACAGGCACCGCAGATGAGTTAGAGCAAATCCTGATGCAGAAAATCGATAGAGCACATGGGGCCTATCGCAACTCACCTGTAGTGATCAATGTCGAAGATGTAGGCAATCTCAATAGTTTTGATTTTTTTCAGCTTCAAGAGGTGTGTAAGCGCCACGAGCTGTTTTTAATTGGCGTCACTGGCGTGGTGAATGAAGATCGTGCTGATGCACTGATTCGCCGTCGCATCCCTGTGGTGAACTCCAATCGCTATACCCGCATTCGCCAAGAGAATCTCAAGCCAAAGATCGTCACACAATTTCTTGAGGTTAAGGTACCGGTGCAAGTACCTGTGCCTTACGAGGTTAAGGTGCCTTATGAAGTTAAGGTGCCAGCTCCGATAAAGATTGTGCGCCGCAATATTCGCTCAGGCGAGACCGTAAACGGCCAGAATTGCTCGATTGCGATATATGGTTCTTTAGGGTCGCATGCACGCATCATTGCCTCGCACCACGTCTTTATTTTTGGCAATGTCAACGGTGCCGACCTGTTTGCTGGAGCGCCTAAAGACGCTTCAGACCCAGGCCTTACTGATGCAGTCATCCACGTTCAAGGCGAGTTCAATCCTAGTGTGTTAGCTATTGCTGGTAACTATCGAACAGCTGAGGACTTAGACAACGATCCGGTGCTTAATCGCATTCGCTCGCAAAAGTCAGGCGTTGTGGTGACTTTGACCCAAGATAACAACTTGAGTTACTCCACTGTTAATGACTTTGCTACAACACCGCAATATGCTGCGCTACACGCACACTAGATATAACAAAACGCAAAGAGAAATAGTAAAGTCGCATGTGCAGGCGCATAGGCGAGTAAAGAACAGAAGCAATATCTAAGCACATAGGTAATAGGCATGATACTTTGCTAAAATTGCTGAATTTAGCACAATACAGGCGCAAATCTGCCAGCTTTTTGCTGCATCCTCTAAAATAGAGTGATATAGGCAAGGATACGCCTGCCTCAAAGAGAAGCAGTGCTGATGTTCCACAAAGCATGTAGCCATGCACAAGCATGTAACTGTAAGCTGTAGGCTTAGGCTGTAAACATAAGCTGTAAACATAAGCTGTAAACGAAAGCTGTAAAACACAAGCTATAAGCTGAAGACATTGGCACGTAGTTGTATTTGAGCTTGAGCGCACATAGACCAATTTACTAAACCACGGTTGCTAAAGGATAAACAAATGCTCCGCAAGAATAAGAAGGATAGAGCAAAATCCAAAAAACAAGAAAGCGCCACCAACAGCGCTACTCCTGCTCAAGAGTCCGAGCAAGAAGTAACCGTAGTTACCACTGCTCCAGAGCAAGAGACAAAGCTCAACACCGAAGAATGCAGTGCTAATTCTGAAGCTACTGCCGCTGATGCCAAGAATACCGCTAAGACCACAGAGGTCTGTAAGGACACTGAGCGCAAAGCAGAAGAGCACAGTGCTGAGGCAGAGGCTAAAGACTATGATGAAACTACCGCTGAGGTAGAGAAAGAGCAAGAAAGCGCAACTAGCGCCGACGCTGCCGACGAGGCTAACGCGGCCACCGACGAAGCAGTAAAAGCAGAGGCTAAAGCAGAAGCTGAGGACGATTCTGACGCTACTGCTGAACCTCAAGTCGAGATCAAGACCGAAGCTAAGAACGAAGCAGCTGCTGATGCAGACAAGTCTGAAGCTAAGGATGCTAAAGACGAGAATGAAGCTGAGGCCGAAGAAAGCGTTGATGCTGCTCCCCCAACCCCATCGATTTTAGACAAGAAAAAAGATACACCAGCTGAGGCCAGCACCTCGGTTTCACAGCGTAAGAAAAAGGAGACTAAGAGCTTGGCTAAATCTGAAGACTCTCCAATTAATGATAAGTTTAAGTCACGCATCATTGTGATCACCTCGGGCAAAGGTGGCGTCGGTAAGACCACCTCAGCTGCCGCTATCTCCACCGGTCTTGCCTTAAAAGGCCACAAGACTGCCGTGATCGACTTTGACGTGGGCTTACGTAACTTAGATCTGATCATGGGTTGTGAGCGCCGCGTGGTGTATGACTTTATCAACGTAATCCACAAAGAGGCTCGCTTAAATCAAGCCCTGATCAAGGACAAGAACACCGACAATCTCTTTATCCTGCCTGCAAGCCAGACCAAGGACAAAGATTCTTTAACCTACGAAGGCGTAGGTCGCGTGCTCAAAGAACTCTCTGACATGGACTTTGAGTACATCATCTGCGACAGCCCAGCAGGTATTGAGACAGGAGCTCTGATCGCTCTGTACTATGCTGATGAGGCCATTGTTACCACCAATCCAGAGGTTTCCTCGGTACGTGACTCTGACCGCATCATTGGTATCTTAAACGCCAAGTCACGTCGTGCTGTTAATGACTGGGATCCTGTAGAAGCAAAGCTCTTATTAACCCGCTACATTCCAAGCCGCGTCGACAAGGAAGAGATGCTCTCGATTGATGCAATTCAGGGCCTGCTCAACACTCCACTTTTAGGTGTGATTCCTGAGTCGCCTGATGTACTGAAGGCTTCGAACAGTGGCGAAAGCATCATCTTAAACCAGAAATCAGAGGCAGGTCTTGCATACAGTGACGCTGTGGAGCGCTTGTTAGGCAACAACGTACCACTGCGCTTTGTCACCGAGCAAAAGAGCTTCTGGAAGAAGTTATTTGGTTGAAAGTCCCGCCTAGGTCTTATTTTATGGCACCTCACCCCACCAAGGCTGAGGCGCCGCCGACAACGAACTAGCCGCGAAGCTTATGGCCGTTAATGCAAACGCTAACGGCAATGCTGATACCAACTGAACTGAGCACAGAAGAGTTGAGCAAGCTCCGCTCAGCCCAGCGTACTCAGCTCACTAAGCTCAGCTAGTTCGTGCAGCCCAAGAGTGCAGGGATAGTGCTCAGCGGCAGCGACTTAAGATGTAGGACTAAACCATTTGTACCAAATTTGAGCGTCCTGCATCTTTAGCAGGCGCTTAAACCAAGCACAGCTGTTGCGGCTACAATTACGACAAAAACAACCGGTAACACCGGTAATACCGATAACGAGGCCAAGTGCAGCACAGATACGAGACAAGCTTGCATCTGCGACAACAGCAAAACAAAAACACAGGCGGAGCTTAAGGTACTCACTTTCTTTGCCTAACCATAGGACAAGATCTATGTCATTACTCAGTGCAATTAAATCTGCTCTCGCTGGTGAAAAGCCACTCTCTAGTAGCAAAACCGCCGAACAGCGTTTGCGTATTCTTCTGATCAACGATCGCAATGGCATTAACTCTCCTGACTTTTTGCCACAGTTACGTCTTGAGATCATCGAAGTACTGAAGAAGTACATTTCGATCGACAACAATGATGACGTGCAGATCAAGTACGAGAGTACAGATGACACTCACATGATCGAGATGTCGGTGTCTTTAGAGAACACTGTTGGTGCTCAAGCCTTATTAAACAGCAAGCAGACACAAGAGTAACTCACCTTAATCTACAGCAAGCGGCGCGCAAGCGCCGCCTAGCCGCTTCGTGCTCTTCGCACCCTACCCTCTCTCTACAGCAACAGCAATAGCACCATACACTCCTCCTTTCCTAACCCCACACCATACTCCCTACACCCACACCCTACGACCAACACCTACATGTCTTGTCGCCATGACAGAAAAAAGGCGTGAGCAGCTCTAATGAGACTTTACCGACACTATGGTTATTTCGCCGCAGCAAAGCGAGCGGCGCGTGCTATGCTCACAAGAGGTAAGGTAAAGTTAGCGCTAGTGCAAGCACAAGATCCGTACAAGCACAGCTGCACAAACATAGCAATAGCACTAACAAGCAACAGCACCATTTGTGTATGGCGAAATTGTCATTGGCGTTTGAGATCACACTTTTTGCAAAGTAGGAGAATAGTCTGAGATAAGAGGGGCAGA
>CALXYZ010000267.1 GCA_944393075.1 uncultured Anaerobiospirillum sp. | reverse complement strand
GTAACCACTACCAGCGTTGTTGTAGTTGCTGTAGTTGGCACTACCATTACTAGCAGCACCAGTACCACCAGAGATCGGCTCGTCATCATCGACGTATTTGTTGCGGCGATAGTGCTGCTGTTGTTGCTGTTGATATTGCTGATATTGGCTTTGCTGCTGCTGTTGCTGCTGTTGATAGCCACCGCGGCCATAGCCGCCTTGGGTATAGTTGCCTGAGGCGCGGTTGCGCCCGTAGTTACCGCGTTGGTCGCTCATACACAAAGATCCTGCACAAAACACCTATGCCCACGGCTCATCTGAGGCCATCTGAGTATCTGAGGTCATCTAAGCTCAGATGAGCTGTGTGGGGCGGGCGCTGTGCCTTGCCTAAAGAAGAAAAAAGAAAACGCAAACGCTATGACGGAATCGTTTGGACAGAGCCGTCTAGCTGTGCCTACTGCCATGGTTATAGCCATATGGCAGCGGTGCAATCGCCTCTCATTTTAGACCACAAACAAAAAAGCCTCCATACAGGCGGAGGCTTTTGGCGCAAGGCGAGATTGATATCCTTGAGCCTTGCGCGGTGGTAACTATCGGAGCTGCAATTACTTCTTGTCTGCCACAGCTGTCGAGGCGGCAGCGGCAGCAGCTTCAGCAGCGTGGGCCTTAAGGTCATCGGTGATGTCGTAGCCGAACCACTTGTTGGAGATCTCGGCAAACTTACCATTGTCGATGACGCGCTGCAGACCCTCATTGATGATGTTTAAGAGCTCGGTGTTACCCTTACGCACAGCGATACCGTAGTACTCGTTTTGGGCGGAGGTTATGTCACGCGAGACTACGATGTCCTTGTTCTTTGGGTTCTGAGCTAAGAAGAAGTCGTTGACTGGACGGTCATTGACCACCACATCACAGCCACCATTTTGCAGCTCTAAGTAGGTCTCAGGTGGAGTGTTGAACTGCTTGAGATCAGGCTTCTCTAAGGTCTTTTGTAAGTACAGAGCACCAGTAGTGCCGATCTGGGTGCAGATTTCAGCTTTAGCGATCTTGTCGAAGGTGTCGTACTTCTGAGCCTCATCCTTCATCACCAAGAAAGTTAAGCCGCAGCGGTAGTATGGGTCGGAGAAGTCCACACGCTGTGCACGCTCAGGGGAGATAGTGAAGCCCGAGATAATGAGGTCAATGTTGTTGGTGATCAGAGTAGGGATGATGCCATCAAAAGGGTAGCCCTTCATTTCGACGGTGTAGCCCATCTCAGCGGCGATAGCGTTGATCAGATCCACGTCGAAGCCGATCAAATTGCCTTTGTCGTCGGTGTAGGTAAAAGGAGCAAAAGCAGCGTCACAACCGACACGTAAAACCTTTTGCTGTGCTACCGTACCCTCGGTGGCATGGGCAGCAACTGGCGATACGCTGAGGCCTAAGGCCACTCCTAATCCTAATGCCACTGCTGATGCTTTGTTTCTAGTTGCCATTCCCAAGCCCTCAAATAACTTGTCTGAAAAAAATATCTTGCTAGCCAAAATCGTCTTAAACAGCTCATCAACAACGTGGAGCTTACTTTGGCGAGTGGTGCAGCTTCAGCTCACCTAAGGCAAAGCACGTACAATTTTACCCAAAACAGTGAGTAAACAGGCATTTTTGCGTGATTTTTGTGCGCTGTTTTTTTGTGACACCGCATTTTAGCGCCCCAACCACCTTATTTGGTGCAACACAAGTCCATATGGGGGCGCCAAGCCGAATTTACCGCTTTCTCCGCTGTGCTCGCAGTAGCGCTCTCAGCTGCGAGCTTAGCGCTTAAGTACGCTTGGGCATGGTCTTAGATGAGATCTTTTTGCAAATAGCCATTGTAAGAGAACGCCTGAAAACTGCGATCAAGGAGAAATGGTGGCTGGAAGAGGAAAAGGGAAGAGGGATAGGGAAGAGAGAGAAGTTGGGTAGTGAGTTGCGCAACGTTGTGGCTTTGGATGCTAAGTGCGGATCTCATCAAGCAGTGTCACGACTGAAAAAGGCTTGGCTATCTGCTTTCTTGAGCTAGGTGTAGTGCAGAGGAGGAATGGTGGTCTGTGTTAAGATGGCTACAGAACAATCGCGATAGATGAGGAGAGCAGCGCTATGCCTGACCACGACTCTTTACACCATACATCTGGCCAAATGGCGCCTAATGGCGAACAGGTGCCCGTGACGTCGCCAAATTCAAATTCAACCTCAACATCAGCATCAACCTCAGCCACGTCTGCGCAAGCGCAGCAACAGCAACAGCAAGCCTCGCAGACCTCACAAGCCAATCAAGATCAGCAACAAGCTCAACAGCAGGCCTATTACCAGCAACAATATGCCTACTATCAGCAGCAACAAGCTGCACAAGCCGCGCAAGCTGCGGCATCTATAGTGCAAAGCCAGCAGTCCAAAACCAAGCTGCAGGATAACCTTGCGTTTCACATCCTCATGGTGGCGCTGATCTCGCTGTTGTTGTTGATTCCTACATTGTTCTTTTCGTGGGTGCTCTCTGACAGAATGAGCAATGAGTACAACGCGATCGACTCAATGGTTGAGGCTTGGGGTGGTGATCAGAAGCTGACCGATCCTGAGATCACTCTCGTGGTGGCTACATCTCGTAGGATCACTTCCTATGACAAGGATAGCAATGAAGTCGTGAGTTCCTCCTCGTCTATTGACTACGAGGACTATGCGGTAGCTCCAACCAAAGCCTCCACTTCCGTCAACATCTCCACTGAAAAGCGCTATCGTGGCAACTACGAAGCTTCACTCTACACGGTGGAAGTGCAGCAAGAAGCCAGCTTTGATCTGAGTGCAGCGGTTGATAGTCTCTTTAGTCGCCCTGATGTAAGTGGGGTGCCATTAGATGCCGTATCTCTGCTTTTTAATGTCTCTGACTCTAAGGGCATCAATGAGATCAAGAGCCTTTACGTTAATGGGGTGGCCTTTACGCCAGCTCCATCTGCGAAAAATAAAGGCTTTATGGTGGAGCTTCCAAGAAGTTTCATTGAAGCCATCATTGATGGGCGTCCTTGGCAAGACAACAGCCGCAGCCGCAGCGATGAAGCTGCTGGCATCGACTACTCGCGTGTGCCGGTACTGAGAAATACCTTTTATGTTGATGCTGAGCGTGATCATGCCGATGAGACTGCTGTCGCGGCGGTCAATGCCCAGCTCAAAGAGCAGCAGGAGGCTGATGCCCTTGAGCAAGAGGCGGCCGCTGCTACCGCCAATGCAGCAACAGGAGAACTTAAACTCAAGATCACCTATTTAGTGCGTGGCTCGCAGATGCTCTCTTTCTACCCATTGGGCCAGGTCAGTGAGCTCAAAGTTACTGGTACTGGTGCGGTGCCATCTTTTGGTGGTGACTTCCTGCCACGGGAGCGCAGCGTGGATGCTAACGCTATGACCTTTAGTGCTTCGTACTACCAAAACAACCTCTCCACTGGCCATGCTGTCATCATTAACAAATCCGTGGGATACAGTGGTGACTTTAATAATAAGGGCTACGTCATAGACATGAGTGACACCTCAAAGTCCTATGTATTGATTGACCGGTTAACCAAGTACGTACTGTTGGTCATCGCCCTAACCTACGTTTCGGTATTAGCCTTTGAGATTGTCTCTAGCGTAATGGTTTCGCTGGTACAGTACGTGGTGGTCGGTGTGGCGCTGATCATGTTCTATCTGGTGCTGTTATCGCTCAGTGAGCACGCTGACTTCACCTTGTCGTATGTGGTGGCAGCCTTGCTGATGTCCTCGATGATTGCGCTTTACCTCAAGGCAGTCCTGAACTCGAAGCGCAATGCTATATGCATCTTCTTGTTGTTGCTTGCGGTTTATGCTGTGCTCTTTGCCATCGTCCATATTGAGGCTTATGCCCTCTTAGTTGGCACGATCCTCTTGGTTATTATGTTGGGTATAGTCATGTTCATCACCCGCAAGCTCAATAGCGGCGTTGTCGGTAAAGTTGCCACCAATAACAACAAGGAGAAGAAAGGCAAAGCCGCCCAAGGCGCCAAAGCCGCCTAAATGTGGAGTATTTAGTTGTCCAAAGGAGCTCTTCTAAAGCAAAGCTATGCATAGTGAGCTCTTTTGGTTCAAGCCGTAATAGACGAGTGAGTGATGGTATCAGCACTATTTTTGGCTGTTAACGGCCATGGTGAGCACTTGATATTAAGTTGCTTTAAAACCTCACAGAGCTCAGCATAGTGTTCGCTATCAGTGCTAATACAAAAAGCAGCTTTATTAGAAGCAGTATTACTTGCTTGAGTGGAGTCCAAGTCTTCTAAATCTGCAATTAGAGGGGCTGTATGTACAGTGGCATTAACGTAATCACCATGTTTATCAGCCCCTAAAGTAAGGCGTTTGATGATAGCTTGTAGACTTTCAGATCCATTATCACAACCTATGAAGTGACGGCCAAGCTCATTGGCAGCAGCAAGGGTGGTGCCTGAGCCCGCAAAGCAATCTAAGACTAAGCTGCCTTCGTTAGAAGAAGCCTTAATAATGCGCTTAAGCATATCGAGGTTCTTCTCGGTAGGATAACCAGTAGTTTTTTGTTGCTGATTGACGTTATCACGAAAGCCCAGCCAAATGTCCTGTACTGGAATGCCCTCACTTTGGTCTAAGTATACCTTACGACGTGGGTTTCCTGTAGAACTCCAAGCAATCTCACCACGTGCATCCATTTC
>CALXYZ010000266.1 GCA_944393075.1 uncultured Anaerobiospirillum sp. | reverse complement strand
CAGGAACCAAACCCATGCTATGCAGTAGGAACCTCCTCGGAATCCCCCTGCGTAAGCTGGGGGAGGATGTCAAAGTTAGGAGTCTGGGGGAACATGGCTAGCGCTCGTATGCTAGTCACGTCGGTGTCACATTCCCCATTGCCCTAGTGCAGATTTTGAGAGACGTAGGCTCTGATGTTGTTAGTGATGGCGCGGCATCAAGAGAACTCCTCAAGGCTTGTCATCATTTACTACGCTAAGAACAAAAGCATTTAGCGCTAGCGCACTAGGAACATGCATAAGTAAGGAAGAAAAAAGAAAGTATAGGGCGCGCCCCTTTCAGGCTAAGGTCTGTCGCCAAGAAAGACGGTTGCTCGTAGTTTACGGATGCGCGGTCACTCAAGAGTAAGTGCTCAAAAATATGTTTACGATCGCAATAAGCCTGCGCTATGCCCTATGTTGAGCCCCTATTTGCTCTCCACGCTAGGCCTACCGACTTTAGTACCAAGGAGGTACTCTAAGGCCGCCGGTAGATGGCAGCAAAGCTGCCTTAAAACAGAGCCTCATGCCTAGCAACGCAATCAAGGCCACTACTTAATAGGTTTAATAGGTCGTTCTGATTGCGTTATGCGCCGTGCCGCTTTTGTAGGAGCGGATAAACACCAAGCGTAAGCAAGTACAGACCATAATAATTCCCAAAAAGCATTGATCTGCTTACACAGTTAAGCCTAGAACAAGCTCGTTCGTACTGCACATGCCATGGATCGTACTACATGCTATTACTAGCCATAGTGTATCCATTAGTACCTAGCGTGCTTAGCAACTAGACTCTTAACAGCACATCAAAGGCGACAAGAGATAACTCAACGTCTGGCTACTAAGCCCCACGCTGCTTCCTCTCATCAAGAGCAAACGAGAGACAGCAAGCGGAACCAAAGTAGCGATCGTTGCTCTCAAGCTTTGGTGAAGACAAAAGTGAGCTGTTGCTAGTCAACAAAGCCCTCGTGGCAGAAGTTGCGGCATATTGTGCGATGCGTGAAACGCAAGCGTAAGTGCATAAGCACGTACACACACAAGTGCAAGTGTACAGCACGTGCACAACAAAAGCGATTCATGTTACCCGAGCAAAAGCGCAATCGAGATTGAGATTGAGCCTAAAGCTTGTATTGTGGTTAGCAGTGACTGGTTGAGTTCTCAATAGAGCCCAAGGTTTACGCATCGTGGTCGCAGACGTTTTACTCTTGCTCAGCGCCAATATATTTGCCGTGGCCTTCGCTGTATTCTTTGTGGTCAGTGCCCTGACTAGTTTAAAGAGGATCCAGCGAGTGGCCCTAAGTGCAGTCTTGGCCTTAGCGACTGCCTCGCATCAGTTATTGCTGTCGTATGGTTACTACCATAGCGACAATATACCTATTGTCTTTTTTTACCTCACAACATACCTAACTAACGCTGTATTCTTCTTAGCACCATTAGCCCTCATTATCGTGTGTGGCTTTGTGTTAGTAGGCGTAGTACGCCTTATCAACAAATACACTCCAGCAAACATCAACATCTACGCCATCCCACTCTTAAGCCGTTTTATCCAGCGCTTTGAGCACATGACCTACGCCAAAGAGTGCGAAGAGGAGCGCTTGCGCCAAGAGCGCCAACTGCGCATTAACCCATACTTAGCTTTACCTGTAAACAAGAACGACTTGTTGGGTACTACGGGAGCCTTTAACTCCAATGCTGGCAACAGCAACAAGGCCGTAAAGGCCAACGCCAATACCGTCTACAGCTCCGCTGAGAGCAAGCCACGCAAGACGCCAATGAAGACGCAAAACCGCATATACTCTGATCTGCACATGACCAATGAGGCTCATGAAAACAAGATCATGATGCAACGCGCTGAGCGTGCTGCTGCTAACGCCGCTGCTGCTGCAGAAGCTGCGGCAGCTGCGGCCGAGAGCATGGCTGACAACACCGAAGCTATGACGCCAGAAAAGCGTAAGGCTGCAGTGCGTGCTTATGCTATTCGTCACGCTAAAGCTAAGATACAGACTCAAGAGCAAGTCTTGAATCCTGAAGACGCTATGTTAGAAGACGAGCCTCACGCCTTAGAGCAACACGCTTTCTATAGTGCTGCAGACTTTGATCGCAAGGCGGTGATGAAGAAGGCTGCGGATGCTGCTGCTACCGCAGACGCGGCCGCTCGCGCTCAAATCAGAGCTCGTGCTGAACAAGCTACCCGCGATCTTGATAATCCACAGCGCTTTTTGGTGCCAAACACTGACATCAAGTTCAACCACTCTGAGACTACTGGCGTCGGAGCCGATGAATCCACGAGCTACACCATTGCTACGCCAAACAACAGCTACAACGAGTTCAACCTCGATTGGGATGACTTGATTGAGCGCAGCAAGGATGGCAAGACTGTGCGTAAGCGCAAGGAGGTGGTGTATGCTGCCCAACAGGCACAAGATGCGGTCGACCGCAATGCGGCTTTTGCCGCCGCTCACCCAAACAAGAACGACCCTAACGCTAAGTCGACGCGCTTTAACGCTCCTGATGGCACTCCATTCCCACGCGAGTTGCCAAAGAGACAGGATCGTGACGGTACTTACATCACCACTGAGATGGCCAATGAGTACTTAGACACTAAGTACCATACCTTCCTGACCAACAGGATGCCATTGCCAACTTTGTCGGAGCTGTTGCACTTAAAGAAGCGCTACCAGTCTGATTATGACTGCGACTTAGAGCAGTTCGATGTCGACGGCTTAGATGGCAACACTACCGTGGCCAAAGCCAAAGCCAAAGCCGAAGCCTCGGCTGCGGCTATCGCCACAGCAGGAGCTGCCGGCGCTAGCGCTGGAGCCAGCGCAGTTACTGACACTGCCGCGGGCTCAGACACAACAACCACTGATCATGGTAGTAACCATAAGCACCCTAGTGAGAGCTTGGGCTCTAAGCTGCTGCATGAAATCAGCTTGCCTTACCGCTACATCCACGAGTTAGGGCATCATCATGCAACTCTGCCTCACCCAGCCGTTGAGGGTTTGACCCATGAGGAAAAGCACACTCTGTCTCATGCTGCCAATGAGCCAATCTTTATTAACGATAGCGAAAGCCATACCCCTGACAACGAGCAGGTGAAGCGTCGTGTTAACAAAGATGCTCCGCAAAAGGTGCACGATGACAGCAAGATCTCGACCGAGCCTCAAGTAGATGCCACTGCTGCTACCGCTACCGCTGACGCCAGTGTAACTGTTGATGCCTCTGATGAAGTCATGGTTGAAGAGCAACTGCCTCCTGGAGTCAGCGAAGCTATCGACAAGAGCGATCCGCTCTATGCCTATGAGAGCACTACTGGTAACAAGGTCAACATCTACACTGCCTCTGACTTGCAAGAGTTTGATGACGAGGAGTTGGCTAACTTTAGACAGCGCCTGAGGGCAAAGGTGAAGGCAATTACGCTCAATACTGTGCGTGGTGTGGGCTTGGTGTTATGTACAGCTGCTTTGATCTGTGCTGGTTACAGCACGGCTCAGGTGATCACTCAGCCTGATACCAAAACCATTACCTTGAGCCTTGATGTGCCAGAGAACTTCGATGGCATGCGCATCATGCAATTAAGCGATCTGCACATCAGCCCAATGACGAGCCGTTCTAGCCTTGCTGGGTTAGTGATGCGCATTATGCAAATGCGTCCTGATATGATCGTACTTACAGGCGACATTAGCACTGGAGAGCCTTGGGTGATGAAAGACACCTTAAAGCCGCTCTTTATGCTCAATGCCCCATTAGGCATCTACAGCATCCCAGGCAATGACGACTATAAGATGCACTTCCAGCACTATCTGTCGATGTACAAGGACAATGACTTCGACATCTTGTTAAACGAGAGCCGCACTATTGACTGCTTTGGCTCTAAGATGACGGTCATTGGCATTGCCGACGAGAGTGCTGCGGAGAATGGCTACTTCTTGCAGCCATATACGCAGATCTCGGTTGATGATGACAGTACGTTCAACTTGGTGATCACTCACAAACCAAACCATGCACGCTTGTACCAAAAAAACGATCACCAGAACAGCGACTTGATCTTAACAGGCAGCACAACCGCAGGTCAGATCAATGTCTTTAAGAACATGGTTGCCCGTGCTAATAACGGCTTCATCAATGGCCTTTATCAGCTCTCTGGTAGCTCGTTACTGTATGTGAGCGCAGGTTCCGGTGTAAACCCTGCTCTACCAATTCGCTATGGTTCGGAGTCGGAGATTACTTTAATCACGATCCACTCCTCGCGCATTGATCATAATCTCAGCACACCAGAGCTAGATGAAAGCCACTTCCTTCAACGTCACTACAATACGCCAAAGGAAGTGCCGCAGAACTTCATTCAAAACCAAGAGCCAAACTTCGACAACTACGATCTGTCGATCCAAAATTTCACGGCCTATGCTCCACAGCAGCCGCCACGGATGCAGCCACGGATGTCGCCTGCACCTACAATGCAACAACATCCACTGACCAACCGTCATTAAGTAAGAAGAACTTCTATACCGTTATTTCCCGAGCACGCAGCTTTGTCCGCACTGCGGGTATCGCAATACTGAGCTTAAGGGGATGAAGCAGACATAGAGGAGCTGACTGATTATTTTTAAAGCCCGACAAACAAAGGCTTTAACGGCATCGCGGCTGTGTTGTGTTACTTGAGGCTAACTAAGCATTAAAAACCAAGAATGGCTTAAATAAAGGCTTTCTACTTTTCATGAAGCCATTATTCGAGTCCTCTCGCAACATAACCAAGCTTGCAAGAACCGCACAAAATCATGCCGCGGTAATTATTCGGTCTG
>CALXYZ010000265.1 GCA_944393075.1 uncultured Anaerobiospirillum sp. | reverse complement strand
TCCAACTCCCACCATTCTGTAACAGGATCCGGTGCAGTCATAGCAGGTTCAACTTGGGATTAGCAAGCAACCGTACCCTAAGACAAAAGAATGGCCTATGTTTAGCGTATTTTAATTTTTAGAGGTTCCCTATGGTCTATTATTTGCTCTAGCCATTAACTAACTTTAAATCCCACTTCATCGCCAACAAAGAGCAGTTGAGCTGAAGTGGCAACAGAGTACGATTGCGTTGTTTGTAGGAGAGATTTGTCATGAGCAGCGGTGCGTCTTCAAAAAAGCAGCAAGGAAAGCAGAGTGCCTCCTTGCATGCATTGTCGCCGCGAGCAAACGCTCTGTATCAGGTGTACTCAAGCTTTAACGTGCGCCATCCTTATGGCTCATCGGCTGCAGCTGCATCTCTAACGCAATCACTGTCCTCTAAAGTACAGACTAAGCCTCAATCGCTAGCCAAGCCAAACTTAGCGTCAGCTGCGACCGCTGCTATTGCTGCTATTGCTGCTACTGCTGTAGGTGCTATGCCTACTCAAGCATTGGCACAAATGCAGAAGCATGGGGATAATGCAGCCCGTGGTGCTAACGCCAAGCAAGGTAAGGCAGCAACAACAGCAACAACAGCTGCTTCAGCCACCTCAGCCACCTCAGTCACCAACAGCGCTAAAGCAGGCACCGGCTCTAGTGCAAGTAGTTCTGCATCCGCATCTTCATCTTCATCTGCCTCGTCCTCGTCTTCTGCCTATCCTGATTTTCCAGCAATTCTCACCACAGAAGTTGTCATGAAGAATGGTGAGGTGGTACGTCGTCCACACCTTATAAGCTATAAAGCTACTATGCTCTTTGAGTTCTACCGTGACTGGTTCTTACCTCAAGACGCGGTAGCATGTGACGTACGTGTAAGCTTAGAGCAAGTGCCTTTAGTGGTGGCTAATCCTAATCGCGGTGTGTTGCTCTTTGATCTGTGTGAGCTCACAGCTGAAGAGTTAGTACGCAATATCCAAGTGCTCTTTAGTATGGCCAGCAACTTAGATCGCCTGCGTCAAAACTATAGTGCCGACTTACGTGGCAAGCTGCACTTTGATTTACCAGAGGCTTTAGCAGTTGATCAGAACACTACGGCGGTGGTGTGTTTAGCGCGTTGCTCGGTAGCTGATCTAAGCATCCGCATGCACATGTTGAAGAATCAAAAAGAGGTGCAGTACTTAAGACAGCTATTCTTAGGACAGGTACCTAATGTTCGTGTGCTCTCAGCCTCTTCAGGTGAGTACGATCAAGTTCTTGCCTCATTGCGTGCTAACTACCGTGTGATCGTACCTGTGGGCGAGACTGCTACCAATTCTAATAAGGGGAAAGCCCCGCTATGGCGTTACGCCTTGGTAGATGAGCTGCCTTTAGTGGGTTCTGGTGATTCTAAGCACCATATCTTTGATAACTTGGCTGACTTAGGGGTAAATATCGATGGGGGCTTAGGTGTAGGTTCAAGCTTATTGTCGAATATGCCTGCTGCGTTAAGACCTGTGCATCAAGCTAAGTTTGCTAAGTCTCAAGAAAGCCAAAAGCTGAGCTTAGCCTTATCAGCCAAGAACAAGTATGCCTTGTTCCACTTTATCCGTGGACAAAGCTCCAGCTACTATCCACGCTCTTTAGATAGCGTGCGTATTCTGGCGCCAAAGAACATGCATTTCACTAAGGTCGATTATGTCGACCGTGCAGCCCCTCGTGCCGGCGCTGGAGTGCAGATTGGTGATAACTCTCTGCGAGCATCCTTTACCTCACTGCAATTAGAGCAACGTGCTTTCTCGGAGCAGAACTTAAGACAACAGGATTTCAATTACACCGATACCACCAACATATCGCAGTACCCTGCAGCACAGCGTAACTACTCCTTTGCTCAATTAGACGGCTTTCAGTTAGAGGCGGTGCTCAATGGGGCTCCTATGATGCAGGTGTTAGGTGTCTTTGGCTCTGGCCGTACTGAGGTCTTAGTCGAAAAGGCTGTCTATGCCTATGTGCAATTGCGTAACCGTAAGGAAGCTGCATCTGCATCTGCTGCCGCAGCTTCAGGAGCAGGAACCTTGGATGCTAGGGCCTCAGGGGCGAGCGCTGCTAAAGTGCGCGTGCTGATCTTGCACTATAACCTTGCTTTGGGTGGCTTGCTCTTAGAGCGTCTACGCCGTCATATGGTCAACTTGGACTTAGCTGATTTTACCATTACCTCAGTGGGCCGTTATTTGAGCTCACTACGTAAGGCTAATAAGGCTAAGCGCAGCTATTTCGTGACCACCGATCCTCGCTTTGCCGCTGAAGAGGATGCTGCTTTAGAGGCAGCTGAGCACTATGACATCATCTTGGTAGATGAGGCTCAGGATATTAAGATTGCCGATATGGATAAGGTGCTTGAGCACAATCGTCCAAGCTGTTTTTATCTCTTTGCTGATTTCTGCCAATGTCTCTATGGTAAAGACCCAACCTTACGTGCCCAGTGGGCTGAGTTAGCACAAAAGTATGCCCCAACTGCCCGAGTGTTACCTGTGGTCTTACCACCAGCTTTAGCTTTAAATGAGTTAGAGCTGCAGCTGTTTCTTGATATCGTGCCCTTTACTGCTACTGCTAATCACGGTACAGCATTGCGCGACACAGCCTTGCCATTAAAGGTGCTACCACTTACTTATCGAGGCTCACCTATCATCACCGCAGCAGTCTTAAAGTATCAGCTGCGTACCTTTAGCAGTGCTGAGATTGGATTTAACCTTAAAGCTCTCTGTGATCGCTTAGCTCAAGCTGAAGATGTAGAAAACATTGGAGTGGTCAACTCCTTGGGTTCTATAGGCTCGGCTTTTATCTCTGATCTCAAGGGACAACAAGGGCCAGTTGATAACACCACTGCTTTGCATGCATGGATTAACAAGTGGACATACTTAAGTACCCACCGTGCTACCCAAGGCATTATCTCCTTAGGCTCAATGCCGCGCGGTAGTGCTTTAGAGCTCTTGCCTTATATGCGTGAGGAGCTGATCTCCTTTATCAAGTTAGAGCAACATCAGCTTTTGTGTAACGATGCTACCTACCGTAAGCAGCAAGCTCCAAGCTCTTCAGTGGCAGTGCTCTGTAACGTGACCGAGCCTTTGGTGTATTTAGACTTTGTTGCCCGTAGCTTAGGTGCTAATACCAGAGCCATGATGACTTCGTTTGAGGAAGTCTGCCTCATGGAGATCAGTGCCCACCCAGAGATCATGGGTAACTTGCGCCCAGTGATCATTGCATTGCAATCTAAGCTCTGTATGGAGCAGATCTTGTTTAAGCATACCAATCTGCTCTTAAACTACCTCTATACCTCCTTGGGAAGCGCTAAGGCTAACCAAATTCAGCAAAGCTTATTGCGCTTGACGCAGCAAGGACAGGGACAGGAACAAGGCCAAGGACAAGGACAAGGCCAAAGTCAAAATCAAGAGCCACAGCGCTCGCTTACGATGCAGCGTCTGCAGCAGCTGTGTGCCCAGTTGCATTTACAGCCATGGGCACAGAAGCTCGGTCTCGATAAGGAGCGTCCAGCCTTTAATGAGAATACAGTGGGCTTAGATATCCTGCTGCATATCGAAGAGTTACGTCATAACCTCATTGCTCCATTCTTATACGAGCGCTTAGCCAAGCTCGTAGCCGCAAGCGTGTTGTTGAACTTTGATCATGATGGTATCGATCCGATCTTTGAAAGCATGTTAGAGGCCTATGTCGGTGCCGGTAACATGCGCACTTGGTCAGATGAAGCCTGTATGGAGTTCCATACTGCTATTAAGCAAGCTCAGGCAATGGATCAGGCCCAAGAGTTACAAGAAGCTATGGCTAAGAGTGCCGCTATGGGGACTAACCAAATCTCATCTACGGGTGCGGGCGCTGCTAGCGCTACCTTACGTGGCTTTGGCTCTTCGGCTTTTGGAGCTAATACCGCTCCACGGTTAACACCAAGCGTGGAGATCATGCAACGTGGAGAGCAAGTAAGACAGCAGTTAGAGTCTTACTTTGATGCGATCAAGGATACTGATGTGGTCTGTGGCGTGACCCGCGGCAGCTTAGCTACTGTGGCGCAAAAGCTCTTGCCATATCTAAAGAGCCGCTCTTGGTCTAAGGATAATACTTGGCATAAGAGCCGCTTTGCTGTGAGCAATGCTGCGGTCAACTTCAGTACAGTGCATTCCTTTAAGGGACTTGAGAGCGAGCGCGTCTTAGTCTTACTGCCAAACGACTTCCAGATTGAGCCGCCTCTTTTATATACCGCTATGACCAGAGCACGTAGTGAGTTGCGTGTGGTACACAATATCGATAGCCTCAAGCTCTCACTTGATAAGGCCGTCACTGATGCCCAAAGCGAAATGAGCGATTTAGCTTGGCGCACCTCCCATAGCCCAGATAGTGGTACCAATGGTGCTCGCTATACCAAGCAGACCAGCACTAACGGCAAAAACATGGTTGCAGTGGGTATTGGCTCCATTAAGCCTTGGTAGCCCCCAATAGTAGCGCCTACCCCAAGCTCTCAAACACTGAGCCCCGCGATTCCGCGATTCGCTAACCGCGAACCGCGAGTAGTAAGCGGGGAGTAGAGAGTAGGGAGTAGGGAGTAGGGAGTAGGCGCTGCTATGCCAGCTATGCCAACAGCATAGCGGTGCTGACTGTGTTGAGCGCCAGACCCTAAGCACATCTTCTTCCCATTTCACAATGACCTTCCTCATGAGGCAAATAGCACCATAGCACACATAGCCTCAGTACTTTTGAACCATTCCTAGTTCCAATACCTTATCAGACGACGGGGATTTGAGCCTAGATTTTCATAAAAACGGGCTCTCCCGAGAATTAAGGGGATCCTATGATGGCCTT
>CALXYZ010000264.1 GCA_944393075.1 uncultured Anaerobiospirillum sp. | reverse complement strand
GCTGCCACTGCTTGTTGCTTAACTTTAAGAACCATTGCTCTTTGGTCGCAGCATATTGTCAGGGATTTCTACGCCTGCCTTGTTAACCTCGGCCTTGATGTACTGGTACAAAGCACGGGCGGCTGGGCGGTCTGGAAGGGTTGATGTTAGCTCGTCATGGGCGCGCTTCACCAAGGTACGCAGCTTGTTGCGGTCAATGGCTGGAATAAGCTCCACCAAGGCGTTGACGCCCTTAATGCCACCATGGATGAGATACTCACGCAGCATCTCAAGGCGCATAGCCTTTGGATCTTCTTTAGCGGTGGCGCTCATGCCATTAATCTGCTCTTCTAAGCTCTCATGACCAAAAGAACGTAAAAGCTTGGCGGCATATTGCAGCTGGCGGCGCTTTTCATCAGAGTTGCGACGCAGGCTTCTTGCCTTCACAAAAGCCTCTTTGACCTCTTCATCCTCAAACTTCAGACGCGAAAAGGCCTGATCACCCAAAGCGGCGATCTGATCTGCTAACTTGCGGATAGCTTGTGCTTCGCGCTTATGCGCGCTGCGACTAAGCTCATCAGGCTCTGTATCAAAGCCTTCAAAGTGTTCTTGTACTGCCATATTGTGCTCCTCAGCTCAATCTCAACAAGGGTGATGGTTGGGTTGTGGACAAGCCTGCCAAGCTTCAATAGGCACTAAAGCTAAGACAGGCACTAGTGGCTTAAAATCGGTTGCTAGTTCTGAGTTCCACCCACGGTGATCTCGTCAATCTTTAAGGTAGGTTGACCAATACCGACCATAAGGCTCTGGCCTTGCTTACCGCAAAAGCCAATACCTGGGTCAAACTGCAGATCATTAGCGACCATAGAAACCTTCTTCATGGTTTCTGGGCCGTTACCAATTAATGTTGCACCTTTGATTGGGGTTGTCACCTTACCGTTTTCGATCAGGAAAGCCTCAGAAGTCGAGAACACGAATCTGCCTGAGGTTGGGTCAACCTGACCACCGCTAAAGTTGACAGCGTAGATACCCTTATCAACCGAGGCGATAATCTCTTCTTTGTCGTACTCACCTGGCATCATATAGGTGTTGGTCATGCGAGGAAGTGGAGGGTAATCGTAGGACTCGCGGCGACCATTACCAGTAGGCGCCATCTTCATCAACATGGCACTCTTGCGATCATGCATGTAGCCTTTCAGGACACCCTTTTCGATCAGCACATTGCTTTGCGTTGGCGTTCCCTCGTCATCAAAGCTTTGCGAACCACGACGACGGGCTATAGTGCCATCATCAATGATGGTGCAGGCATCGGAGGCTACCTTCTCACCAACACGGCCACTATAGGCAGAAGCGTTGATATAGTTTTCATCAGCCTCTAAGCCATGACCCACAGCCTCATGGATCAGAACACCAGGCCAACCTGCACCTAAGACCACTGGCATCATGCCAGCTGGTGCAGCTACAGCCTGCATTTTGACCGAGGCCATACGCACTGCATCTTTGGCAATGTCGTGGAAAGCATCACCCTTGATAATTTCATCTAACAGGTAGGCACCGCCCATCGAGGACATACCACTCTCACGACGCTCGCCATCACGCATCACAACCTGCACGCTAAACTGCACTACAGGCTTTACATCAGCAGCAATCGAACCATCGGTATCTGCCACTAACATCATACGATGTGATTGATGCAACGATATCGCTACCTGATCAACACGAGGATCAAGACCACGCGCAATCTCATTGGCAGTGGTTAAGATTTTGATCTTCTCGGCACGGCTAAGTGAGTTTAATGGGTTTTCTTGGGAATAAAGGGCTTTGACCTGCTTTGGATGCAAAGCTTCAATGGCCACGCGAGAGCAGTTGTGACCGGCACTGATGGAGCGTGCTGCCATGCAGGCATCTAAGATCGCCTGCTTTTCAATGACATCAGAGTAGGCAAAGCCACACTTCTCGCCTAACACTCCACGGACACCCACACCGCCAGAAATCGCAAAGGAACCACCTTTGACGATATTCTCATCAAGGGCAAAAGACTCACTGACCTCATGCTCAAAGAAAAGATCACCGAAGTCGATCTTACGCTCTGAGAGTTGGGACAAAGCCTGTGCTAAAAAGGCCTCATCGATTCCCACAGGCGAGAGCAAATGCTCTTTGATATAGGCTAAGTTGTCCATAAAGAAATTCCAAAGCAATCAAACTTACCAAGCCAAGATCTTAAGTTCTAGGATCCAAGGCCTAGAGCCTATGTCCTAGGCTCTACCCTAGGGCCTAGGGCCTAGAGACTTAGATAATCTCTTGTCGGCCTAAAACTGCGAAGCATCCACAGTACGAGGCTTGATACCAAACTCAGCTAAAGCCTCACGTACCTGACAAATAGGTAGGCCTACCACCGAACTTACTGAGCCCTCAACCTTGTCGATAAACATAGCACCCACACCTTGTACAGCATAGGCACCCGACTTGTCATCGCTCTCACCAGAAGCGACATAGGTATCGATCAACTCTTCACTCAGTGGTGCAAAGGTCACGCGAGTCTCGGCAAAGATCTCACGTTCCACATCGTCTTTCATCAAGCACACAGCCGTCATCACTTCGTGAGTACGACCAGAGAGCAGGCGCAAGATGCGCTTAGCGTCTTCCCTATCAACAGGCTTGCCGAGAATCTGACCTTGGCACACGACCACGGTATCAGCAGCTAACACCACATCATGTGGATGCAAATCAGCTACTAAAGATGCTTTTTCACAAGCCATACGACGCACATAAGCCTGCGGTTCCTCACCTACTCGCACACTCTCATCAGCATCAGGCTTCACAATTTCAAAGCACACGCCCATCTTGGTGAGAAAGTCACGGCGGCGAGGCGAACTCGAAGCCAAAATCAGATCATATTCAGGCTGCATTGCAATTCCCATCCTGATGCGAAAAATCCTCAAAAACGCCGATTTTATCGGCTTTTCCTAACTTTAATGCGGTCACCACTAGTTGTCACCATCCATGGCAGCAACACTCGCTCACAGCCATACAAGCCTAAAGTTCTACAAGCTATAAGCTACAGGCTATAGGCTATAGGATGTCTAGATTTCTTTTTCTGACTTGACCGAAGCACTGGTGACGTTAAAAAAGACCCACAAAAATCTGTAGATCAGCATGAATACTGGCCAGCACAGCATGGTTGCTAGAGCCTGCCAGCTGAAGTTACTTGAGTAGCTTGGCTGACCAATTAAGTGGCCAATCCAGTACACACCAATGTGGGCAATGAAGTTCACTATGCCGATAATGATCATCTGCTGCCACACCATAAAGGCAGCAAAGTGCTTAAACTGCGCCACAATAATATAGACTTGGAAGGCGAAGATCAGGCCATGAATGCCCATTGGTGCGCCACTTAAGAGATCTAAGATCAATCCTGCAAACCATGCTAAGCCCACATTAACGCGCTTAGGATCAGTGATCGCAAAGAAGATCAGAACTGTGGCAACAAAATCAGGGCGATATGGGGCCACTGCTGCTGGTAAATGCATGATCTCAAAAATGAACATGATAAAGAGCAGTGGGAAGAAAATGACGTAAGAAGTACGGCGGTTCGCATTCTTAGGATTAGGCATGGTAAGCCTCCTTCATCCTCTGCATCTTCTCCATTTCCAGCACGAATGCCCCCTCTGGCATATATGGCACATATGGCATATATGACCTGTATGGCCTATCTGGCATCACATAAGCCTGAGGCTCGCCGGTACCATTGGCCGACTCATTCTTCTCATCCTCTGAGCCTGACATGCGGCTGCCATCAACACGATCATCCTCGGTCAAAGACTCGATCAGCTTACGAATGCGCTCTTGTCGCAAGATACGCTTGCCATCAGTACGCTCCTTTGGCTGAGGCATTTGCTTATCAAGGCCTTGATTGGTTTGATCCCAGAAGAGCAACACATAACGGATCTTATCGGTATCAACTAAAGGCTTGGCCTTCACTTCGGCAAAAGGCTGATCTTCAGAAAAGCCTACTGAGCTAACAATAGCTACCGGATAGCCCTCAGGATACACACCACCTAAACCTGAAGTTACTAAGAGATCGCCCTCTTTGATATCCGTAGAGCGAGGCACATTCTCAATAACCAATTCGTCATGCAAGCCTGTACCTGAGATGATAGCGCGCACCTGATTTCTGGTGTTAATCACTGGAATAGCGCTTGAAGGATCGGAGAACAAGAGCACACGAGCACTAGAATAGGCAACGCTTACAACCTGGCCTACTAAACCCTCATCAGTGATCACAGGCATGCCTGCATAGACACCTGAGCTAGCACCGCGGTTGACCACAACACGCTGTAAATATGGATCGCTATCAACGCTGACCACCTCAGCAAACATACGACGTGAGGACACGTTGACTGGAGAGTTTAAGAGTTTGCGCATGGCAGCATTTTCTTGCTCTAAGGTGCGCAGGCGCATTATATCGACACGCTGCATATAGTTTTCGGTCGATAAGCGCTCATTCTCCTCCATGAGCTCACTGCGAGTCTTAAATTGCGAGGACACGACCTCGGACACTGAGTGTGGGGCGTCAGCAAAGATTAAAACTGGGTAGAGGGCCGTCTCCACAAAATAACGAAACTCACTTAAGAGTTTCATTCTGACGTCCATAAAAATCAGCACTATCGAGAGTATCAGCACCAGCACAAAGCGCAATGTGATGAATAATGTTGGTGTTTCTGCACTTTTCAAAGAAGATTACCTCAAGGTGCCAAAAGCCCTCTAACCGCAAATCAAGCCCCCAAACCAAGCCCCCAAACCAAGCCACAAATCGGGAGCCCTTGACATCCTCCCCCAGCTTACGCAGGGGGATTCCGAGGAGGTTCCTACTGCATAGCATGGGTTTGGTTCCTGCTG
>CALXYZ010000263.1 GCA_944393075.1 uncultured Anaerobiospirillum sp. | reverse complement strand
GCAGCTGCCTTATTACTTGCATTGCCGTTGCTATTCTCCACGTTGTACCCCATATCGATTTCCTTTTTTCTCCTTGAAATCTGCTACACGCAGTCTCAACAAGAATCGATGCTGCTGCTAATGCGCGCATCAGCAGACGACTACTCCTACTTCTTGCCTTGCTTGACGTCAGCAAGCACTTTGTCGAGAGCTGCGAGGTAGTTGGACTTTAAGTGCGATACAAGGGCAGCATAGCCGTCCTCACTGATAGCACTCTCTTCGTAATAAGATTTGTTGAGGACTACCTTAGCACGACGCGAGCGGTTGTCTGTGACCTGAGCTAAAAATTCCACAATAGCTTTTCCATCTAAGGTGCCTTGGAACTTGGTGATCAGGATCTTAAAGCTGTAGCGGTGATCAAAGTCCTGCTTGAGCAGCTGATCTGTCAGCAAGTACTTGAGCTCGTCGGCAAGCTCAGCACTAAAACGGTAGTTCTTGGCTGGACGCAGCGCCACATCCGATACCTGAATGACCACACCACCTTGGTCAAGAATTGGGGCTAACTGCACCTGTACCTGATAGGTGGTGTTGTAAGCCTCAGGGGCAATCGATTGGGTCAGCGTATAGCGCTCTAAACGCACATCCTGCGTTGGCATACAGCCATTTAAGGCTAGCGATGATACGGCCACTACACCCGCAACCACAGCGGCCTTGGTGGCAGCACAAGTCTTTTTCTTAATGCTCATGACAATTCATCCTTGAGGTCAGTGTTTGGCCTAGTTGCGGCTGCGCCTATTTGTTGCCCGACATTGGGATTGGGTCAGTAGAGGTACCAAAGAGTACCGATGCAGGGTCTTGGCCCACCTCATTTAAGAGCGGACTTAAGTCCTTTAAGATCTGCTCAATGTTCTTAAGGTTTTGGTTGATAGACTCATACACAGGTGTACCTGGACCATAACCTTTAACCGAGGCGTTGAAGTTGTAGAAAGCATCAGCAAGCTTCTCGATCACCTGAGTGTTTCTTACCAAGTCATTGCTTGAGGTAAAGGCATTCATAGCCGCGGTAAAGGCTTGCAAGCTATCTTGGAGATCCGAAGAGATACCACCAAAGTCAACCTCGCCAATCTTAGCCATCAAGGCATCAAACTGTGCAGTAAGCGACTGTGTTGGAATCAGTGGAATCACGCTATAGCCTTGATAGTCCATGACCTTGCTGGTGCCTGCAGTAGCGACCAGCTGGCTCTCTTTTAAGCCCTCTAGACCATAGAAATCAGGATTGAGGGCGCATTGGTGCTTAGGGTCATAGCGCAGATCAATCTGATTGTTGCTCATAATGAGGTTGGCTGAGCCTACCTGGGCACACAGAGCATTGGCTTTGAGCATCTGATCTAAAGTGCTGTTGATAGTGTCACGTGAATCTGGTTCGGTGCTAATGGCTACCAACACTGGTAACACACGGCTAGTGAAGACCAAGGATTCATCTGGGAACCAAGGGGCTTTCACTACCTCGCCAACCTTTACACCACGGAAAGTCACACTAGAGCTAGGGGCTATACCATACACACTGTCCTCAAGCATGACCACGTATAAGAGAGATCCCTCTAATGCGGCTAAACGAGCGTCTTCACGTGAGGTGTAGAGCTCATAGGAGCTATCATCCTTAACCTTTGGCGCATTGTCTTCCACAAAGTTATCAAACGACAAACCGCCCATCAGCAGGTTATCGACCGACTCGGTGCGCAGCGAAACCCCTGAAGCGCTTAAGTTAAAGTCCACCCCCGAGCTAATCCAGAACTTGGTATTTGGCTTTACTAAGCGGTCGTATGGCTCACGGATAAACACACGATAGTGAATCAGCTGGGTATCCACATCGAGCTTGGTTTCGGTGATCGCACCGACATCAAAACCGCGGAACGAAACCACATCACCGGTACCTAACTTGCGGCTATCCGAAGAAAAGAGCGAGATCATGACGCCCTTATCGCCACCTTGACGTACTGGAGGCTCATCTAAGGCTTCGTACTCGGTAGCAAAGTCATCGTTGGTACCAATGTTGAGCTGGATATAAGAGCCTGAGAGCAGAGTATCGAGGCCCGAGATACCGGCGTTTTCGATACGTGGCTTTACTACCCAGAAGCTGGTATCCGAGCGCAACAGATCTTCAGTGCCCTTATCCATCTGCACGGTGAGAATGGTCTTACGGTAATCAGATGCCAACTTTACATCTGTGACCACACCTACCGTCACCGAACGGGTTTTGATTAAGGTTTTACCCTCTTCGATGCCTTCTGCGCTTGAGGTAGTGATCTTGATCTCAGGGCCGTTGTTTAGGGTATTGTTCCAAATCAAAATACCCGTCAAGATCAAGGCTAAAAGAGGCACCACCCATATCAAAGAAAACTTGCGCGTCTTGCGCTCTAAGGCTGTGCTTGCCTCTGGCACCTCTTGCGCCACAGCATTCTTTACGATGCTCTTTTGTGGAGTATTCATCACGCCGTCCTAAAAGCGCTATCTGCGCCATCCACGCACAGGCTCTGATAGCCCATGCCTCATCAAAAGAAACCTAAATCCGTTAAAAGACTCAACGCCTATGCCAGCGCCTAAACACTAGCTCTCAGCTTTAGCTGTTGCTGTCGCTGTCGCAGCCCCAGAAGCAGCAACAGATGCAGCAACCACATTATCTGCTTTGCTTTCTGCTGCTTTGGCCTTGTTGGCCTGCGCCTGTGCTTTTAGCCGTTGCAACATCTCGGTGGTGTGCACCACGTTATAAACCTCGGCTGTTGCTGCGGCCTCTGCATCGGCCGCCGCAGCTTCGGCCGCGGTATCTGTCGCACTATCAGCCCTACTCTTATTAGCAGCGGCATTTGTGGCAGCACTTGCAGCAGTAGCTGCCGCTGGCATGTCCTCTTCAGGGCTATGCGGTCTTGAAGCATTGTATTGAGCCACACTGCCATGGCGGGCACTTAAAGTGCGATCCCACAACAAACGCTCATCAAACTCTTCGGCAGCAAGCATGGTGATCAACACCACCATACTAAAGCAGATCACTGCCATGCCAGGGCTAATGGTAAGCAAGCCCGACATGCGGACAATGGTCGACATAATGATCACCACAAAAACGTCAATCATCGACCAACGACCAATAAACAGCACCACACGATAGAGACGGTTGTACACCGCTGGTGACTTCTTAAAGCCGTACCGCGACACATAGAGCAACCAAGAAATACAGATGATCTTGATCACAGGAATGCAGATACTAGCCACAAAAACCACGCCAGCAACAAAGAACGACCCCATACCCCACAGCGAGATCACACCATCAATGATGTTAGAGCCAATACTGTTGCCTAGGTAGGTCGTGACCATGATTGGGTAAATATTGCTTGGCACATAGATGATGATGGCCGCAAGCAAAAGGGCAATGGTCTTTTGGTAGCAGGCTGTAGCACGGTAATCGTTGTGGTGACCACAGCGTGGGCACACCTCTTCGCCTTGATAGGCATAGCGCGGATCATCGTAAGAGAGGTTGCGGATCTGCTCTTGATTCTTGCGGTTCTTACGACGGATGACCATACCGCAGTGACGGCACATAATCAGCCCCTGATCGATACCACGCATACCGATATGGGCGTGTTTGAGCTCGCTATCCTGCTTGGCGATCAGATTCCAGATCTTATAAGGACTACCACGGCTATAACACCACACCATCAAGAAGGCGAACACGATGGCGGTATAAAAGCCCACATGGAAATTGACCTGTGCCAGCGAAACCAATTTCACCAAGCTCACCAACACACCCACGATAAAGACGTCTACCATACAAAAGCGATGACAGAACATGTAGACGTTAGCGATGGTGCGCGTGACCTTGAGTTTGAAGAACACGATAGCGATGACAATCGAGTGCATCACCAAAGGACACAAGAAGGTAAAGAGGATGCAGATGTACAGCAAGATGGCCCAATCACGACGCAGTATAAAGAAGATCGAGGTAAGGGACATCGACTGAGAGATGCCCATCGACGAAATCGAGAGGAAAGGCAGTGTCAGCGAGGTAAAAAGAAGGATAACCGAGGCAATAGAGACCACAGCAAGATCATGCATGGAGACTTTACTGCCAGAGCGCAATTGCGACTTACACTGCGGACAGACGCAGCGGTAGCCTTTGCGATAGGGAGGCACCTGCACTACTAAGTCACAGGAGCGGCATAACAACTTGGACTTAGTCTTTTGCATAAAATAACAATTAACTGCCCCCAAAATGAATTACTGCTTTAAGCCTTGCCAAGTCTAACTAAAACCCAAGACTACGACCTGACTGAACCTGAGCAAACCTGACAAGCAAACAGCAACGAAAATGATTGTTTGACCAACGAACCAATGCCCTACCCCTTAAGGGGTCTCTCCTCAACGCAACATCTGCTCCAAGTGCACGCCAAGCACTATCTAAGGTAACTTGAGCAGAGCTCTTTTGTGTGTAGCCAAATCAGCATTGGAAGAACTCTCACGACTCTCCAAGAATCGCGAAAAAAGCAGCTTTTTTGAGCCGCCTTAAGTTAGCAATATGCCACAAAAACCAACATTCGCAACTAGCAATTGCCGCACAGACGTCAGTTTAGCTAAAAAAAGGAGATTTTTTGCGATTGCTTGCGATTACGGTCACACAGCAAGCTGACAAAAAGGCCCAAAACAGCTCAAAACTACTCAGAAAAGCGGCTAAAGCGGGAGAAAAGAGTGAGGAGATGAAGAAAAGAGAAGAAAAGATGAGGTGCAGGGATAAAGAGGAGAGCTGCCAAATAGCGCGCCCGAAGGCGCACTAAGAAACAATCAAACAAACAAAAAGGAAATCTGGCTGCTGATTGGCTGGCTTGGTGAGATTGTGGCTGGAGCGAGGTCTTAGAC
>CALXYZ010000262.1 GCA_944393075.1 uncultured Anaerobiospirillum sp. | reverse complement strand
CAGAATTTAGAACAGAAGGAGGCGGCGCTTCCTCCCCAGAGTTACCTCTGGGGTATCCGCGCCGATATTAGATGAAAATGGTGCCGACAAACACTAGAGCTGCAGCTACCACCAAGTTGTACTGAGGTCCATAGCCCATTTCAATTGGCAGACCGCCAAAGAAAGCACCAATAGCATTACCAAAGTTAAAGGCAATCTGGCCGAAAGCCACACCAATTAACTCACCACCAGGTGCTGTGCGCAGAATCGAGACCTGCTGTGGGGTGGAAAGACCAAAGAGGCATCCAGAGCAGTAAACCAGCAGCACCACACCAACCACCATGATGTTGCCAAAGTAGAAGGCCAGCATCATGCACACAATAGTGCTCACGAAGATCGCTAAGGACACCTTGCCTGGAGTGTAGGCATCAGAAAGCTTACCAGCTATGAAGTTATAGACCGTCATCGCTAGGCCCATAGCAATCAGCACGGTCGGCACATACACCAGAGGTAGGCCCACAAAGTCAGTGAGAATTGGGCTGACGTAGCTTTGCAAACAGAACACACCACCATTACCCAACAGGATGCTCAAACCTACCAGATAAGGGCCACGATGCTTTAAGAAGTCGAACTGCTTCATAAAGCCATGGTCTTCCATCTTGCCTGGATCAGGGAGCCAGCGCCACAGAGCGAGCAGCACTAGAATGGCCCACACTGCCATCAGATAGAAGATCGAACGCCATGAAAAAGCGTGGGCTAAAGCCGTTCCTAAAGGCACACCACACACAATCGAAGTGGTCTGGCCAGCAAGCATAATGGCCATAGCAGACGAGCCCTTACCAGCAGCGGCAATGCGCGCAGCGATAATCGCGGCCAAACCAAAGAAGCAGCCGTGTGGCATACCGCTAATGAAGCGTGCAGCCAACAAAAACTCAAAGCTATTGGCGATTGAGGTGAGCACAATGCCCACTAACTGGCAAAAGACGATAATGCAGATTGAGACCTTTAGATTGAGCTTGCGCAAGAACATCATGTAAGCCACACCAAAGCACACTCCAAAGGCATACGCGGAAATGGAGTGACCGGCAGTCGCGATATCAACGCCAAAACTCATGGAGAAGTATGGCAGCAAGCCCATAGCCACGAACTCAACCACACCAAAGCTCAAAGCACCTAAAGCCAGCGCAATAAGACCTTTAACCATACTAAAACAGCAACAAGGCAGCGGCACTAGCAGCATTGCAGCATTGCAGCAAAATCGGAATCAACTACAGCTACCACCTCTCTTTAGTGATCATAAACACACTCACTAAAGTCGATGAGCTAGCCATTTGCCGCTATTCTAGCGGCCTCCAACTTTGGAGCAATGGGGGGTTGCAAAAAAGTGCAAATTTGCGCAAATTTTGTACAACCCAAAGTAGTTGCTGCTGCTAAAAAAGTTTGATCTGCACTGATGACGATCGCGTTAGGTGATATGATCACGCTCTAAAAGATGAGCTGCAAAGCTACACACCGCTACTGCGGCTAAAGCCCAGCAGTTCCTGTTTTTCCACAGCTGACTTGATCCATTACCACATTGCTGCCCAATGCATGTGCCACTCGGATGTTGCCCATGGGTTGTTGTTCCTTGGTGCACCATGTTTTAGCAGCTCAAGTCATGGAGCCTCTCATGAGTCAAACTGCCCGCCTTTTGTTGATCATTGGTCTCTTTTGGTTTTGCCAATACGTGTACGTGCCATACACCACACCGTATCTGTTAGCCCAAAAGGTCACAGCCGACTTTGTTGGATTGGTCGTGGGCTTTTATGGAGCGGTGCCTTTCTTTATACGTATTTTCGTTGGCATCTTCTCCGACAAGATTGGCAAGTACAAGCCTATGATCTTGGTAGGCTGTAGCGCTGCTGCTCTCGCCTCCGTGGTGCGCCTTGTACGCCCTGACGGTGTAGGATTTTTAATAGCCAACATCATCTCAGGCTTTGCCGCCTCCATGTGGATGTGTTTTATCCTCTTCCACACTAAGATGCTCACCAAAGAGAACCTACAGCGCGGTATGGGCTATGTCATGGCCTCCTGCAACGCTGGTATTCTCTTAGGCTTCTTTGCAAGTGCTACTCTCTACAAGAGCTTCGGTATGCCTCTGATGTGCTTGCTTTCTGTGATCGCTGGCAGCACCGGCTTCCTGATTGCTCTTACTCTCAAGGAAAAGAGCGAACACCGTATCACCAGCCCTAAGCTCAGTGAGCTTTTGCACGTAGTTACCAACAAACGCCTGTGGTTCTTTGCATTCATCGGTATGATTCAACAAGGCGTGCTCATGGGTACAGCCATGTCTTTCTCCAACGAGGTAGCAGATGGCTTGGGCGCCCAACCATGGCAAATCGGCATCATGACCATGGTCATGAGTGGCTCGTATGTAGCCTCGTGCTATATCTCTTCCACCCGACTAGCAATCTCGATAGGCCCAGGCATCTTAATGACTGTAACCCAGCTCTTTATGGCCTTTTACTGTGTGCTCATGGTCTCGGTAGATAGTGTCTATGCCTTGATCCCTATTCAGCTACTCTTAGGTAGTACTGGTGGTTTAGTCTTCTCTTGGTGCTCAGCTGAGGCCTTAAGCCAGATTGAGAGCTTCCGCCGCTCCACAGCCTTAGGTATCTTCCAATCGGTATTTGCGATCGGTATGACCATGGTGCCAATCATTGCCGGCTACCTCTTCCACCTCAGTGGTACTTTGCACAGCGCTTTCTTCTTCCAAGGCGCGATCTCGGTAGTTAGCGCTGTGGCCACAGCCTACTACTACATCAATCGTCGTCTCCAACGTCTTAAGGCGGCCCAAGCCCCACGCAAGTAACCATAACAGCTGCTCTATCCTCAAAAGAACATAAGGGAACCTCTATAATTTACCATCTTGCATCAGACAAGGCTAAGAGGCAATATCCTTGATCACTCATGCCTGAGGCTTTATTAGGATTAAGCAATGCGTATTGTGTAAGGCTGTTGCCAAGAAAATGTAGCGAGCTGTGCGTACAGCAAACGGGGGGTACAAGTTCAAACGCATCTAAAAGAGGCTGCTTAAGTATGACCATACAGGTGGTAATTCCTTATAGCACAAGGGCTAGAGGCTGATTTGTGCTGTACGCACAGCTCGAAATGTAGAGTCGAACGCGGGCGCTACCTTATGAACAGGGACTCTCTTAAAAGTCTCAAAGTCACAAAGTGTTGCTGAAATGCAGCAGAACCAAACTTAATGCCCATAGGCCGCGCACAGCGCTGCTACCTAGGCCGTGCCTGCCACCTGTGTGTTGTTTTTCACTTGATCACAACCCAACATGTCACAAGCAACAAAGTTCTACCTTATCATTCCTATGTTTTGGTTTGCCCAATACGTCTACATGCCCAACACTGCACCTTATCTTTTAGGGCAGCGTCTTACCGCTGACTTTGTGGGAACGGTGGTAGGAATGTATGGCGCCACACAAATGTGTTTCCGCTTCCCTATGGGGCTGATTGCTGACAAGCTCGGCCGCCACAAAGGTATCGTGCTGATTGGCTGCATTTGCGCTGCGGGCTCATCGGTCTTTCGCCTGACATTAGAGCCAGGTATAGGCTTTTTCTTAGGCAACGTTGTCTCAGGTTTAGGCTCTGCCATGTGGCTGAGCTTCATGCTGCTCTACACACGCGGCATCTCAGTTGAGAACATGAAGCAGGCTTTTGGCTTCCTCTTTGCGGCCAACAACACTGGCATCCTTGTAGCCTTTATCACCTCGATGTTCCTTTACGAGCACTTTGGCATGGGATTTCTCTGCTCTACTGCCATTGTCGCCGGTTGCATTGCCCTAGCTTTAGCACTAACCCTCAAGGAGAACGGCGATACTCTAGAAACAGCTCAGCCAGAGAATAAGCAAGTGGCTGAGTCAGAGACCGAGGCTGAAACCGAGGCTGAGGCTGAAACCAAGGCTGAGGCTGAAACCAAACATACCTGGAAGGAACTCTTAGCGGTATTCTTCGTCAAGCGCATTTGGTTCTTTGCTGTCATCGCAGCCATTCAGCAAGGCTTAACCATGGGCACAGTGATGTCGTTCTCCATGGAAAAAGCTTCAACTATCGGCGCTAGCTCGATGCAAATGGGCCTTATGACCATCGTCTTCATCAGCTTCTGCGTGATCTCCAGCTATGCCTCTAGCAAGAGCTGGTGTGCCCGCTTAGACAGCAGCATCCCTATCACCACTAGCATGCTGACCTTAGTGCTGTACTGCTTTTGGAGTGCTTATACCGACAGCGTCATAGTGCTGATCTTGTTGCAGGTGTTCTTAGGGTCAAGCTTAGGCTTTGTCTTTTGTGTTGCTAATAGCGAGGCCTTTTTAGGCGTGGATAACAAGCGCCGTTCTTCAGCGCTAGGCTTGTTCCAAGCCATCTTTGCCTTGGGAATGACCGTAGTGCCAATTATCGCAGGCAGCCTCATTCACCTCACAAGCGACCTTAACAGCGCCTTCTTCTTCCAAGGTGCCTTGGCAATCTCAGGCGTGATATCCATGGTCGCTTACGGGCTCAAGCGCCGCGCTGATAAGCTCAAGCAAGCGCAGCAGAGCTAAGGCTAAGCTTAAGCCTAAAACCAAGGCCACATGAGGCCAACAAGCGCTGCTGTGTTTGTGTTTATAAGTGCTGGCATAGCAGCGCAATAAGAGGCAGTAACCAACGCACAGAAACGCACTCACGCACAACAAGCAAGTGTTGAGGAGATGGAGCAGAGGGAAAAGGGAAAAAAGGAAAAAAGTGAGGAAATGCGTAGCCAGTTTTGCAGATTTTGGGCACAAAAAATCAGCACGAGGCTGACTTGAAATGGGGGTTGTTTTGGCTCCTCCTACTGGACTTGAACCAGCGACATACGGATTAACAGTCCGCCGTTCTACCGACT
>CALXYZ010000261.1 GCA_944393075.1 uncultured Anaerobiospirillum sp. | reverse complement strand
ACAGAATTTAGAACAGAAGGAGGCGGCGCTTCCTCCCCAGAGTTACCTCTGGGGTATCCGCGCCGATATTAGATGATGCCAACATCTGCGGCTATACAGCCATAGCATCCTTACAGCCCCTGTTACCAACAGCGCATAGTGTGCACGCGCACTGCTGTAATAGCTGTGCAGTGTTGTAAGTGCAGTAACGCAACTTGCTCTGCATGCTCTGCAAGCTCTGCATGCTCTGCATAATCTGCATGCTCTGCTTACTTCTCATACTCTACTACATTGCGCAACTTTAGTGGTTCACGACGACGCTTTTGGGTATCGCTGATTTTGTATACTACACACAAGCGCGATATATGCGCGGTAAACTGAAAAAAGCTCAGATATGGCGCTGGATGCGCTGTTTTGGCCGCTTGTGAAAAAAGCACGCGTTGTGGTATTGCGCCGGCAATAACGTGCTATGATAAGGCTCATGCGCCTTTGCTGGCACGATTGTTTGTTTACTTAGTTAAGGTTCTAATTATGGTTAAGCCACCTGCTGATAGCACCATTAGCTGGTTTGTAAGTCAGTGTCACATTCATAAGTACTCGCAAAAAAGCACCATCATCCACGCAGGTGAGAAGGCTGAGACCTTGTACTATATCGTCAAGGGCACAGTCGTAGTCTTGATTAAAGACCATGATGGTCATGAAATGATCTTAACTTACTTAAATCAAGGTGATTTTATTGGTGAGTTAGGCTTATTCAATGACACCGAGGAAAATCCAACTCGTACTGCTTGGGTCAAGGCTAAGACCACCTGTGAGATCGCTGAGGTCTCCTACAACAAATTCAAGCAATTAGTGCAGGTCAACCCTGAGATCTTAATGCGCCTAGCCGGACAGATGGCTACCCGCTTAACTGATACCTCCCGCAAGGTTGGTAATTTAGCCTTCTTAGATGTGACTGGTCGTATTGCCAAGACCTTATTAACTCTGTCGCATCAACCAGAAGCTATGACCCACCCTGATGGTATGCAGATCAAGATCACTCGTCAGGAGATTGGTCAGATCGTGGGTTGTTCTCGTGAGACAGTAGGCAGGATCTTAAAGATGATGGAAGAGAACCATCTGATTCATGCCCACGGCAAGACTATTGTGGTCTTTGGCACCCGCTAAACAACCATCTCGGCAAAAGAGAGCTACGGAGCACCGTAGCTCTTTTTTTGTGCCCGCACCACGCCTCTTGCCAAGCCTTACAAGCCGCTAGCGGGCGGAGTAGGAGTGTGCAATCGCGTGCACAAGCAAATCAAAGCACACCAACAGGTAAACACTTTGTCGCTAATTTGAGAAAAAGCGAGATCTGTAGTAGGATTTTCGCCTAAATATAACGTGGAGTGCGGCTGTAGAGCTTATACTCTAATAGTTGAGATCCGTGCCACCAAGGGCACCATCTCTCAATTTTTTGATCAAAAGAAAGTGCGAGCTCCACTTTTTCTTTTGTTGTGTTTTTGGAGCTCAGGTCCTAGCTAGGGCCACTTTTGCGCTCATTTTGCTGTCTTGAGCATAACTAAACCTGCACCGCTACACGATCTCCAGTAGTAGCTGTGCTAAGTCTGCTGCTAGACCGTAAGTATCGGAAGTACCTAGAGTACTGTAAGTACTGGGGTAAGTACTGGGGTGAGCGCACGTTTACAGGAGTTTCGCATGGCATCGCTGCTAGAACAAGGCATCCATTCCTTTTCTAAAGAAGACCTCTTAGCTTGCTCTCAAGGAAAGTTATTTGGCCCTGGCAATAGCCAGCTTCCTGCCCCAAATATGCTGATGTTTGACCGCATCACCTCCATTCGTGCTGACAATGGTGAGTATGGTTTAGGTCAAATCACTGCTGAGTTAGACATTACTCCAGACTTATGGTTCTTTGAGTGCCACTTCCCAGGTGATCCTGTGATGCCAGGTTGCTTAGGCTTAGACGCCATGTGGCAGTTAGTGGGCTTTTTCTTAGGCTGGCGCGGCGGCCCAGGTAAGGGTCGTGCTTTAGGCGTAAAGACCGTGAAGTTTAAGGGAGAAGTGCTGCCACAGTGCAAAAAGGTCACCTACGTCATCGACATCAAGCGTGTCATTGAGCGCGGTCGTTTAATCATGGGCGTGGCTGATGGTAAGGTCTTTGCTGACGGCGAGCAGATCTACACTGCTGAGGACTTACAGGTGGGATTAGTTCCTCCTCCAAAGGCATAATAAGGGCGCTTGAGCAGTAGCTCAATCCGCTTCTTTTACACCGCCTCACGGGGGTCTCCTCGTGGGGCGGTGTGCTCTTTGCCTCCAAAGAACAAAGAAACAGCCCCTTAGCAAGGCCTGCGCTAAAGATTAAGCAAAGTCCGCGCGGTAGCGGCAACCGCAAAAACAGGACATCCTAACAGCGCGAGTGGAGCTAAAGCATAGCGGCCATTTCCCCCTGCTCACTGCACACACTACAATCCCTACACTCTCAATATCACTTGCACGCTGCTTGAGCCACCCCTCTCGCTCCCAGCTATCGCTAGCACCTTCACAGCGCGCATTGCGCCTACGCCTGCTAATAGTTTCCACAACGCGGTATGTATTCAAAATTCCGGTCCTTGCAAAGGCAGGCTAAGTCCTGTATGGCATAACCTATGGCCCATAAACTGGAGTAGATTCGATTATGCCCAGCCCTCGTGCCATGCCTAGGATGGCCTCAAAATGTTAGGCAGCACAATCAGGTCCGGAATCCTGAATATGTACACAACGTGTGGCAGACATACAGTAAGGACACACCAAAGCTAGTGGTAATAAAGCGAGAGAGAAAGAGAAGATCAAGGAGACGTAGGAAGCTCAGCTCTAAAAGCTGACTCTTTGTCAGCTAATACCGCAGACTAAAGGCGACTTAAAGGCGCCTAAAAAAGTGTTAGGGCAGCTGGCGGAACTTGCTGATTGCTGACTTTTGCGGGGGCTAGAAACAAAAAAAGCACCTTAAGGTGCCTTCTTCACTTGTATTCGCAATTTGGTCGGTGATGTAGGATTCGAACCTACGACCCACTGGTCCCAAACCAGTTGCGCTACCGGACTGCGCTAATCACCGACGGCGCCCATTATAGGTAAGCGCCATACCACTGTCAACACTTTTTTAGAATTTCTCACGCGCAGAGCGCCGTGCCATGCTGCTTCTCGCTGTTTTTGGCTTGTATATCAGCTTCGCTCAGCAAAGCATGAGAGCCATAACAGCAACAGATGACGACACGATCTTAGGGGCCTCGGGACTTAGAGGCTTATGATCTTAGGGAAAGTAGCAAGAATATCTGATGACACAGCGGTTATCGCTTGTTTAAGAAGCAATACGGAACGAGAAAGAGCGTGAAGGAAAAGCGTATTGGCAAGCGAGGAACCTTTGCCCATTGCCCATTGCCATTTCCCGCAGGCATTTGCGAGGAGGACTTTTGGGGCTTTGGCAGCTGAGAAAAAAATAAAAAAAGCACCCTAAGGTGCTTTCTTCACTTGTATTCGCATTTTGGTCGGTGATGTAGGATTCGAACCTACGACCCACTGGTCCCAAACCAGTTGCGCTACCGGACTGCGCTAATCACCGACGGCGCTCATTATAGTTAAGCCCTCATACCCTGTCAACAATTTTTTGCAAAAATCATTGCTCTGTAGCCACAGCTTGCCCCAAAAGTGCATATCCATGCGCTTTGCTACCACTTATGCGGCGCTCGATCACGCCCTTGCTTTAATATTCTTTTTGGATAGAATAGCTAATAGGATTTAGTTGCAATAAGGTAGCACCTTAAATTCTAAACCTCCTGAAATACAAGTTCGGCATATGTGGATTGCGGCAGCTTACGCTATTGTACGCGGTTCTTTGTTGCTATGGCTCAAAAGCTATACGCGGAGTTTGACTTTGCAGGAGGTTGGGGCCATGATAGATGAAGCAGCCTTGATGGTTGCACCCATGGATTTGGAAAGGGCTTTTTGCTATCACCCCAGCATGTTGATGGGGCATGGTGGCAGCTGAGCTGAACTATACAAGCCTGCACCGTGGGCTGAAATATGAGGAGTTAGTTTTATGCCAAGCTTAAAGGGCACGCAAACTGAGAAGAATATCTTAACGGCCTTTGCCGGTGAATCCCAAGCCCGTAATCGCTACACCTACTACGCCTCCCAAGCCAAGAAGGACGGCTACGTCTTAATCTCGGCTATGTTCATGGAGACTGCTGAGCAAGAAAAAGAGCACGCCAAGCGCCTCTTTAAGTTCTTAGAAGGCGGTACTGCTGAAATCACCGCAACCTTCCCAGCCGGCATCATCGGTGACACCGCGGCCAACTTAAAGGCTGCTGCCGAAGGTGAGAACGAAGAGTGGACAAAGATGTACCCTGAGTTCGCTAAAGTTGCTCGCGAAGAGGGCTTCCCTCAGATTGCTGCTGTGATGGAGAACATTGCTGTTGCTGAGAAGCAGCACGAGAAGCAGTACTTAGATCTCCTTGAGCACTTAAAGAACGGCACCATGTTCAAGCGTGGTAACAAGGTCATCTGGCGCTGCCGTAACTGCGGCTACATCTGCGAGAGCACTGAGGCTCCAGCAGCTTGCCCAGCTTGCAACCACCCACGTGACCACTTTGAAGTGCTGCGCGCTGACTACTAATCAACGCCTACTTCCACTTTAAGTTTAAGCGCTCAGGCGCTTACCATACGGCGCGATTGCTACTACGCCCCTAGGATGGCCTAGGTGAGCGAGGAGGTGGTCGCGCCGTTGTCGATTCTTTAAACTTTCTTGGTTCTCCGCAGAGCTCAGCACGCGCAACCGCGCAACCAGCACAGCACGCACAGCACTAACGTATCACCGCCCGCTCCTGCGAGCTTTCATCTAATATCGGCGCGGATACCCCAGAGGTAACTCTGGGGAGGAAGCGCCGCCTCTTTCTGTTCTAAATTCT
>CALXYZ010000260.1 GCA_944393075.1 uncultured Anaerobiospirillum sp. | reverse complement strand
AAACCTGAGGTCGCTGGCCACGACTGAGCGGTTAATTGAATCCCTCGGCTAACACGACGTTGCCTGATTCTAAGGACTTCTTAACGTCGATCAAGCGCTGATTAGATGAACCTCTGAAATCAAGGTCGTAGCTCTTTTTTGCCATTACAAACGGGCCATCGACTACCACATCAACCTGCTCTAACAGCTCACGGCGGATATCGTCTTGCTCAAGCTTATCGAAAGTGTAGCCACTGTAAGACCAAATTGAATATCCCTCAGCACGTAATACCCGAGCTAGTAAGGCTAAAGGTCGACACTGAATAAAAGGCTCACCACCGGAGAAAGTCACCCCCGTGATCAAAGGATTTTGCTTAATCTCGTCGTAGAAGATCTTAAGCTTCACATCCATGCCGCCTTTAAGAGGCTGGGACTGCGGATTATGACAGCCTTTGCAGTGGAAAGGGCAGCCCTGCGTGAAGATGGTATAGCGAATACCTGGGCCATCGACGATGGACTCAGACACCACACCAGCAATGCGCAATGTTGTAGATTCAAGCAGCTTTAAATCTTCAGGATTAGCACTCAATTCCCCTACCTCTGCAGCAAAGAAAAAACCTAACACCAGCTCAAACCAAGAGAGCGCAAAGCTCCCGTGCTGAGCAACTTACGCAGCTAATAATAACCACAATTTTCGCCGTTGCGCGCTAGTGCCTTTAATTCTCACTTTGTTGGGGCAAAAAACCACGACGCCCAGCGCTATGCGGCCTTGCAGGCTACGCACAGGCAAAAACACCTGTGCTAACACGCCATCCACAGTGCGCAAATCGCGCCAATGTTGAGAAGGATGTGCAAGAAAGGGAACAAGCTCTCAAGAGCAGAGCGGCCAACCAACAAAGACAGTAAAAGATGGCAAAGATGGAAAAGAGAGGAAGCGAGAAAGATGGATAAGGGTAGAGAAGGGTAGCAGAAAGGCTGGATTTTCCCTGCCCTGAGGTACCTAAGGCAGTCAGGGCAGGTTAATTAAGCCGCTATGCGGCTTGAGAGAGCAGTGAGTTAGACGTGCATGTGCTTAACGCGGTCGTGCTCTTCGGCGCGCTTGGCATTGTTGAAACGATCTAAGGTACCGACGAGGTAGCCAGTCACGCGACGAATGCGCTCAAACTTCACCCCCTCACCGACAACACCGTTACGAGCATGTAATCTAGTAACCATATCTCAGTCTCCAAGTTGCAGTCTCACAAACGCGCAAACAAAAGCCACAGAGCAAAGGTGTTGATGTGACCTTAATTTGCGTATCTACACGTGTCACCTCTAAGACACTTAAGACGCGCAAAGCGCGAAGGTCTTAAGAGCATGGCTCGTGCCTAAAAAACTTAAACCACCAAAGTGGCAGCCCTCACTTAGTTGGGGTGTAAGGTCACTGCCTCTTTGTCCGAATCTTTGGCAACTGTCGGGATTAGCCGCGGCAGATGCAGTCCACGCCTAACTTGCTTAAGCGCTCAATGGTGACGCCCTCACCATCCTTACGGCCACACTTAGGGCAAACGTCGTTGATCACACCGACGTAGCCGCACACTGGGCAGCGGTCAACAGGGTGGTTGATAGAGCCATAGCCCACACCGCAGTCGCGCATGTAGAGAATGACCTTCTCAAAAGCGTCGACATTCTTGGTAAGGTCACCGTCCATCTCCACGTAGGAAATAGCACCGGCGTTGCACAGCTCGTGGAATGGGCCCTCAATACGAATCTTGTCAGCAGCGCTGATGTTGTAGTACACAGGCACGTGGAAGCTGTTGGTGTAGTAGTCGCGATCGGTCACACCAGGAATCACACCGTAGATCTTCTTGTCGATCTTCACAAAGCGGCCAGATAAGCCCTCTGCTGGAGTTGAGAACAAGGAGAAGTTCAGACCAGTCTTCTTGGTCTGCTCGTTGGTAAGATCACGCATATGACGGATGATCTCCATACCAAGCTCACGAGCACTCTCGCTCTCACCATGGTGGTGGCCAACTAAGGCTACTAAAGCCTCAGCTAAACCGATGAAACCTAACGATAAGGAACCGTTCTTGATCACGTCACGGATCTTGTCGTCCCAGTTGAGACGATAAGAGTCGATCCACACACCCTGCCCCATTAAGAATGGGTAGTTGTAGACGTGCTTGTCAGCAATGATCTCAAAGCGATCTAAGAGCTGCTCAAACACCATGTGGGAAACCTTATCGAGCGAGTCGTAGAACTTGCTGATAGAGCCGTGAGCCTCGATAGCTAAGCGAGGTAAGTTCACGGTGGTGAACGACAAGTTGCCACGGCCAGGGATAATCTGCTTGGTGGTGTCGTAGTCGTTACCGAACACACGGGTACGGCAGCCCATCACAGCAACTTCGGTCTCAGGACGGCCTGGGACGTAGTACTGCATGTTGAAAGGCGCATCTAAGAACGAGAAGTTAGGGAAGAGGCGCTTAGCACTGACCTTACAGGCAAGACGGAACAGGTCGTAATTTGGCTCACCTTCCTTGGTGTTGATGCCATTTTTGACCTTGAAGATCTGCACTGGGAAGATTGGGGTCTCGCCACCACCTAAACCGGCGTCGGTAGCTAAGAGCACATTCTTCATAATCATGCGCTGCTCTGGGGTGGTACCAGTACCGTAGTTGATGGAGGAGAACGGTACCTGAGCACCAGCACGGCTTTGCATGGAGTTGAGGTTGTGGATCACAGCCTCCATAGCCTGATAGCACTCACGATTGGTGAGCTTATAGGCCTCGGTCATGGCGTACTTGAGGTTATCCTCAAGCTCATCTCCCTCAAAGCGCTGAGCTAAGATAGCGCGTACTTGAGCGGAGATAGCCTCTTGCGACTCCTCGCTTAAAGCAGACTTGTTTTGATGATAGGTCTCATCAATGAAGTTCTTTAAGTCCTCTAAGTCGATGTCGTCGTTGCGCAGAACGATCTGAATGACCTTACGTAAGTGCTTGTTGTAGGACTTCACCACATATGGGGCTAAGTCGTACTCAAACATAGGGATAGACTGACCGCCGTGCATGTCGTTCTGGTTGGACTGAATGGCGATACAGCTTAAAGCAGCAGCAGACTGGATCGACTGAGGCTCACGTAAGAAACCGTGACCAGTGGAGAAACCACGCTGGAAGAGCTCAGTTAAGTTGATCTGGCAGCAGTTAATGGTCAGTAAGTAGAAGTCTAAGTCGTGGATGTGGATGGTGCCATTAGAGTGAGCAATAGAGTGCTCTGGCTTTAACACATAGCGCTTGACGAAATCCTTGGAGCCCTCAGAACCAAAGCGCAACATCAAGCCCATTGGCGCATTAGCGTCGATGTTGGCGTTCTCACGCTTTAAGTCCATGTCGGCAGTCGACTTGGAGGTCAGATCACGATAAATCTGGGTCAGTTCAGCGTTGTAGGTACGCACATTGGTACGCTGCTGACGATAGAGAATGAAGTTCTTGGCCTCATCAGAGAGGTTGTGCGAGATCAGCACACGCTCGATGATATCTTGCGTGGTTTCTACCGTAGGCGCGGCTGAAGCAGAATCAGCCTTCTCCTCAACTTTGGAGACGACTTCGTCGGTAAGAGTCTCAACTAACTTGAGATCCTGATCAGAGAGTTCATCATCTGGATGTACCGACAGTAATGCCTTCTTGATAGCATTGGCGATCTTGCCTCGGTTAAAGGCAACCTTTCTGCCATCACGCTTAACGATATATCTGATCATGTGACCTTCCCCAGCTCGTTCCTACACTCAAGACCAAAGGCACAAAGAAAAGCACCGCGATCCCAAGCTGAAACGCTACAACTGAACTACAACCAAGCTTGGAGCACACACTCAACAGTTGTGGGCCGTACCGTGACTCCAAGCGGCACAAGGCTCAAGCTGGAGAGCTTTTCCCTTGCAACCGCACCTATGTCTCGTCCCACTTTCAGCGGAGACATAAGTGTTGGCTAACACAAAAAACCTTACTTCTTACTAGCGCTGCAAAAGCTCATATATATGGGCTTTTGGGGCGGTAGTTAGGCTTGACTTATGGCGCTTCCCGCGCACACAAAGGCGGAAAGTTTAAGCCGCAGCCGGTGAATAAGCAACAGCAAAAGCGACAAAAAAATCTCACTAGCATCGCAACACGCCATGCAGCCTAAATGCAGCCTGACACTGTGCTTTTTATCGTGCTTTTAACCGTGCTTTCACAAGGCACGCACTGTGAATTCACAGCGTGGCCTCAAGCATCTAGACACAAAGGAACCTAAGAGAGACTAAAAGCCAAAGAGCCTAAGAACCTAGACACCGAGTTACTTACAAGAAATCTAAGATAGGGAGAGCTAAAGCCAGCCAACAAAGATCGTTAGCTGTAGGCATGAATGCAAAACGCAAAACCTAAGTCCCTAAAGACAACAAAGGCGTCTTACTTGACGCCGGAACAACTTGATTGCAGGAATTACGCGCACACGCGCACGCACTCCTAGTGCAGCCGATTACTCGCAGGTAACCGCCTACAACCTTAGGTTTGTCGTTTTCTCTTGCACTTTATTCCGTTGCTCGCGAGTACTGCCTGCGGCCTTGGCCTTGAATTAGACATAAGCATCTTGCTCATGATCATGCCGGCACCTAAGCAGACTAAAGTTGCAACAACGGTGGCACTAATTGACCACAATTTTGTTGTTCCTAAAAAAAGTTAGTACTCAGTCTCAGGGCTGTTACCTTGCATTAAGTGACTTCAGTCACCTCAAAAGAGGCTCCTTCAGCACAGCTCAAGAACCAAGTTTGATCGCTCCTTGCCACACAATTAGCCACAGTGGGAAGGCGCATGAAATCTAGGTTTGTACGGTTTTACGATTAGGTTAAACCGTCATGACCCTAAATTCATTTTAGGCATTTGCGCAGTCAAAGAAAGCAGAATTTTTTTGCCTCAGGATCTTGCAATTTGCTAAAGCACATCGCTGAGCCCTTACTTGTGGGGCTTCATCTTGAAGTGAGAAAATTTGATCACAGGTTGATCACAGATCTTGCAGAGCGACCTCGGCAT
>CALXYZ010000259.1 GCA_944393075.1 uncultured Anaerobiospirillum sp. | reverse complement strand
CTTAACCTTGGAGGTCAGGTTTAGACCGAGCCTCCGCTTACAGGATTAGTGTATCTGCACTAATCACTGCACTAAATTGGTGCGAAAAAATTGTTGTGACAAAATCCTTGACTGCTAGTGAGTTGCTATGCGCATTGAACTGATCTCTACTGGTGATGAGGTCATCACCGGAAGTATCGACGACACAAACGCCAGCTTTTTATCGCGAGAGCTGATAGACGCTGGATTACAGGTTGACCGACGCCACACCTGTGGTGACAGCTTAGAAGAACTGATGGCAGTCATAAGCGAGGTCTCCAAGCGCAATTCCATTGTGATTGTCACTGGTGGTTTAGGACCAACTAATGACGATCTGACTACTGAAGCTGCGGCAAGAGTAGCTGGCATGCCATTAGAGCTTAACGAGCAATGGCTAGAGCGCATGCGCTATTGGTTTGAACAGCGCGGCCGCACCATGGCCAAGAGCAACTTAAAGCAGGCTATGCTGCCTCAAGGCTCTCTGTTTATCAACAACCCTATCGGCACGGCCTGTGGCTTTATCCTCAAGATCGATCAAGCTCTCTTTATCTTCTGTCCTGGTGTACCAAAAGAGCTGAAGGCGATGTGGGAATCGTCGATCAAGGAGATGGTAATTTCGTTTACCCGCGAGACTATTCCACGTACCCACCTCATTCGCCTCTTCTTGATGGGCATTGGCGAGTCTAATCTAGCCGAGCTCTTATCGAAGCTAGAGATGCCTCAAGGTATCACCTTAGGCGACCGCGCTATCTACCCGCTCATTGAGCTCAAGCTAATTGGTCATGATGCTAGCGATAGCGACATGTTCCTCCTCTTAGATGAGCTGATGGCCATTGTCTCCCCATACTATGTCTGCCGCGACAGCTACACCTTGCTTGAACAACTGACACAAAAGGAGATCAAGTTAGGCCCAATCAACGCCGTGGATGGCCTGTGCCGTGGCTGGTTCTTAATCCACTTGCAAGAGCTCTTTACCAACTTTGTTACCTGCTCGGTGCTCAACACTGACGAGAACACGCTGACAGATACAGACAACGACTTGCGCTTAGAAAAAGAGCTGCTTGAGCACGTACCTGCACACAACAAGATCACGCTGCTGCCAGTGACAGATGAGAGCAAGTTACAAGAGATCACCAAACATGAAAAGGCTGCTGTCTATCCACATCACTACGAGCTCAGCTACCACCTCGACTTTACTGAGCATGAGCACCAACGTTCCATCTCTGGTGATGTGATCATCAGCTTCAAGGACAATGTCTACAAGCCAGGCAGTTATACCCGTAATCGCGACTTCTTAGCGCACTTATGCTGTGTAGAGCTCTACAAAGCGCTAGTGCGTGAGCCGCTAATCACCCCTGAGGACTGCGCTATTACTGTCCTTGCACAAAGCGACAGCATGCCACACCCTATTGAGGACTAAGCCTGCCACCCAAGGCCCAGCCTTGGGTGAGCGCTCTACCCAAAGAAAAGCCCGCACAAAAGCTGGTTTTTCTTTGGGGAGTCAAGCATCTTTACATCTTTAACGTTTCATTGCGGCGCAGCAGGCGCTACAGTGCCTGTGCCTGCTGCTGCGTTAGGTTATGGAGAGGCTAGGCGAGGACGCCTTTAGGCTTCCTTGCCGTTATTGAGCAGGTTCATGTAGATGCGGTAGTAGTCGGCGGCCATGGCAGCGGAGCTGTGCTCTTCTACCATTTGGAAGGCGTTGTTAGCCATGCCGCGGCGCATATTAGGGTTGCGCTTTAACGAGAGGATGCACTGGGCTAAGGCTTCAGCATCGTTTGGCTTGATTAAGAAGCCGTTGTAGCCGCTCTGGATAAGGTCAGGAGCGTTACCAATGTTGGTAGCGATGATAGGCACACCCTGCTCCATCACATCCAAGATGATGCTGTTGGTGCTCTCGACAACGGCTGGGTAGGCGAAAGCATCAAAAGAGGCGATATAGTCGGTAATGTTGCGGCGGAAGCCAGCAAACTTCACGTTAGGCATGCCATCAGCGTGGAGCTTTAAAAGGCCAGTATCATCACCAGCACCGACGAAGACGATCACCAGCTCAGGGAGCTTGGTTTTGAGGATTTTAGCGGCATCAATCAAGGTCGATTGGCCGTTTTGACGGTTGATAAGCGCACCGACGTTACCGACGACAAAGCGGTTCTTCCAGCTCTGACGGTAACGACGCACCACTTCAATATTAGGTCTTAAGTGGGAGGCACAGTCACAAACTAAGTGGCACTTACGGGAGAAAGCTTCTTCCACCTGCTTTTTAATGATCTTAGAGATAGCGATCAGAGAACCGGCGTTATTGAACATAGCGCGGTTAAAGAAGTTGTTACGCTCAGCTTTGTCTTTGCGCAGAGTCAGGACGTAAGGAGTGCCGAACATCAAGTAGTGGACGAAGCACCACTGCATGGCATGGGGCTCGTGAGCCTGCAAGATCGCGTACTGCTTACCTAAGCGGAAGTGGCCCATGATGCGAGGGTCGGTCATACCACGGATGCGCATGATCTTCAGGCCTTTGGTGCCCTCAAGGTGCATAGGCAAAGGACTGATGTCACGACAGACCAACATTTGTGGCACACCAAGCTTAGCGAGCTCTTTGATTAAGAGCTCGGTTTGGCGCTCATTGCCCTTATAACCGCGCGCTAAACTGACATGCGCAACACTAAGTCTCTGAGTTGGTGCATCACTGCCCATGATATCTCCTAGAGCGATACCTAAAACTTAGACCACAAAACCAAACGACAAACGACAACTACCACCAAAGGACGAGCTTACAAACGAGCTTTAGTGGACTTCTCCCCGCCTTGCAGCCATAGCAATCACTGCTCCACAGCAGGATCCCACACAGCGCAAAGCCACAATAGAGGTTGCTGAGCAAGTATCAGGCCGAATCGCCAAAGCTGCGATCTAGGCCAATTACCAACCGGCAGCCGACTCAAGCCTTACCAAGCCTTGCTAAACCTTGCTACTCTTACAACAAGGAATAATGAGCCCTAACGCAGCACAAAGGCGTGGTGAGGATCGCGATCAAGCATCTCAAACATACGCTGACGCTTCAACCTTATGATCTGCTCTTCACTGATAACGTCTGACAAAAAGTAGTAGCAGAGGCTGGTAAAAGAGAAGATTGGATTCTCACCGTTTTGGTAAAGAACCTCATCCCACTCTTTCACATTATTCTGCCCCACGATCTCAGCGCAAAGATCACGATCAAAGGAAAGAATCTGCATCACAAAGTGGTCGAAGACCTCACTTTGCGGCAGATCTTTCATGATACTAGCAGCATCAACCCCATTATCGCTATAGTCTGCCACATCTGCCCCTAAACCGATACCTGCACCCATGACACGGCTAAGGCTTGGGCCTTGGCTTAGTCCTTGGCCAACCCCATACCCGCCTACAGAGCCATTGGCTGCGTTGATATCAGCATTGAGATCCGCATTGCGATCTAAGGTCATAAGGTAAGAGTCATGCTGCTTGAGGGCCATCTCACACTCTTTGTTAGCATGATGAATGAGATAGAGGCTAGACTCACTTTGCGGTAGGCTGGAAAGGAAGAAGTAAGTCTCTACCTTTTGCGAGCGAGGATCTACCCTTTTGATACACACTACAGTTTGCATGGAGGTAATGATTTCATCTAGCAGATCGTAGTAGTTATCGATGCGATCGATCAAGATCTTGGCTTTGGAAGTCATAGCAAGGCGTGACATCAGCTCAGACTTCACCGCTGGGCTAACCTCATTAAGCGAAAGCAGATAATCAAAGCCATTGCGTTGCAACTGCTCAGCAACCAAGAAGATCAGCTTGCGCGGGCCGACAACGAGACCGTGATCTAAGCCTAGGCATGGCAAGAATGCTGGCAGATCCTCAACAGTGAGGCTCTCTAGCGCAGCCTTGGTCTTAGCGATATGAGGCTGTATCTCATGGAGTGCGGTCGCAGGTAAAAGCTTGGTAGCGATCTTAGCGCGCACAAAGAGGTTATTGAAGAAAGCAGGCAGCATGTGCTCAGTCATCAAGCGCATAACAGTGCGGCAGTTAGGAGCACTGATACGGAAGCGTGGATTGAGCATATGAGGTAGCAGTAGCTGCAAAAACTGATTGGCGTAGTTAGAGTAGGCAACGAGCTTGTCAGTGGTATTGAGACCCGCCATAAGTCCCAAGATAGTAATGGTTAAGGCTGTATCGACACGCAGTGTGTAAGGGATCTTACTTGAGGTGGCAGCTAAGGATGTTGGTAAGGGATCAGCCCCTGAGCTTGAGTCTGAGCCTGAGCCTGTGCTTGTCGTAGCACCTGCTTTTGCAGAGGAGGCGGAGGCTTGCTGCTTTGGTGGCAGCAAGGCATAGCTGTCGATCACGGCAGGTAAGGCACGAAAGATCTTATAGAGAGTAGGATTCTTGTAGAGATCAGAGTCTAACAGCTTGATGTAGGCGTCAGCGACATGCAGAGAGTAATCGACGATCTCGCTTTGATTAGCGCCATTAGGCATCACCATAGCAGCTAACTGATCACACAGTAGTGGATAGTCTTGAGCAAGCTGCTCATAGGTCTTACTTAAAGCCTCACGGCTCATTGAAGCTGTAACTAAAGAACTTTGCAGTGGTGCCAATGCCGTGCCTCCTGAAATCCCTGCCACAGTAGCAAATATTCCTTGGGAATAAGTGCCTATTCTAAGGCAGACACAGAAGCGTTGGCGCAGCGCCGATGCAAATTGCTGTTGCTGTTGCAGTTGCCAATCGCTAGTGCAATTACTATCAGACAGCACAAAGACGGGCAGTTTCTAGGCAGAGCATCGATAAATTTTGCAGGGCCTAGAAACACAAAAACCACCTTGCGGTGGTTTGTGAAGAAAAGAGATGGCGGAACGGACGGGAATCGAACCCGCGACCTCCTGCGTGACAGGCAGGCATTCTAACCGGCTGAACTACCGCTCCGCTGAAAAATTTATGCCTAGCGATGACCTACTCTCGCACAATCGTACGTTGCACTACCATCGGCGTTACTGCATTTCACTT
>CALXYZ010000258.1 GCA_944393075.1 uncultured Anaerobiospirillum sp. | reverse complement strand
ATTGCATTGAGCCCAAAGGCATAGTGGCGCAGTGCACTCTCAATTTGCGAGGGCTTAAGCTTAGTTGTAGCAGCAACAGCTGCTGCTATGGGCGCTTGGTTATGCGAGCGGGGGCGGGCGCTGCCAACAGTGTTAGTGCTGGTACCGGTACCAGTACCGGTGCTAGAGCGCTGGACGCGATACACTCCAAGGCGGGCACTTTTGTACTCCCTACCCTCACCTCTGACCTTCTTTTCTACACAGTGCTCGGCATAGCGCTGGTAGTACTCGCGGTAGATGCGGTGCGGCTGTACGTCGAGGTTGAGCTGATAGCACCTAAAGACGACAGAGATGTCCTTTGGCTGCCATTGCTCGCGATAAGAGTAGCAGTAGTACATGCCAAGCTTTTGCATGACCTTACCACTACCGACATTAAGCACATCGTGAGTAGCGGTAATAAAAGGCACACCAGCTTGCTTAAGGTAGTTCACGACCGCTTGAGCAGCCTCGGTCACTATGCCCTGTCCCCAGTATTCTTTGGCAAGGGCATAGCCTAAGTCATGCGCCGCGCCACCTGAGAGGCTGATATAGCCGATGACGCGTGGCTGTGTTTGTGACTGCGGCTGAAGCTGGGACTTTGGCTGTGGCTGGAGCTGTGTAGTCGCGTGCGTGCAGATAGCCCAGAAGTAGTTGCCGCCTGCGGGGAGTGTCGCTAAGTCTGTCTGGGCCTTAACATACTGATAGCCCTTTACCATGCGTTCGCGAAAAAACGCTGTTGCCATAGCCTTAGTGGTGCAAGGCCACCAAGGCAAATAGCGGTTGACCTCTTTGTCTCTAAGTAAGGCCAAGAGGTCATCCATATCCCCAGTATTAAAAGGTCTGAGTACTAAGCGCGCCGTAGAGAGGTTTATATGCAATGACATTGCTAGATCTCTACTGGCTTAGTGTATGGGTAGAAGCTGTAGAAGTAGAGCTCATTTAACTTCATCTCAGCTTTGAGCATGGCAGCTGCCTGCATAAAAGCATTAACATCCCAGATAATCAGATCGACAAAGACCTTAGTGCTGCTATAGGCCGAGCCAATCCCCTCAACATAGCAATTAGAGCTGAGGCGAGTATCAGTATTCTGCGCGATGTAACCTTGCAACTTAGCCACGACCTGTGCCGCGATCGCCGCGGCTTGGCTCGCCGCGCTGACAGCCTCTGTGCTGTCAGCGACTGCGGCGACCGTGGCCGTGGCCGAGGCCGCGGTGGCGGCATCGGCGGCATCGGAGGTATCGGAGGTATCGGCGGTATCAGCGACGGAGCCGTTACCATTTACGAAAGCAAAGGTTAAAAAGCCGGCCGTAACACCAGCAACGTTGAGCTCCTCAATTAAGATGCGCTCTGGAGGCTGGTCTTGATCCAGCACTAGCGGACGGCTGCTGTAAACGTAGAACTCGCGCACGAGGTCGTAGAAGCTACTGACACCAGCGATCACATCACTGCGTGGATAGACGTACTCAGTGTTTTGGTTGGTGCAAGTAACGGTGTAGTGCACCTGCCTTTGCAAGTAAGTCTTAAGGTCGTGGCCCTCTAACAGGTCTAAAGCTTTAAAGAGATCGACTAAGAGCTCTGCATGCTTGAGGTAAAAGGCTTCTTGGTCGCAGAGATTTGGCGTTAAGGCCGCCTGACCGCAGTTTATGTCTTTTTTGCTACCAATACGCAGCAAGGAAGAGGCAGCTTGTCTCTGTTCTTTTACAAAAAACTCTTCACTTGGGGCAATGGTCACCTTAAAAATGCAGTCACAGCTAAAAGCATAGCCCAAGACACTCTCTAGCTGGGCTAAGAGTAAGGCTTTGATCTGATCTTGCACCTTACTATCTAAAGGCACTAAATCTGGGTGGTAGAAGCAGAGTCTATAGTGCGGCCATCGCGGCATACTCTCACGACACCTTTTTTGCTCCACAGTCTCGTGATAGAACTCTACATAGTCGCAACGCTCTTGTTGTCTAGCGTCAAAAGCCTTATAGGCAGCATCATCGATAGCAGTGATCTCCAGTTCGTAATCGGTACCTGCTACCACCTTAGGGTTGGTTGAGACTATGACTTTTTGTACAAAAACTTGCAGCTCTGACCATGGCAGAGTACGCGGCAATTGTCCTCTATCTGCGGCCAAGCGCAGATCAGAGAAGCTGTTTTTTAGCTCACAGTTTAAGCTCTGCTGTGGGCATGGAGCATTGTCCTGCTGCTCGATTTGCTGCAACAGCTGCTGATAGAGCTCGGCTACTTGGTAAAAAAGACGGGCCATCGCTGGGCCATCGCTCGACAGTGGCAGCAAGGAGCACATATGAGTGTGCACTTGCTGTCCTTGGTGCGTGACCATCATGTCACGGCGCACAAAACGAAATGGCAGCAAAGCCACATCAAGATAGCGCTTTTGCAAAATAAAGCTCATAGCACCATGTACTAAGGACTCGGTCACGAGTGGCAGCGCAATCGGAATAGCTTTGTGGTCTTGGACTTCAGAGGCAGTTGGAGGTAAGAGTAGCTTTACGCGCTCAAGAAGAGTACGAGGGAACTGTGGCTCGCCGGCATCTGATGGGCGCATCATGTGCGTCAGCTGCACTAAGGTCATTAGTTCATCTAACTCATGTGCATAGGCAGCTACCAAGTCGGCAAGAGAGACTACTGGCGTCTTGGCAGCCTCAGCCCCAGCCCCAGCCTCAGCCCCAGCCCCAGATGCAATTGTACTCAGATCCAGCGCTTCAAAGTCGATATCAGCAAGCGAGTCCACCTCGATAGGCACAGTGATATGCACTTGCGACAGATCAGATTCACCACCGTCAGCAAGCTTACGGATGACCTCTGGTTGCAATAGCAGCATGCTGGCAAAGAGCTCACCGTGGGCGCGCTTGCCATCGGCGCCATAGACAAAGTCGTAGAGTGCTTGTTGCAGCTTGTCGCGGCCACCAATGGCCTCTATTTGGGAGACAACCTTCACGGCATAAAAGTGAGCTTTTCGCGGCAGTGGTAACAGCGCCGAGCATAAGGAACAGATAGCGTTATAGCGCAGATCGTGGTGCAGATAATCCGCCACACAGCGATCTAAGGTCACCAAAAGATTCACACACTTGTGTAGATCCGTAAGATTAAGGCGCAGGTGTGGTCGAATGCCGGCAGTAGCCTCAGGCAGCAGCTCACGACGTAAGAGCACACTTAAGTACTCTACGGCTAAGCCCACATCCATAAGGCTGATATGCTGATCAACATTAGTCCACAATGGCTTGCCATTACGGGGATCGTGGATCAAACCTGTGTTAACCACATGGATTAATGGCAGCTTATGGCAAACATTCTTCTCTAAATACGAAAGGTACTCTTGCTGACTGGCCACGCAGCGATGCACAAGCAGCTGTAAAAGCCGCTCGCGGATATCAATCTTCTCAAGGTTGAGGGTGGTATTGGTGGTCATGCTGTCCTCAAACAATCGACAATCGTTACGCTACACAGGGTAATGAGGGAAAACAAAAGCCTACAAGCTGCCCTAGGCTTACGGGCTCACGGCTCCCAGACATACAAGCCGACAAGCCAAAAGCTCAAAAGCTAACCACCCCATAAAAGCGCGCACGTTACGCTCTCAGTATCAGGGGGTGATAAGCGCTGCCTATTATGCCAAAAAATGGTGCAACAAACTGTGGCACAGCGCAAATACATCAGCGTCAAGGGCTATCTTGCGGCTTTTTCTCGCTAAAGGACTATCAAGAGCTGCGCCTTGGTGTGTTTGCCCAAGTTTTCCGCGCATTTGCCCAAGCAGCCAAGCGTTAGCTTGGCTGCTTGGGCTGAAGCCCCAGTACTAGAATGGATGCAGGGCCAGCATGAATGGCTGGTGATCAGCGGTGCGGCGCACGTTGTAGTTCTGGCGCAGGAAGTCGTGGATAAGATTTCTTCCTTCAACGCCATTCCACAGCATGAGGTCGATGTAGCCATACGCCAAGCCTAAGGCATAGCCGGTGATCTCCACCTGCTCTACCATGCCATGCTCCTTTAGGTGCTTATACAGAGCTTGCGCCACGCTGTTTATATACTCAATGCGTGCTAGCTTTTGCTCTTTAGTGAGCTTGGCACTCAATGTGTCATACGTGAAATGCTCTTTCACAGATTCGATGGCCAAGAGTCTGGTTAAACGCAACAAGTGCCCGTCATTTTTAATTTCATCATAGCCGTCGTCGCCATCATCATCATCATCATTATCAGCAGCAGCAAGAGCAAACAACACGTCTGGATTTTCTGAAACTTGCGCCAAAATATCTCTTGTATTAGCGACATCCTCCTCAAAGTCGGCATAAGGGAAGTAGATTGGCAGATATAACGGACTAGCACCAACGCTACGCAAATAGTCGACATTACAGAGACTATATGGCAGCAGATTTGGCGGCAACATCTTATTTTGGTAAAAGTCCTCAATCAGAGGCATGCAATCACTGACACCGTAGAGCACATCCAAGCGATTTGGTAAGGACACCAAGCCATTTAAGTACCCCTCTACACCTGGGATGAGGCTTAAAGGTGATTTGTCGGTATCGTCATTCAAGTCTAAGTCATACTCACCGATGACAGCGCTGAGCACAGCCTTGTCAAGCCTCTCAGCGTTATTTATTCTCCTATAGCGCTCATCTTGATCCTCTTCCCATTCGTAGATCTCATCAAACATCGTGACCTCAGGATCAAAGGCGATGTTAAAGTCACCACGCCCTGCTAAGCTCTTATGGTCACTGAGACTACGTGGGGTGACCTTATAACCAACAACACAATCCAAGCCATGCTCCACCAGAGCAGCTGGGCTTACCACGCGCGCAAAATCAGGCAGGTCATTGATGCCCATCACCAAGGCACGACGGCCTTGCTGCAGCTTTTTGATGTCGGCAAGCGTCATCGCAGCATTGAAGCTGGTGACATTGGTACCTAACTTCTCTTCTAAGGCACAGCCCTGCTCAAACGAGGTAAAGCGCACGCTCTTGATCACATGATGATAAAAAGCTGGGCCTACCAAACTTAAGAGGTAATGTTGTACCTT
>CALXYZ010000257.1 GCA_944393075.1 uncultured Anaerobiospirillum sp. | reverse complement strand
GCCTACGCGAGACAAGTAGATCAGAGGGGAGTATAGCAACCCACGAGTCACGAGTGGCAGGCGACCGTACAGTAGGATAATGTCGTTCAAGGTTATGAGAGCAATTGGGTTCTCGATTCTAAAGAGAGCCTCATTAAGCAGCTCAAGACCTTTCACAAGTGGCAGGCGAGCGTTCAGTAGGTAGCTGGACAAGTAAAGACGCAATGGCACCAAAACCATAATTTGGCACAGCACCGCGAGCCTACCCATTGTAACAAAAGGCACAAGTCTGCCAAGAACAACGTACAAGCACATTGCAAAAGCATGACAACCGTCAATCTCACTTTAACCTCAAACGCTAGTCACAATTTCCTCTAAAGACACAAAAAGCCCAGAGGCCACTTTGGCTTGATGCAAGGTGGTTTTTCACCACTAGCATAAATATACAAAGATGGCTCTCTGGGCTTTAGCAATCGTGATTTTTTCTGCCTCAGCAAACAACCATTGGCAAAAATAATTACGCATGAACTTCTAAGCTACCTAGCAAACCTACATGCATGCATGCATGCATGCCAGCCGGCGCAAGGCCGGTTGGTAGATGGCCGCCTGTGGCACAGCCGGTCGCTGGCAGCTGACCGCAGGCTACTGCCGCTGACGCCGGCTGTCGGCCGCTGCTAGCTGCGGTAGGCTCCAAGCTTAGTGCTCGCGGGTAGCAGCGAACTTGATCTTTGGATAACGCTCCATAGCAAGGTTCAGGTTAACTCCTGAGGTAGCCAAGTAAGTGAGATTGTCACCACCATCTAAGGCTAAGTAAGTAGGCACCTTATCCTTGAACTCTTCTAAAGCTTTCTCATCATCGCTCGTCACCCAGCGGGCAGTGGTGACGTTGACGTTCTCGTAGGAAGCATCGACGTTGTACTCGTGCTTAAGGCGGGAAACCACCACATCAAACTGCAGCACACCCACAGCACCTACAATAAGGTCGTTGTTGATCAGAGGACGGAAAACCTGTACGGCACCTTCCTCCGACAGCTGCACCAAACCCTTTAACAACTGCTTTTGCTTTAATGGGTCGCGCAGACGGATACGGCGGAAGAGTTCTGGAGCAAAGTTAGGGATACCACTAAAGTGCAGCTCCTCTCCTTCAGTAAAAGTATCACCAATACGGATAGTACCGTGGTTGTGGATACCAATAATGTCACCTGCCACAGCCTCTAAAGCCAGATCACGCTCACCTGCCATAAAAGTCACAGCATCAGAGATCTGCACATCACGGCCGATGCGTACATGACGCATCTTCATGCCTTTCTTGTACTCACCCGAGACGAGACGCATAAAGGCGATACGGTCACGGTGCTTTGGATCCATGTTGGCTTGGATCTTAAAGATGAAGCCGGTGAGCTTGTCCTCGGTAGCCTCAACCTTACGGCTATCAGCTTCACGTGGCAGTGGGGTTGGTGCCCAAGCGGTCAGACCGTCTAACATGCAGTCCACACCGAAGTTACCTAAAGCGGTACCAAAGAACACTGGGGTGAGCTCACCTTGTAAGAAGGCTTCTTCGTCGAAGTTGTTGGAGGCCATGGAGATCAGTTCCATGTTCTCGCGCAGTTCGGCCGCCAAATCCTCACCGACAGCAGCATCGATCTCAGGGTTGTCTAAGCCCTTGATCACACGACGCTCTTGGATGTGGTAGCCCTCACCAGAATGGTAGAGCAACACCTCATCATGGAGAATGTGGTAGATACCCTTAAAGGACTTACCAGAGCCAATAGGCCAAGTCACAGGGGCGCACAGGATCTTGAGCTCCTTTTCCACCTCATCTAACAGCTCTAATGGGTTGCGGGTTTCGCGGTCGAGCTTGTTCATGAAGGTGAGGATTGGGGTAGAGCGCAGACGTGTCACTTCCATGAGCTTACGGGTACGCTCCTCCACGCCCTTAGCAGCGTCGATCACCATTAAGCAGGAGTCGACAGCAGTCAGCACACGGTAGGTATCTTCCGAGAAGTCTTCGTGGCCTGGGGTATCGAGCAAGTTGACGATGCAATCGTTATAAGGGAACTGCATCACCGAGGTCGTGACAGAAATACCACGTTCTTTTTCCATGGCCATCCAGTCGGACTTAGCAAAGGAGCCAGTGCTACCACGTCCCTTAACCTCACCGGCGCGCTGAATGACACTACCGAAGAGTAAGACCTTTTCGGTGATCGTAGTTTTACCCGCATCAGGGTGGGAAATAATAGCAAAGGTACGGCGCTTAGCGACCTCTGACAAAAAGTTCTGATCTGCCATACAACCCTATAGCCCGAAGGACACAACAAAGAACAAAGAATGGGAACAAAGAAATCCGCAGAACTGAGACCATAAGGCGCCAATTCCACAAAAAGACGCGGTATTTTAGCGGAAATGGCCTGTTTTTACCACCCTGTAGCGCTAGCCGCAGCGCCTTAAAGCGCACAGCGCCCGCCCCCACAAACCAACCTTGAGATTACAGGGGCGGGCGCTTACACTGGTGCAGCAAAGCACTGCATTGCTACTGCTGTGATAGTTGCTGTTAATCTAAGCTGTCAGGTAATGGGAAGACACGCTTCGTCTGAGCTGGGCCTACCGAGATGACCTCAGTTGCACCGTGTGCTTTGAGGTACTCTAAGATCTCAGTGACGATGTACTCTGGCACCGACGCGCCAGCTGTAACTCCAACGCTATTAACGTGCTCTAAATCGAGCATCTCTGGAGTGATAGCCGAGCAGTCATCGATTAAGAAAGAGCGGGCGCCGGCATTTTGCGCGACTTCGCTTAAGCGCCGTGAGTTGGAGCTGTTTTGCGAACCGGCAACAATCACCAAGTCACAGCTCTCAGCTAAAAGTTTTACCGCGGCTTGGCGGTGCTGAGTAGCAAAGCAGGTATCGTCCTGACGAGGGCCTTCGATGAATGTGAACTTCTCTTTTAAGGCCGCGACAGTCTTTGCAGTTTCGTCGATAGACAAAGTGGTCTGGGTTGCAAAGATCGCGCTCTTAGTCTTGAGCTCCAACTTATCTACATCATCGGTTGTTAAGATGACGTGGATAAGGTCATGCGGACCGGCAAACTGGCCTACAGTGCCCAGCACCTCTTGGTGACCATCGTGACCAATAATGACAACCTCTTTGTGCTCTTGGGCAGCCTTTTGCACCTTGAAGTGGATGCGGCGCACTAAAGGACAGGTAGCATCGATCACAGTGAGCTTTTTGTCGTGGGCGGCGGCAATGGTATCTAAGCTCACACCGTGGGCCGAGAAGATCACCACCTTGTTTTCAGGATCAGGGATTTCATCTAAGTGTTCCACAAAGTGGGCACCACGCACAGCAAGGTCAGCGACCACATGCTTGTTATGCACTACCTCATGGAGCACATAAACCTTATCGCTGCCAAACTTCTCTAAAGCTCGGTTGACCACAGTAATGGCACGCTCTACACCGGCACAAAAGCCGCGAGTCTCTGCGAGCAAGACCTTAAAAGCCACGAACAATCCTCCAACTAAGACCAGACCTACAATGACGCGGCTTTCTTAACCGTCTTGCTAGCCCACTACTCACTACCCCATCACCATCCACACCATAACCTATATTACCTATATTACATGGATTACCTAGACTCTAGGCGCAGATCATGGTAGGTGCGACGCTCCTTAGGGCGACTGCTATCACGCTCTATGAGCTCGTGATCAATCTTTAAGGTCATACCGCCCTTAAACTCTTCGTAGTTCTGCTCCAAATCAAAAATGAGGTGAGCAAAGTTACGGTAGTTTGGCGACATGGTGGAAACAGATGGAGTCAGGTAGAGATCGACTTTATCGTTATCAAAGCCAATCACTCCCAGCTCGTCAATAAGCCTAGGGCTATGCTCATGCAAGCACTTCAAAAAGCCGATGGCAATCATATCACAGCCACAAGTAATGCCATTGTAGTGCTCATAGAGCTTGTCTTTGAGGAAGATCAAACCTGCTTTGTAACCATGCTCTATCGAAAACACACCAGGAATCACATGAGGCTCACAGTTGATGCTGTAGCGATCCTTAAAACGCTGCATCGCAGAGAAATAGCCATTAAGGCGCTCACGGCCCGAGAGCTTATACGACTCACCGCTGATATGCATAATGTGGTCGAAGCCATTGCTGTAGAGGTGTTCGCAGGCACGAATGGAGGAGTTGTAGTCGTTAGAGAACAAACAACGGGTACCACTAGTAGTGTCAACCCCTTTATCAAGCAAGATGATGTGGCGATCTAGCGCTGCTACTTTGTCGATAAAGTTGCAATCATCATCAAGGCCGACAAACACTGCCGTGCAAATACGGCGGCTAGCAAACGCCTCATTGACAGCAGCGATGATGTCGTCTTCACTGTCAGAGTCAAAAATGACCTCGTAGGTGACGGTGTAACCGAGCTTTTTAGCCTCCAAGCTAATAGCAGTAAGCATAGCCATGTTGTAATGGCAGTTGATGCTTTCAGGAGGGGATACGTTGCGCAAACGCTCAAAGAAGTAGACAGACATTATCTTTGGGGTAATGCCCTTGAGCGCCTGAGACATGATGTTAGGGCGGTAGCCCTGTTCTTGAATGACCTTTAAGACGCGCTTTTTGGTTTCCTCAGGGATATCTGAGTAATTGTGCAAGACTTTAGATACTGTAGAGCGCGAGACACCGGCTAATTTGGCTATTTGCGTACTGTTCATGACATTTCTCACTCCCTACAAAGCGAAGTGCCTACCAACCTGCAACCTCGCCACCAAAGATCGTGCTCATTCCTCACAGTAGACCACAGCATACGCACAGAAAAGCACACATGAGAGCTCAGCCATATAGCCGCGAGCATGAGTACACAAAAGCCTGTGCTGACACTAGTGCCTACCACGCGCACCACTTTGCAAAAATACATGTCCAAAACTAAACGAAATTTGCTGTTATCAAACGGCCCCATCCACCACCTACCATCATCTATCGAGTGATAGCAGAGTCTTGACATCCTCCCCCAGCTTACGCAGGGGGATTCCGAGGAGGTTCCTACTGCATAGCATGGGTTTGGTTCCTGCT
>CALXYZ010000256.1 GCA_944393075.1 uncultured Anaerobiospirillum sp. | reverse complement strand
AGATGGAGGTTGCAAATCAAGGTGTAGAATCTTTGGAAGCAATTTGACCAACTGTGACAAGCGACCGTACAGTAGGGTTTGTTATGTTTTGTACTATGCCTTTTTTTTTTTTTTTGTAACCCAAACACAATCTGTGAATAGCCTTAACCTATGGGTATAAGCAATCAAATGCTGATGCTTATACGGTTTTCAAGAGATTTGGTCCTAGGTTTGTTTGGAAAACATGAACTTCCCAGAATTCCCCAGTGCCCCCCCCCCACCTAAGCTTTGGCACAAATCGTGAAAAAACCTAATTATTAGCACACAAGTTGCTTTATACTTGTTTAATGGCTTTTTACATAAGAACACACCAAGCCACTGTGCTGTGCAGCATAAGCTGCAATTACCCTTGGCTTTCTTGCTGTATTCTTAGCATGCCTGAGGCTAATCTCCTCAAGGCAACTGCTAGATTGATCTCAGGAATAAAGATGGACTCTAATCACTCAGTGTTTGCTGCCAATAAGACGCTTAACATCGTCATGCTGTGGCTGTTTTGTGTGACTTTAGCGCTCTTATTGCTGCCTTTAGAATCGATCTCGCAGGAGCTTGCTCTACAGGTAGAAGCTAACAAAACCTACCTATACCTAGCTTTAATTGTTGAGGTCTCTAACTTCATCAGCCAAGCCATTATTGGCTTTTTAAGTGCCTACTTCTACAAGCGCAACTACAAGCGCGAGCAAGAGGCCATGAAGAACGTAGTTTCCGGTTTAGACTTTGCCGAGCGTGCTCTACTCCGCGAGTTTGTGCTGCAACGCAAGTCTGTTTTATATCTGCCAGAAACAGAGCCAACCGTGCGCTCACTCTTAGATAGCGGCATCTTAAATGTGATTGCCGATCCAGATGAGACCACCGGTCGTGCTCCAGTGATCATTACCAAGAAGGCTCGTCCATTCATCACCTATCGAGCTATTGGTCTAACCCGTAGCAAGATGAACGACGAGATGCTTGAGCAAATCATGAACTCACGGCCAGAGTTCGCTCGCGAGAAGAAGGTCATGCCACGTGCTTATCGTGGCGGTGGCAACGCCAAGACTGCCTAAATCACGCCAGCGCATCGCGCATTGCTCTTCTTTCCCACATACCAAAAAAGACGCTTCGGCGTCTTTTTTGGTATCTTAAAGCTCCACCATCAATCTTCACACCACTCCTGCATATTAACTCCCGTCACTACATTGCTGCTACATACCTAACAAAACAGCACGGCTATCAACTCCAAGCTCATTTTGCTCTACATTAAAGGCGATACAATCATCAGATAAGGTGTACTGAATACGGGCAAACAGCACACAACCTGTGGCACACAGCTAGAGCAAAAGAGGGGCGCTATGATTAACTACAAGTTCGATGCGGACTTAGATACGGTTCTGCAAGAGGCCAGCAATGAGGAGTTGGGGCCATTAGTGCAGTTCATTAAGACAGATGATGGGCAGGAGCTCACCGAGCAAGAGGCCTTTGTGCGCTACTACCCAAACCACCAACGCTACGTCCACCTCATTAGCCACGAGATCCGCTCCTTAGGCGGTCACAGTGTTGCTAACATCCTGCGAGGAGGTAGTGGTCCCGACTACCGCACTGTAGTCGTTGATGTAGCCAAGCGGCTCAAGCTTACCATTAGCGATGAGGAAGCTAAAGACGCCCCTATCGCCAATCTCGAACACAAGATTCTCGCCCACGTGCTCAAGGACATATATGGCAAGATGGACGAAGAACAGCGCGCTCTTTTCTTGCGCGAAGTCGAGCAGTTCCAAGACAACACAGATGAGGATGCTACTGCTACCTCGACAACCACTAATGACAGTGATACCACTGATGCCACTACCAGCAGCAGCAGCAGCAACAACAGCAACAACAACGATACAAACGCAGCAGATCAAGCCTCCACTAACTCAAGCGAGGCGACAAAAGGCTCGGTTACCAATACAGAGAAGCAGAAGACCTTCCCAAAGACCTATGCTGTTGTTTTGGCGGTGGAGCAAGAAGACTTGCGCGGTCTCAGTCCAAAGGTTATAACCCTACTCTCGGCGGTGGCTGCTAGTAGCATGGCGCACATCATGGGCATCACTACCAAGGCTTCGGCCTTAGGCGACAGCATGGCTCATTCGGTAAACCAAATTATTTCGCTCATAGGCTCATCACTAAATCGTTTTGCATCAGTATTAAGTGCGCTCTCTGATATCGGAGGACCATCCTACCGCGTCACTATGCCTTGTGTGGTACATGTGGCCATGTTGCGCATTAAACAAGGTAATGATGCTCTAAAGTACCGTCAACCTTACCCCAACCAGCCACAGCTAAGTACTAAGACTCAGCCGAACAGTCCTCAACCATAAGACTTAGGAGTTGATAACCAACTTAACCCCAATACGTAAAAAGCCCCACGAGGATTCCCTTGTGAGGCTTTTTAGTTAGAGCTGCCATCTTTAGTGACGGCAGCTCAGCTCTAATCAGTGATTAGTAGCGCACGGAGCTCATGGTGGCTAACTTCTTACGGTTGTGCCAAGCTTGGATGTAGCGCATGGTGTTGGTACGACCACGGGTGGTCATGGAGCTGGTCACAGCGTAATCGCCCTTGTAGCTCACACCGTGGAGCACTTCACCATCAGAGATACCGGTAGCAGAGAAGTAACAGCGGTCAGTGGTGATTAAGTCGTCCACACCACGGACAACTTTCATATCGATACCATCAGCCTCAATAGCGCGTTGCTCAGCTAAGGACAGAGGCTCTAATTTACAGAGAATCTGAGCACCTGAGCCCTTTAATGCGCAAGCGGTAATCACAGCCTCAGGAGTACCACCTATACCAATCACAACGTCCATTGGGCAGCGTGGATCAGCAGCCATTAAGGCACCAGCAACGTCGCCATCACGGTGCATGTGGATACGAGCACCAGTAACGCGGAGTTCTTGGATTAAGCCGGTGTGGCGAGGCTTATCGAGCACAAACACGTCGAGCTCGGAGACTGGCTTACCTAAAGCCTTAGCGATCTTGACCATGTTGTCACGAGCTGGAGCATCGATATCGATGACGTTAGCAGCTTCAGCACCTACTACCAACTTCTTGCAGTAGAAGGAGTGACCTGGGTTGAACATACCGCCCTTTTCAGCAGCACCGATAACGGAAATAGCGTTTAAGCGGCCATAGGCAACAGCGTTGGTGCCTTCGATTGGATCGACAGCGATATCGACCTCTGGGCCGTCACCAAAACCTACCTTCTCGCCGTTGTAGAGCATTGGTGCGTGGTCTTTCTCACCTTCACCAATGATCACAGTACCGCGGATGTGCACCGACTGGAAAGCAATACGCATAGCAGAGACAGCCACACCGTCAGCTTCCTCCTTATCGCCACGACCAAAGTAGCGAGCTGCGGCTAAGGCGCCTGCCTCAGTAACACGAACTAAATCTAATGCTAAGTTCTTATCCGTTAAATGCTGTCCTGCCATATGAACCTCTTCTCCTCAAGTCTTCAGCTTGCAGCCGCATGCTTCATCCACCAACCATAGAAAATGAGCAAATATGGAAGTGAAGCACAGTTGCTCTTGCTCTCATTAGCAGCAACTTAGAGCTAGCATTCTCAAATATGCCTATTGCCCTCACGGCCAAAAAAACATGGCCTAAAGCAAGCTGCCACACCACTAACCGCGCCTATGGTGTGCAGGAGCTCTAATTTTTACCCTTTACTTGATGCTGCCAAAACAATGTTAGGCACAAACTTTTGATCAATTCTCACCCTACAAGGCCGAGCCAAAGCTCTAACACAATCTTCCTCTGCTACCTCAAGATTTCTGTTTTTCACGAGAACCCATCTTATGGCAGCACCTGCTAGCTAAAAAAGCCATGTAGGCGCACTCACTAGTGCTTTCTAAAAATACTAATTCCACGATTCCAAATCAGTGATGTATCTTCCACTTTTAGAGTTTAGGCCAGTAGCATACTAGTATGTGAGTGATCCATATCGCAAATTTGCGGAAGTCAATCACCCCACATCAGCCCATCAAAGAGTCGCAAAACGACATCACCTCATACCAAAGCACAATACACTCTGTACACTCTGTACACTCTTTATACCGCTAGCCATGAACAGTGCCATACACTAGATAGCTCTACCCAAACAGCCTCACAGTTGAGCTTAAATTTGAGGCTGCTAGGAGGCTGCTAGGAGGCTCTGGGAGGCTCTGGGAATCGCAAATAGGCACACTAATCCATTATGCACCAAGCCCACATGCGATAAGAGATAAGCTTTTGTGGCGCAGATTCTAACACGTTATTCACAAATTATTGTGCAAAATGTGCAAAAGCACATATGCACGCAAGATGCACATGTGCTTTTATTATTATTAACCTGAATTTTGCTCGGCCTGATTGAGGGTATCGGCCCAAGAACTAAGAACAGCAGCCTTTCCCTTAGCAAGCACAAAAATTCCCCGCCAACAAACGACAAACGGCCGATCCCTCATCATCTCTGACAGGATATCAACACATTACCTGCTACCAGCAGGTGCTATTGGGCTCAACTCTGCGCTTTTGCAGAAGCCATATACACAAGTGTTATACAGCACCTTAAGGCCGGCGTATTTGCTATAGTTGCTGCGATCTAACTTTTAGGAGCCTAAACGTTGGCTTCCACAAGCTAAAGCATCTGTATACAAAGTCAACCTCCGCATTTAGCAAGCAATTTGGTCAGGAATAGCAGCATCAACCGCGCTCCTAAAAACAATCTTTTGGTTTCATTCTAGCACTTTCTTGAAAAGGTTGCCTTTGGCTCCTCGGAGGCTTTGCTGCAAAGAAAAAGGGCCACAGACCAAAGCCTGCAGCCCTTTTTCCAGATTTATACCGCTATAGCGTGAACGCTAAGCAGCTTGAATCTTATTCGATGATGTTTGCAACAACGCCAGCACCAACGGTACGGCCACCCTCACGGATAGCGAAGCGCTCACCAGCAGCCATAGCAACTGGGTGAATTAAGGTCACGGTCATCTTGGTGTTGTCACCAGGCATAACCATCTC
>CALXYZ010000255.1 GCA_944393075.1 uncultured Anaerobiospirillum sp. | reverse complement strand
CTACGCGAGACAAGTAGATCAGAGGGGAGTATAGCAACCCACGAGTCACGAGTGGCAGGCGACCGTACAGTAGGAAAGATTTGAGTAAAGCAGGCCAAAAGCGGAAGAGGCAGCGTCCTGCTAGGGTGCTGCCTCTTCTTGCGCCTCAGAGCTTGTTTCTTACTTGTTACCCGACTTAGCCTTTGGACGCTTTTTCAGCACCAAACCCGAGCCAGTACGCTTGGCCTCAGCCACTGCACGGTTGCTAGCGCGCTCAGCCTTTTGTGCGGCGCGAGCATAGCGCCGCTCGGTCTCAGCTTGACGACGCTGAGCACGCAGCTTCGACTGAGTAAGACGCTTTTGTGCTGGTTTCTCGTTGGCGTATGGGTTCTCACCTTCCTTAAACTCCAAGATCACAGGGGTACCCATGATCTTGAGGGACTTACGGTAGCAGTTGATGAGATAGCGCTTGTAACTATCTGGCATCTTGGAAACCTTGTTACCGTGGATGATGATACGTGGAGGGTTGTAACCACCAGCGTGGGCGTACTTGAGCTTGATACGGCGACCACCAGATACTGGGGGCTCGTGCTCTTGCACAGCTGTCGACAAGATACGGTTCAAGAGCGAGGAGCTGTTACGACGGGTAGCAGACTCGTAAGCCTCATTGATCGACTCAAAGAGGTTGCCCACACCAGTACCGTGCAGTGCAGAAATAAAGTGCACACGGGCAAAGTCGACGAAGCCTAAGCGCAGCTCTAACTCACGCTTGATCTCATCTTTGAACTCTTGGGTCAGGCCATCCCACTTGTTGACGGCAATAACTAAGGAGCGACCGGAGTCAATGATGAACGACAGAAGCGACAAGTCTTGATCGGTGATGTGCTCACGGGCATCAATCACTAAGATGGCGACGTTACAGTCTTCGATAGCCTTTAAGGTCTTCACGATCGAGAACTTTTCGATAGCCTCGTTGACCTTACGGCGCTTACGCACACCAGCAGTATCGATGACGATGTACTTCTGGCCCTCGCGCTCTAATGGGATGTAGATCGAGTCACGGGTAGTACCTGGCATATCAGCCACCACCACACGCTCCTCACCTAACATGCGGTTAGTTAAGGTGGACTTACCGACATTAGGCTTACCGACTAAAGCGAACTTGATTGGGAGATCAGCAAAAGGAGTCTTGGTGCTCTCAGCAATCTTTTGCTTCTCTTCCTCGCTCATCTCGCCCTTAGCTTGAGCGCGTTGAGCCTCACGGAAGGCGTGCCAATCAAAGCCACCGCCAGTGCGATCCACAGGCACATTGTCTAAGAACGCAAAGCCCTGCTCCCACTCACTTGGAGGCTCTGCAAAAGGATCGTCCTCATCGACCTCAGGGATATCACTATCTAATGGGCCTTCCTCACGCAGGATTGGGGCAATCACTTCCTCAAGGAGGATGTTGACGCCACGACCATGCACGACAGCAGTCTGGTAAACCTCACCTAAACCTAAGGCGTAAAAATCGGTACCAGCAATATCAGGATCCAAACCGTCGATCTTGTTTGCAACCACTGCACAAGGCTTACCGGAACGACGAATGTAGTCAGCAACGGAGTAGTCGCCAGGCATAATACCTGCACGGGCATCGACCATAAACAGAACGACATCGCATTCATCGATAGCAAGCAGAGCCTGCGAGGTCATGCGATTAGTGAGATCTGATGGCTGTTCAGCATCCTCAGCAATACCACCGGTATCGATCACAATGTACTCACGGCCATCGTAGAGGGCGCGACCATATTTACGATCACGGGTGAGACCTGGAAAGTCAGCCACCAAGGCATCACGAGTCTTAGTTAAACGATTAAAAAGCGTCGACTTACCCACATTAGGGCAGCCCACTAAGGCTACAACCTTCATAAAACACAAACTTCCTTGACTATGGCCTGCATAGTCCAAAAGCCCCACTCACCCACAACTCATCGGCCGCACAGCATTGCACACTGCACTTCGTGCATAGCGCACAGCAATAACACCGGCAGTGCTACTTACCCATCACTTCACAGTAACCCCAACACATCCCACAAACACGCACGCAAGAGCCTGAACCCGAACCCTAAGTCCTGACTTCTGACCTGAGTCCTGAGCCAGAACTAGTGTCCAAGCGCCAACACAAAAACATGTTCATAGTGCAGAGTTAGTTGCTTAGCTTGTAGCTTATGTTTGAAGTGACTGACGGGAGCTTAGGCATCCCTAAGTCATCCCTAAAAGGCAGGGGGCAAGGTAGACAAGCTACCAAAACCAAAAAAACAAATTGAGTTTAAACAAATCAGCGCGTGAGAGCTTAGCCCCCCACGCGCAGATTGCTTGCTAGGCTTTGTTGCCTAGGAAATTAACTAGTTAGCGTTATCTTCGTCATCCATCTCAGCACGCACACCTGGGGCGATACCGAAGCCGGACAGACGCTCACGACGCTCTTCTTCGAAAGCCTTTTGACGAGCCTCGTACTCGGCACGAGCCTTAGCAGCCTCAGCGGCGGCACGGCGTTGTGCAGCAATCTGAGCCTCTTGTTGAGCTACAGCACGGCGAATAGCGGTGCGGCGGGCCTCAAGTTGCTCAGCAGTCATCGAAGATGGAGCATAAATACCGCCTTCATACACACCTGGGTGGTTTAAGGTCAGACCTTGAGCGGCGGTAGCCAACAGGGCATAGTTAGTTTGCTCAACCAAAGCTGCACTAGAGTTTTGACTTTGATCTGCATAGCGCAGGCAAGATAAAGTGCCATCACGAGCGATCATATAGAGATTGCCGTTGTCGACCTGACCTGCGGTGTAGAAACCAGAGCTATCTAACTCATCCATGTAATCGATGGAGCCATCTTGCATGTCGAGGAAGTAGACATAGCCCTCATAGTCACCGACCACAGCGTAGTTACCAAAGACCACAGGAGCAGTGACATTGCGATAGCTTAACTGCGTGTTAGCCCAACGCTGCGAATTGTCGGCTAAGTTCAGGCAGTAGACGGTGCCATCATCTGAAGTCAGAACCAAGGAGTTGGCATCGAAACCAAAATCACGGCTTGATTGATAGCCCAAACGGGTCACGTAGTTGAAAGTGCCGAAATCATACTCTACCAACTCGCCTGAGAACGAAGCAGCATAGAGGATGTTGCCTAAGATCAGAGGGCTTGAGGAAACATCAGAGATACGCTCTAAAGCATTGGTGCCTACAGCCTGACCGACAGTGATTTGGTTGACGGTAGCGCCAGTTTCCTGCAAGAGCACATTGACCTTACCTGAGGAGGTACCAACTAAGACGTACTCATCGCCGACCACTAATGGGTTAGCCTGCGAACGCAAACGCAGCATGCTTGGAGCATCACCGGTCACCCACAGCTTTTCACCAGTGGCGATATCAAAAGCAGTGAAGTTACCACGGCTATCTAAGACAAAGAGCTTGGAGCCAGAGGCATTGAAGCTTGGGCGAGCCACAACTTCAGACTCTAAGTAAGCTTTCCACAGCAAGGAGCCATCGCTACTGTTGAGAACATAGATATAGCCGTTCTCCGAGCCAACAGCGACCTTACCGGCGCTATAGGAAACACCGCCAGATAAGCGAGCAGAGCGCTTATCGTCGTTTTCAGCTTCTTTGCTTAAATCAACTTCCCAAACTCTGTCACCGCCGTCTTGGGTAAAGGCCATCACATCACCACTACGCGAGGCGGTATAGACCTTAGTACCATCAAAAGCGACAGTCAGCTCTGAGTAGAAATCATCAACGCCACCAGTGGAGCTAGACCACACTGAATCTAAGGCAAAGCGATTTTCAATCTCAGGAGGTTCGACAGGCTGGTAGCGCGTATTAGAGCTAGAGCAGCCAACAATGGCAGCAGCAAGCAGAGCTGCTGGCAAGGCAAGAGCTAGTTTTGATTTCAGCATGGTCAACAAATTCCCAAAAACCGGCGTGTACCTGCTCATTGTAAAGCAATGTGATCTACTTTCACCGCTAACGCCCAAACTTTTCACCACCTACCACGTGCCCAACACGAGCCTAACGGCGATGCTCGTGCTATTTGCTTGCACTTAATCAGTAGTAGCGCGGTTTAGTCTTGAGCGGTCTCAGAATCATCTTGTTTCTGAGTTAAAGCAGCTTGTTGCTCTTGAACTTGAGCAGCCATGATTTTGTAGGCTGGGGTATCGCCTGCCTTGATGACGTTATCAAACTTCATCTGTAACAGAGGATTGATGGTCAGCTTGGCGTCCTGATTGACCTTAATGGCTTGTAAGTAGGCGTCATGCGCCTCATCGCTCTTACCTTGAGCCATGTAGATGTCACCCTTAGCCTCAGCGACCTCAGCAGCGTAAGAAGAGGCATCAACCTGATCTAAGGTCTTTAAAGCCTGATCATAAGAGCCGCTTTGAGCTTGCAGACGAGCTAACACTAAAGTGGCCTGAGGCTGCAGCAAATCACCACCATTTTGGATGGCAAAGTCGACGTACTTTTGGGCCTCGGTATAGTTGTTAGCACGCAGCAGGGCATTAGCCATATCTAAAGCTACAATAGAGCCGTAGATATCCTTGTTCTCATCTAAGAACTTCTGGGCATCACCAATAGCAGCAACACCGCTAGTAGCAAGCTGCTTTTGGATCTGATAGGCCTCAAAAGCTGCCTCCTGCTTTTGCGACAAATCCCAAGCTTGGTACTGGCGCACAGCCACTAAGCCTAACAGGGCAATCGCGATACCTAAGGCAATAGGCTTCCAGTGCTCATGCCACCATTTGCGTACCGCCTCTTCTCTCTCGTGCTCGTCGGTTAAGATATCCATAGAAGCAAATTCTTTAAAACAACAGTAAAAACAAACAATCTTGAGGTCGCATCGCCGACCTCAATAAAGAAACCGGTTAAGTGCCTATGATCTCACAACTCAAACAGCTCCCGCTTAGGAAATACTGCTTGAGGCGCTCACCCAAGCTACACCACTAATGTTGTGGAACTTTGGTGACCCATGGCTTGCCAAAGCTCACGCTTTGGCTGCGCCGAGGCTAGTCCTGACTGGGCCGCCATGGCTTGCCAAAGCTCACGCTTTGGCTGCGCCGAGGCTAGTCCTGACTGGGCCGCCATGGCTTGCCAAAGCTCA
>CALXYZ010000254.1 GCA_944393075.1 uncultured Anaerobiospirillum sp. | reverse complement strand
AGGGCATTGCATGCGGCCTAGTTTATGTTACTTGTAACATGGGTTTGCAAGGTATGACAACTCATCCCATCCCCCATGGTTTACGAGTGAACCCGTCTTAGCCTTGTCCGATGCTGTGTGGTAAATTTTAGAGGTTCCCATCCGTACTAGTGCCATAGAGTTGACGGTAGGAGAGAGTGCTGACAATAGCCTCAGACTGAATATTGGTAGCAATGCCCAAAATAAAGTAGGCTCGCCACTGCTCAATACGCTCACGCTCAACTAAGTTATCGGTGTAGGTCTTGAGGCTGTCTAAATACTGCTGCCACAAATCGCTGAGCTCTTTGAGCTTACGGCCATCAGTAGACGACATCTCTGAGATGTAACTAATGGCTTTGCGCAGCTCGCTGCTGTAGCTGTTGGTCGCTAAGTACGAGGTGTAAGCACAGATGTCGCTATCACGGCTAGCGATGCACTTGCGTAAGAGGAAGTAATCGCCAAAACCATAGACCTTATAAAGAGAGAGCAAAGGTAAAGCGATTCCGGCACGCGAATGGGCACCAATGACATCATTCTCTTCTTTACGGTAAAACACCGAGGCACGCCACGCCGTGGCAAAGCGATCCCAAGCTTGCAGCACATTTTGGTAGTCCTCATTGACGAAACCTAGATTGCGCAGATCCCGAGAAATGGAACTGATGCATTTGTTGCTAGCAAAGAAGAATTGGTCACCGTTGCTGCCCTCAAAGATTGAGCAGTTGGCTTCTAGTGGCTCGTTAGTACGGGTCTTACCATTAGTGCCTTGCACATAGGCATTTTGCGGAATTAGACGCAGTGTCTCTGGATAACCCGCAAGACGCCAAATGCGCATCAACATCTGACGGTAGATCACTGGGCGCAAAGCCTGAGCCTTAGCAATAGGCGGCAGAGACATGGTGAAGTCTTGGTAGAACTGCATCCATGCATTCACTGCAAGCTCTAGATTACGGCTTAGCGACAGCGAATTGCGCGCCCGACGATACAGCACCGAGAAGTACTTCACCATCTCCAACTCATAGCGATTGTCGATGGCATAGAGAAAGGATGACGGATCATCGTTGTAACGCAAGATGTCATAGTAACTCTGTGGGTACTGAGCAATTGGGTGGTCACTAAAGAGTGAGAACAAAGCCAAGTAATAGTCGTAGTCGCTCACCTGCCGCTCCTTGTGCTGCCATTGCAGTTTAGCGCTATCAATCACGGCACTATTCCACAACAGAGCGTACTGCTGATACTGCCCTGTTGGGTTTAAGAACAGGTCACGCAAAAAGCCCAGAGCATCTTTGGCGCTGCGCTCATAGACCAAATCCAAGCCCTCACGGCACTTACGGCTCAGCACAAATAAAGGCAAGCTATCGCTCTTATCGATAGAGCTCACAAGGCCACTCTCACGGCCCTTTTTCTCATGCTCTACTGCATGGCGAATAGCACGCTCTTTCTCACGATTGCGCTTATCGCTTTCAGTACCAGTTCGATGCATCTCCTCATAATGCAAGCACAGACGATCTAAATCCACAGGCACCGAAGGATAGTCAGCCGTTAACCCCGCGGCTGAGGACGAGGACGAGGAACCGCCTTTGTTCTTCTCTAGATCTCCCTTATCAGTGATGTGCGAAGAGAGGTTAGAGGCGATCGCACTACCGTTGTTTTTATAGGTAGAGTCGGCCGAGGTGTCAGCAAAGGCTGAGGCAGAGTTAAAGCCATCACGTGGCCATAAGATGCCCGAGATCAGAGGGATATTGCAGGTAAAGCCTTGCTCCTTACACAAAATCGTACACGACTTAGCAACTTGAGAAAGTGCTAAGTTAGCGCGCTCCATTGGGAAGGACACCACGGTTGGAATATTGAGATAGGCTGCGTCTTCTTTTGTGAAGACCATCTCAAAGGTAGGGCTCTCTGGCAGTGTGATGATGAAATTAGCCCCTACCTGAAACTCTAAGGCGTTGCCAACAATCTCGGCATAGACACTAGTCTCAGTGCCATCAACTAAGAGCTTGACTGGGATGATGCCTGAGGCATTGGGATCATGAGGCAGTAACACACTCATGCGATAAGGTGCAGCCTCATTATGAGCACAGAGCACTAACTGCAACTGTACCTGCTCTTTGGTGTTCACAAAGGCCGCAACCTCAGCACCACCATAAACATAATCAAGGCGTCCAGCTTCCCACGCACCACCTATCATACCCACAGTGTTTGCCACATTAGACAAGGCCGAAAGCGGTGACGTTGGTGATGTTGGTGATGTTGGTGAAGAATCTTCTGTGGCCGCGCTAGTACTTGCAGACGCCGGTGCTGCTAAAGCCACACGGCTAGAAAACGAAGCACAGATGCCGCAAAACAGCGACACCATGGCAAGGTAGCGACCTAGAACCACTACCGGCGCGGCTATATGCAATAGCAGCTGCATGAGCCATAAACTACTGTCTACAGCTTGCACCACCACGCATTTGAGAAACCATAAGAACAGAGTCGTTAAAGTTAGCGCAAAGCCTACTCCTAAAAGCAAACTAAGCGCCGCGGCAAGGCCCAATAAGACTATGGCCAAAGCACCAAAACTAAGCTGCCTCAAAGGAGCTGGCGCACGGCGTACCCACAAGAACAGAGCCACTAACATGGCGCCTACCTGACTACCACCTTGAGACCATGAATATGCTTTTAATGCTGCAGGCGCGCAACGATACGCGGCCGCCATAGACAGATCTGGCACCGTAGGAACAAGAGGCTGAGGCCTGACTGCAACTGCGCTCCCAAGAACGCCTAGCAGTTTAGGCATAGAGGAGTACCCTCAGGGGTAGACGGTAAGACACAAAGTTATCCTAAACCTCAACGCTAGACCACACCTAGCAAGAGGCTGAGCTTGGTAGAAACACTACATTTTAGGTTGTCTCCCAAAGAGAGACCACCGATATTAACGGCTATTAATGGCTATTAACGGCAAGGTAGCGCTACAAATACAGCGACAGCACTCGACTTAGACCATGTTAGCGCAGACCAAAGCACGCTTAACTATACAAACTAGCGCTTGCTGTGCAGGCATGACGAAAAGCAGCGCTCTCAGTGCTTTTCACAGAGCAACATTTCTCCGCCCATAGCACTCATATGACAAGCAAAACGCTATTGTGTGCGACGACACACTGCCTGAAGCTGATTATACGCTAACACTTGCAACAAAAAGGGAGGCAAGGCCACATGGCAACAGGCTTAAGCCCTAAAAGGAGCAGGCGACAATGAGCATGCAGTTCTTTGGTCGTGTTCTGCGCAAGGAAAGCAAGGGAAGGAAGCAAGAAGAAGGAAAGTAGAAAAGAAAGCAGCTACGTTATACGCAGAGTGCAGAGCACTGACAAGCAGAAAAACCTAAGCCAAAGCTCAATTCCACTCGGCAAAAGCCGAGCTGGAACGAGTTTGAGAATTAATGCGGCGCGATTGCCACACCACAACCTGAGAGGCTATTCGTCCTCTTAAGGGTTGCTGCCACGCTGCAAGGCCTGCAAGGTGATTTGCTTGGTCTTGGTGGCCTTAGTGCGGTTAAACGACACCACGATAGAGTAGAGCAGCTCACAGATATGAATCTGCGCCACGATAGTAGCAGCACTATCGCCTTGGAGCATGCCTTCCTCATTGCCGTTGTAGATCACGTAATCAGCCATGTGGGCAATCTTGCCTACAGGGTTGTTGGTGATAGCCACCGTCAGTGCACCTGTAGCCTTACCGATCTCAAAGCCCTTGATAGTCTCGTAGCTATTGCCTTTTTGAGAGAGGGCTATCACGACATCGCTAGGGCCTAACATGGCAAGCGAGGTGTACATAAAGTGGTTCATCGACTCCGACATGGCATCGATACCGATGCGGCAGAGCTTGTTCTTAAAGAATAGAGCCGACAAACAAGAGTTACCAACACCGATGATGTAGACCTTGCGGGCTTTGAAGATAGCATCAGCCACAGGGTAGAGAGCATCAGGGTCAACACTACGAATGTTCTCGTTTAAAGAGCGTGTAATCGCGACTTTCAGCTTCTTAGCAATAACCTCACAATCGTCGTTATCGGCGATATTGGAATCGAGAATTTGCTCATCTAAAGGCTGGGACTTACCGGCAAGCTCTTTAGCCAGCTCAATTTGGAACTCTTTAAAGCCTTGGAGCTTAAGAGTTTTGGCAAGGCGCACCACCGTTGCCTCACCCACTTCTGCTGCCTGAGCCACCTCAGTAACGTTCTTGACAATGACATCATTAGGATGCTCTAAGATGTACTCCGTCAAGCGTTTGAGAGCCATTGGCAGATCCTTCTCAATTGCGCGCAATGTGTTGAGGATCTTACCGCTCACACTCACAGGAATATTAAGCTCGCGCATTCTTCCTTGTCCTTATTCAACATCTCACAACCACCACAACCCCTTAAGACCACAAGGTCTCAATCAAGCCCTCAATCTTGTGCAGTGGGCTTGTAATTTGGTGGGCCCCCCTAATGGCAACAGCTCATATTACTCCCTACTACTTCCCTACAGCTCCAGCCATAGCTACGGCCATAGCCATAGCCACAGCCACACTAACAGTTACGGCAGTTCTGAAGCTCGTCTTGTCAGCATCATGGCTACCTTGGACTGAGCGCAGGCACACAAGAAAAGAGCAGTGCAACCTCACGGCGGTTACTACTGCCTCAACTCAAAAAACGCTAAGTGCGTCAAAAGTACTCTTAATTGACTTTTGTCGGTAAGAGAAAATCGTGCGCAAGAACTAGCGGGAACAAACTTCCGGCACGGGAAAAGATGAAGTCGGGATAACCGCTAGCAGTTGGCCGCAACCGTTAGCGATTTGCTGTTTTTAGGGCAGGTTTTTTTCAGCTGCTTCTTCGTAAGAGCACAACATGGATCGCGTCATACCACTCACGCGAAACCGTTTCACACCAACAATGTCATTATAGCTAGGCAAACGCCGCTAAACACGCATTTTTGCAAATGTTGCGCGTATTTTTTCACACACGCACCAATACGCATAAACAAGCCATTTGCATGCATTTTCTTGCACTCGCTACGCCGCCATGACCACGCTTTCGTAAGCTTCCAATCTTTCCTTTTGCTTTATAAACACGTAACTCCATAATGCTTGTGTGCTCAAAAGCACAAACAGTC
>CALXYZ010000253.1 GCA_944393075.1 uncultured Anaerobiospirillum sp. | reverse complement strand
GCAGGAACCAAACCCATGCTATGCAGTAGGAACCTCCTCGGAATCCCCCTGCGTAAGCTGGGGGAGGATGTCAAGGTGTCATGCGGCCGTTGTGTTTGCGGGGCCTCCTTGTTTCAGCACGATGGCGCCTTCCGCACTACCTCCACCGCCACCATTACCACCTTACTCATTTGGAGTTGTGTCATGGCCAAAACCAAATCCAAGCCAGCATCAGTGGCTGTAGCTATCGATGCCACTACTACCCCACCAAAGTACGCAGTCGAAGAGCTGCAAGCTCAGGGAATGAGCGTGGAAGATGCGCAGGTTTTTGTGGAAGCCTATGAGCTTAGCCTCAAGGATCTTGAGATCTATCCGCAGGTGTTGCCGAAGCTTGATCTCTACAAGCGCGCGTTTGCGCAGGTATTTGAGCAGCATCGTAAGGAGGGGCTCTTCAAGTTCCCTGCAAAGTACGACTTTGCAACCACTCTAACCATGATCTCTCTGTGCGCATTGTTCGATACTTGGCCAATGAGCAATGTGGTGGCTCGCATTAACCGCGACATCGTGTTTAGAGCGATTTTCACTGCCATGTTGCCTCAGATGCTGCCTCCTACCCAAAGATATCCTGAGAGCACCCTCAAGAACATGCTCAAAGCGTTCTGCACCGCATGGAATAATGAGTTTATTGCCATCGTGGAAGCTACCGCTGAGGAAAAGGGCCTCCCAAAGACAGAACTTAACGATAAGATGACGCCTAACTTTAAGGCATACATGCAGCGCTCGTGGTCTTGGCAGATCCCATTTGAGCTTGATGAGCTGCAGCAGGCACGCTTTACACTGTGTCAACTCTTCTCTGGCATGGATCAGTATGCAGTGATTGGTAGCGCGTTTGTACAGGAGATGGAGGACTTCGAGGATGAGTATGGTGACATCATCGAGTTCTTCCACGGTGTTTATGAGCAGTTAGGCTACGACGACGGCGACAGCGACGACTACGACGATGATTATGATGATGATGATTACGAGGATTAAGGCTTAGCAGCCACCATGCTTTAAGCTTGATGATAGCTTGCGCGTTGTGGCAATAGCACATCACACCTAAAACACAAAGCCCAGTGCGGTTTTGTTGCGCACTGGGCTTTGTAGGCTCTTTAAGCTCTGCAAGTATGTAGGATCAGTGCGAGGCACTTGTGGCACGGAGTTGCGGCGCGAGCTGTTATGCAGATCGCGGCAGTTACCAGCTATCAGCTACCAGCTACCAATTATCGATCAATCGCTGATCGATGAAGTGGAAGAGAGTGTTGTAGTAGCGCTTTGATTGTTCGCCATCAGGGTTGACCTGCTCAAAGAGGTGGTAGAGACCTGGGGCTAAGTGCAGTTCGACATTGATGCCAGCTTGCAGCAGATCGCTCGCATAGCGCAGTGACTCGTTGGCAAAGAGATCTCTATCACCTACGTAAATAAAGGCTGGTGGCAGGTTGCTGAGATCACGCGCTACGCTTGGAGAGTAGTAGCTCAAGTAGTCTGGAGCACTTTTGTTGTTGGCTTTGTGCTTGTGATTCTCGTGTAAGGTGGCTAGTTTTTCTGCACGATCGTGGTATTGTGAGAACTCATCAATCACATCAGTTGCAGCTTGCGAGAGATTGGCAAATGGGTTGGCCTTGGTATTGATATTGTCATGCACATCAGCATGGGATGGTATATCACCTTCAGCGCCCGCTGTGGCCACCACATCAGCAACACTGATAGCAGCTGAGGTGCTCTCATCGCTTTCAATAATAACCTTATCGACATTGAGCTCATCATCAGCTGCGGTCTTTGGATTTTGTACCACGTTAAGACGAGTCACGCCTAAGCCATTGCGGTGGTTTAGCGGGGTTGCTAAGGCTGCTTCGCGGGCGGCGTTGGTGGCTTCCTGCATCGAGGCTGATTGGCCCTTGTCTGGCATGGTTCGGCTTAAAATCGTGCCACTTAAAGCGGCGATGACTTGAGCATGGCCGTATTCGCGCCAAGCAAAAGAATTGTCCTTACCTGACCATGCCACCTGACCTAACATTGGCGCGTTGTAGAGGCTGTCTTTACTACCAGTCCGGAAGTCAAGCATTGGGTAGATGAGGATTTGTGCTTTGATTGGGTAGTTGTTGTGATCACGGTTGTAGAGCGCTAAAGCTGCACTAAGACCACCACCGGCGCTTTCACCCATCAAAAATACCTGCTTGGTGTCGATGTTGTACTCGGCGGCATTGTTGAGAAGGTAGCCTAAGGCTGAGTAGTTATCGATCACTGGAGCAGGGAAAGGATGCTCTTGGCTCAAGCGATAGCGCGGTACAGCCACGATGGCTTGGGCGGTGTTCGCAATCATTTGGTAGTGGGCGGCGCTGTAGTAATTAAGGCGCAGTAAGAAACCACCAGCATAGCTAAAGAGAATCAGAGGCTGTCCGGTAAGTTCTTGCTCAGTGGTAGCGGTGGTAGCAGTGGTAGCAGTGGTAGCTGCTTCATCCTTGTCGCCTATAACGACCACATCTTCTGTTGCCGGTTTGATGTTAAGGCCACGCTCGGCTTGTTCTTGCAGATATCGTGGATAGAGCATGTCGTAGCCTGTAAACAGGGGGCAAGTAGGGCTATCTTCAGTGCAGTTTTGTGGGCGGTAGATGGCTACTTCTAACTTAAAGCCATCACTCGCGCTTGGCACGAAGATGAGATCTGGCTTAATGGTGGTGAACTTGTGGCCTTCTTTGGTGAGTTCGTTGAACTTGTTGATAGCTGCGTAGTTCTCGTAGCTAGAGAGCATGTTGATGGCGGCAGCTTGATACTCAGGATCAATGGTGTGGCGGTATTCCTCAAGGCTCATGCCGTTGTTGAGGGGGTAGTTGGAATAAGGGGAGTTACTAAACTGTGCTACGGTTTGGGAGGTGGCAGATGAGGCTGAGGTTGGGGCTGAGGTTGGGGCTAAGGCTCCAGGAGCAGCAACTGCTACTGATGTTGCTACAGCAGGGAGCAACAACGCTAGGGATAGCGCTTGTAACGCTGGGGGCAGTAATTTCACTGACTTTGACATAGCTGACTCCTTATGGGTGATGAAAAAGAGCACTGGCCGAACGCAGGAGCATTGACCTAACAACACCATAATATGACCAATGGGGAGCGAGCTGAGTGTGAGGCAGGGTCTTTTTTGCTGTTTTGCGAGCAGAGCGGCATTTGTGCTAGGAAGAGTGCAAAATACATAACCCACCACAACACAAAAAACGCATGAAGATGCGGTCGCTGCGGTCGCTGCGGTCGCTGCTACAGCAGCGGCCACAAAGCTGCCGCTGTTGCCGCTGCGGCGGCAGGAACGGCCGAAATGAGTTGTGATGGGGTGGCCCTTAGAAATACTCGCGCCTAAGGTACGACGCCGAGATGTCTTAGGCGTTTGTTATGAGCGTTGTGGGGCGCCTTTGTGCTAAGCAAAGGCTTGAGTATAGCGGCGGAAAGTGGACATGCCGTTAGAGTAGCCGTTGCTATTCTTATCGCTGTGGTAGAAGTTGTCAAAGAAGCCGTCGCCTACGCTGTAGCGAATGGTGCTGCTGTTGAGAGCTTGGTTCTGTATAAAGCTGCTATTAGCCATCTCAAAGCCATTGATCACTGCATCAGTGGTCGAACCTGTGTTTTGGTAGGCGCTGATAGTCTGATTGTAGATGTTTTGGATGGTGCTCTCATCTAACGACTTGTAGGCGTTTTCGCTGGTGTTCTCGAACTCGTCAGCTTTAGCCTGCTTTTGCTTGAGGCTCTTGTTGATAGCATCGATGCTGCTATCGACAAAGTTGTCGAAGTTGGAGTTGAAAAGCGAGCTCAAGTGGCTGGAGGCATTGCCCTGAGTCATGATCTCTTGGGCCTTGATGTAGGTGAGGCCTAACTGATAGCCAATCTCCTCTTCGGACTTGTTGCCGTTTTGGTTGAAGAAGGTGGTGAGGCTAGATTGCAGCTCGCCTAAGACCTCAAGGTCATCTAAGGTGAAGGCGTTAGCGTTAGCAACCTTGGTGGTTTCATCTGCCTTGGCCTCAGTTTCTTTGGCAGCAGCAGTAGCATCTTCCTTGGCCTCAACACGGCTTTCAGCCTCATGGCGCAAGATTGCTTGCGTTAAAGCTCCATCGTCGGTTAAGAGGTTGACGCTGGCACTGCCATCACTTGATGCTGCAGCATTAGCTGCGATATTGCTGCTGTTTTGGGCTTCAGCGATGTACTTCTTGCCCTCATCGGAGTTGATGAACTCAAGGTAATGATCCTTTTGCTCAGTGATGAGGTCAGTGAGTGATTGTGCAACGTTCTTGGTCTCAGCATCCACGCCTAAGCTTGAAAAGAGGCTAGAGGCGCTAGCACCAAAGCTATCGGTAAGGTCAGCCACGCCTTGTTCAAACTGTCTCTCAAGCGAGGAGAGCATGGTTTCTTTGTCTTTGTTGCTGTAGTTGCCGTTTTCGATTTGGTAGGTGAGGGCAGCGTAGGTAGCACCGATAGTGTTAATGACACCTTCGATCTCGTAGTTACTGAGATCCTTGGCGTTACCTGAGTCGTCGTAAGCAAAGGCCGAAATGTACTCTTGGAAGAGGGAGCTATCCTCATCGTTCTTGAGGCTCTTGAGGATGCTGTTGTTAGAGAGCACGTTTGTCTCGTAAAGGTTTTCAAACTCACGATCGATACTGGCTTTAGAGCCTTGAGCACTGCTGCGCAGTTGCTGTGTGATCTTGAGGCTCTTGTCGCTCGAAGTGCTGGTGCTATTGATATTGACGTCTTGTTTGATCGTCAGGTTCGACAAAATGCCGGAAACGGTCGAAAGACCATTGCCAGTGGCGTTAAAGGAAATCATCGCGCTCTCCTTTGAGCTGTCTTGCATGTAAGTGATGTGCCGTTTAGAGCGGCTAAGCGATCGCTATAAGCTACGTGCAAACAGGGCTGCTGTTGCCTATACCAACTATACAAAGTGCAAAGATCTGCATCTTTAGAGATGTATTAGGCATGAGTAGTGCCAAGCTGCAAAAGCACGCTAAAGCACGCTAAAGCACGCCAAAGCGAGCAAATGGCTTATTTATTGGCTTGGAGAAGTAGCGGTACAAAGCTGCCGATAGAGCAGCGGCGGTGAGTTTTTGCCGTTTGAGGTGAGGACTGTGGTGAGACCATGCAAAAGCATGGTTAGAGCCATGTATATATTTTTTGCGGTGCCTTTCAGATCGGGCTTTTGCTAGGTCATGGATTACGCACGACAATTTTTTTCCTTTGGTAGAATAAGGCTTCCAGCCCCCTAGCGGCCATTTTTTTAGTGA
>CALXYZ010000252.1 GCA_944393075.1 uncultured Anaerobiospirillum sp. | reverse complement strand
TACCACCATAAGCGCTGAGATTGGCTTGCTGACAGTTAAAGACGATCGGCTCAGAGCTGTCTTTGATCAAAGCATAGAACAAAGAAGGGCTGGCGCTGCGATCAAGATTAGAAGTTATAGCATCAGCTGCAGTTGCCACATCAGCTGTACCTGCAACAGTGATCTGACCATTCGCATTGCAGACTGTGGCAGTGAAGATCTTGCAAGGAGCGTTGCTACTACCTTGTAACAAAGATGAGAACTCAGAGTTTGAGAGATCAAGAGCATAAGTATTCTGCTCCCAAACTTTCAGTTGCATCTGCACTTCGATCTTGCGCTGGCGTGGTGTGCTGGTGCTGAGGTCTAAAGAATTGCCTAAAGAAATACCAGCTGCTGCGTTAGCTGCGGCTGCGTTAGCTGCGGCTGTGTCCAAAGAAGCCAAAGGCTGATTTAGATCAGAGATTAAGGCTTGAGGCAGTGAGAGGTTGTCAGGTAGTGGCGCAATGGCTTGGGTCTGAGCTTGGGTGATTGTGAGCTCTAGATCATCGCCTAAGCCCGTGAGCGTGAGACGGTTTCCTACCTGTAAGGCTAAGTCATTAGCTGAGGCATAAATTGCCTGCTGCTGTAGCTCAAGGAAGTTCTTTAAACATGTAGCAACGTGCTCTTTGTAGGGCTTGGTCAGCTTAAATTGCACATCATCCACTCCGATCTTGCTCAGGAGCGGATGCAGAGTAGGAAAAGCCTTGAGCAGTTCTTGAGCACTGCTATAGCTGTGAGTTACGGGATCCTCGTTATAGCCGCTGGCAAAATCCGAAATGGTAAAACAGTCAGCTTGCGGTGTCAGGCTACCTTTAGTATTTTGTGTAGCAACGAGCTGATCTGTAGTACTGGAAAAGAGCTTTTTGTCCTGATCAAAGGTAGCACCATAGCTGAGATATAACTGCGGTAAAAACGAATGCTCGCCATACTCAAAGCTGAAGTTTAAGCCATGAAGAAGCAAGAGGCGTTGCACAAAGAGGGCATCACTTTCGCCATTTTGTACCCAGATCTGCTGCTTTTGCTTTAAAGGATCTGGCATTTGCTCTGGCTTAAGAATGGTGTAGCGATCCGGCAGGTACTGATCAAAAAACGAGGACAGAACGTCGAGTAAGGAATGCGTGGTAAACGAACGCAAATGGTGGTGATCGCTCATGGCTTGTAATGGTGAGGTTAGCAGCAGCTCATAGTGATAGAGCGTTTTCTTTTGCCCTTGCTCTTGGAGGGTTGCTGTCTGTCCTAAGAACCTAACCGCACGGATCTGACCACTAAAGAAGCGATAGGAGCGCTCTGTGCCTAATGCCTCTGACACAGTATCAGCAAGCGCATCAGCAAGTGCATCAGCGCCCGCCCCTGTTACCACTGCCGATTCTGGGCATTGAGTCAGCTTTAAGCGCGCATTTTTGCCATGCAAAAGTTTACGCAGAGCATTAGGAGACAGAAACTTAGGAGCAAGTAGCTGGATAGTGCCGCTAGTAAAGAGATCTAAGCCCTCATTTAATGTGGCCTTAAGGACATACAGAGGAGAGCCCAGTCCTTTGTCAGTGGTGATGTCGTTATCCTCAAAGGTAAGCTCTAATTTTTCACAATTAGCCATAAAAACACCTTATGTTGAAGGCCAGCGGCCTAATGTTGAAGGCCAGCGGCCTAGAGGATGAGAAGACCTGCTGTCATAGCCTTTACTTCGCCCATATGACAGGCAAGGCTGCCTAATAGCTGTCGGATGAGTCGTCTTTGATGCCGAATTGTTCTTTACCACGCTCACGAGCTGATCTATCAATTTCGCCTAAGAGCTGAATAAAGTCCATGTCTGCCATGGCTATAGCGCGCTTAAGCAAGAAAGGCACAGGCGATGTCGGCTCTTTGAGCTTAAAGTAAGCACTACACTTTTCAATCAAGGCTAAGGCGTCTTTACGGTTGGTGATCACCACGTCATTAACGGAAAAAGTACGGTTTACCAGTACACTAACGCCAGTGTTAGTGCCAGTGTTAGTGCCAGTGTTAGTGCCAGTGTTAGTGCTTGTCGCGTCAGCTTGTGGATCACTGGATTGGGCGGGAGGAGGGGCACTTGTTCCTTGCTCAAGGATATTGCTCTCAGGAGTCGTGTCGGCAGAGATGCCTACAGCTGCACTAATCTCCTGTCCAAAGTGCTGCCATACGCTTAGGATCTTATGCAGGCGCTCAAAGTGAATGTAACCCGTATCCTGCAAGTGCTCGTTTACGCTTTGCTCCAGTTGCTCTAACTGGTTTAAGGCTGTCTGGACTTCGGTATTCATGGTGTTCAGCACTTCTGGGCCAGCAGCCTGTACTTGCGCGGTCATCAGAGCCATATCGATATCGTCTTTGTTCTCAATAGTGCCTTTAGCCTGCAAGAGATCTCTTACGGTATAAGGAATACCAGTCCCGAGTTTGAGCTGCCCTAAGTGTGCCAGAAAGTTGATCGGGTCATTAACGGTGTTCTGTGGAGACAGGGTTGAGAGGATGTTTAAGCGCTCAGTTGGATCTAAATCGTCGTCAGGATCCAGCTGCGGAAAAGCTTCTGTCCAGAGCTCTTGGCTCAAGAAATTCAGCAGAGATAGACCGTGATTAAAGCCGCTGAGACCCTGATTGACGGTCAAGGCAATGGTATAGAAGACAGCTACCTTAAAATCTCGAGTTTGCTCCCAGAGAGTAGCACAGTGCTTTTGCAGTGCCTTGAAGTCACCGCTAAGAGAGGCAGTGGAGGAATCGTCTTCAATTGCGCTGCCTTCGTGTGCACTGGCCTCATCTTCAAGGGCGAGATAGAGCGGATCGTACTCGAGGTTGACGCCAGCAGGGGAATCGGAGCTAATTAAGCTTAGTTCAGAACTGAGATCACTCATGCTTAAATGTCCTTACTTATCCTGAGAAAAGAGAGCCAGACTTATTATCCACGAAAACGCTCATTAGGAGGGGTTGGACTTGTTGCCGTGCCTGTAGCAGTGCTGGATGTAGCGGTAGAAGCTGATACAGATGTAGACTGAGCCGCTAAGTCCTTGGCAAGTTGTTGCTCTTGTGCTTGAAGTTGAGCGCGCATACGCTGCATTTCTTGGTAAAGCTGCTTTTCAGTCGTGTCAGAGGCATTGATAGAGCTGTTGTCCTGTGCTGGGGCTGGCGCTGCATTCCGTGCGGCCGCAGGTGGCTCATTCTGGGTGACAGTAGTGCTCCCAGCAGGTGTGCTCCAAGGGCTTGCTGTATTGGTTCTGCCCATACCCTTCATGGCACTGATCTGTTGGTGCAAACGCTGCAGATCAGAGAGCAGCTCTGCCTGTACTCCAGCTTTTGTCGGTTGCGAAGAGGCTGTAGCCGAATCACCTTGAGCAAAAGCGTTACCTTGGGATTCTATAGCATCAGTTTGCTCTGTATGCACTGCACTATCTGAGCCACCTATACCTAGCGTATTCATGATCTGCGCGGTACGCTCTTCGTGCAAACTGGTTCCTGCGGCCACATAAGGAGACCAATTACTTTTGCCTAAGAGACACTCATAGCCAAAGTTGTAATAACGCTGGAAGCGCTGTGCAAAGTTAAAGACACCGCCTTGTTGCAGAGCGCAGCTTAAAAGCAGGCAGTTTAGGCCATTGCTCATCAGGCCAATGGGAGTGGGGATCACTTGCTTGCCTTGAGGCATAAGATCGCCATAGCTCCAAAAAGCCACAAGGCTTAATAGGCCCTCAATCTTATCAGGGATCTTGTTACCCAGATCCAAAAGCCGCTGAGCGTTAACCTCATCAGGGGCAGCGATATAAGCAAAGACGGCATCAAGACAGGAGAGACGATCCTTATTCTGCTGCTCGGTATCGATAGCAGGTAGGGCAGACTTAACTAAAGCCACGGTTTCCTGTCGTATTTTTTCGACTTTTTCCTCAATAGCCTTGGTTTCTGCGAAGATCTGACTGTTCGGATCGATACGGGCACTCATACCAGTACGTTCTTCTTGTTCTTGGATCTGCACTGCCTTATTCACTAAGGAGTTAAGCAGCTCCATAGGCTCCATACCATGGACTTTCTTAAAGTAGGCGTTTTGCTCTGCAAGTGCTTGATCAGCAAAGTCAAAAAGTGGAGCAGGAATGATCTGGCGTAGTTGTTGTTCGATATCCTTAAGACGAGCTTGGGCGGCATTAAGCTGATCCATAAGCTTAGGATCAAGCGGGATCTCTTGCGCAGCTTGCTGCTGCATTTCCTGCACAAAAGGAGGGACCTCGATGGGACGAGGTTTAGCTACATCACTGAGATCTTTAACCGGAGCCGGTTTTTGTAGAATTTCTGTGAGTACATCCACAACGCACATATAGCCCCACCAGACAGCAATGCGGTGGTGTAGGTTATACGCAAGGAAAGTGCAGGCGTCTTTGTATTGCTCATGCTGACTCAGGTAAGCTAAGTAATCGATACTGAGGGGATATTGCTGAGCAAGAGCCTGTTGGGAGGTGGTCAGCTTCAGCTGCTCCTTTTCTACCACTTCGCCCACATAAGGGTGTAGCTGTAAGAGGGCATGTTGATTACGCCAGCTCAAATCATCGGCCATAGGGATGTTCTCCTTAATTCCTGCTGCTGCGTTGTTTGTTTGTTTGTTTGATTTTCTTCCATAGAGCACCTCAAGAGGCCAGAATAGGTGTCTGTGGTGGTAAGAGAATAGGGTGGTAAAGCCTAATAGAGGATATGCGAACAATGCGACTTTAGTTGAGTTTGAGGCCTTGGGTAGAGGCTTCAGTAGCTCCAGCCTCAGAGCTCACTGCATTAGCTGACGCATTAGTGGCTTGGGCATCGCTATTGACGGCATTAACAGAGGTATCGCTGGCTTGTACTTCTTCGTTGACTGCTGTGGTGTTTTGCTGGGCTAGAGTTTGCTCACTGTGATTACCACTGGTCTCTCTCTCAGATAGAGTGGAGGAAGTTGTGGTTGGTTCGGTGGTAGAGCTGCCAGTTAAAGACTGTTTTTTGCGTGAAGCCACAACCAGTGATTTCACACCATTGGCGATTGCATATTTAGCCAAAGAAAAACAAGCTTTACCCGCTATGTCCGCACTGACAGAGATAATAGCGCCTTTTTGCTCAGGTGTTAGACCCATAGCCCCTCCACACAGATAGTGCCATTAATAGAACCGTTACCGCATTTAGTATAGTCTAAAAGACACCTCTTTGGGTCTCGTGCTTGCATTTTGAGATCTGAGATCAAGATTTTTCGATCATCAGCTTGGTAGTCATGTCGGAAATTACCTTGTCCTTAAGGTCGATAGTAGCTTTGTACTCAGCAA
>CALXYZ010000251.1 GCA_944393075.1 uncultured Anaerobiospirillum sp. | reverse complement strand
TGATCTGTATTAACATTTAAGCTGCGCATTGATTTTGGTGGGTGAAGAGGGTTTCCCGAAATTTCCCAGTGAACCTACATTGGGCGTGGTTGTCTTAATAATAAGAGCCATAGACATGGATCACGGCTGTGCTTACTACTCTCCCTGTAGGCATTGCTTCTTCTAGCGTTTGAGTGATTTTGCTTAGTGCTTAGAGCAAGGTTACTCGTGATCATGCCCTTTGGTTTTTAGCAAACGATTGCTGACGCTTGTTTGGCTTTGGCTTTTGCTGAGTACCGAGTACTGAGCTCAGAGTACCGAGATCTGAGCGTGGCAATTTGGCAGATTGTTTGGTCTTTTAGCTTGTAGGTCTAGTGCCGCAGCTTGTGGCCTTGAGGTGTTAAATGGAGTTTGTAACCCTGAACAACGGTTTAAAAATGCCTAAGTTAGGTTATGGCGTCTATCAAGTTAGCAAGGAAGAGTGCGAGCGCTGCGTCTCTGACGCCTTAGAGATCGGCTACCGCCACATCGATACTGCGCAAGCCTATTTCAATGAAGCTGAGGTTGGTCGTGCTGTAAAGGTCTCTGGTATCAAGCGTGATGAGCTCTTTATTACGACCAAGGTCTGGATCTCCAACTACGGCTACGATAAGACCAAGGCTTCGGTATATCGCAGCTTAGAGCTGATGGGCCTTGATTACTTAGATCTCATGCTCTTACACCAACCATTTAGCGACTATTACGGCGCTTACCGTGCTTTAGAAGATCTGCAAACCGAGGGCGTCTTAAAGTCCATTGGTGTGAGCAACTTCTACCCTCGTGTGTTAGCTGACTTAGTGGGCTTTAACCGTGTTGTCCCTCAGGTCAACCAAGTTGAGGTCAACCCATTACATCAACAGGTTGATGCCCACGCTGTCATGGACAAGCTCAACGTGCAAATCGAAGCTTGGGCTCCATTTGGTGAGGGCCGCAGCGGCATGTTCACCAACGAGGTGTTACAAAAGGTTGGTACCAAGCACGGCAAGAGTGTTGCTCAAGTCATCCTGCGCTACTTAATGCAGCGCAATGTGGTGGCTTTAGCTAAGAGCACCCACAAGGAGCGCATGCAAGAGAACTTCAATATCTTCGACTTCACCTTAGATGACGTGGATATGAAGACCATTGCTGCCTTAGACACCAAGAACAGCCTCTTCTTTGACCACGCCTCGGTGGATGCTGTCGATCTCTTCGTCAAGTTCACCAAGGCTGTCGGTGAAAACCTGCAGTAACAACTGTTGCTAAAGCTAAACAGCTACTGCAACTCAGTTTGTTGTAGTGCAAAGCCCGTTGCCTGTGGCTCCCCTCTTCGCAAGAAGAAGCAGACGGTGCCATTGGCACCAACACCTAAACTCTAAGCCCGTTACGGTTTACCGCAGCGGGCTTATTTGCTTGGTGGAACCACAGCGGCAGCTGCTACTTGCGGTGTGCAGAGGCTAAGTGACTACAAGCAACTCAGGAGCCTATCAGCACGATAGCACTGTGGTTATAACGGGGTTGCGGCAATGATAGAGGTTACGGTCGCGGTTGCGGTTGCGGTTGAGGTTGAGGTTGAGGTCGGGACAGAGGCTGAGTAATGCAGAGAGAGTGGGTGGGGGTGGTAAGTGGTGGTGGAGTTTTGAGGGGAGAAAAAGACTGCGTCTGCTGTTTTCTCCTTGGTTGCAGGGAAACAGCAGGCGCGGGCGCTGTCCCAACCGCCGCTGCCGTGGTAGCACGGTTGGGGCAGGGGTGGGGTTAATTGCTACTGCATATCGTTAGCGCGTGTGACGAGGTTGATGGCGTCTTGGTTGTACTCAATCTCGTTTAAGGTACGGGCTTGACGATATAAGGCGTTTTGGGTGTTGAGGCCTAAGTATTGGTTGAGCTGAGCGGCAATCACTTGCTCAAATGTTTGCAGAGTGGCGCTGTCGCCTTCCTGAACATCTTGCAATACAGCTAAGGTCTCAGTGTCATTGTTCATGTCGATGATGTAGGTGTGCTCGACATTGCGTGGCATAGCAAAGATAGCTTGGCTGAACTCTGGGGCAACCTCAGAAGAACCAGCGGCAATCTCAACGTTAGCACGCACGGTGATGTTCTCAGGTAAGGTGGCGTTTGGATCTTGCTGTAAGGCCTTAGCAGTGTTCTCTAAAGCAGTGTAAGCAGCAGTGTTGATCTTGTTTTGACGCACGGCAGCTAAAGCTTGCTCCTTAACCTCAGCAAAGTCCTTTAAGGCGCTATCGTGGTGATCGACCACATTGATAACGATAGAGTGCTCTTCATCAATCGAGATCACAGTGGAGTTCACGCCCGAGCTGTAAACGTCTTCGTTAAAGGCTAACTCTTGCACAGCTTGAGTGTTAAATGGCCACTTGGCGTTGCGGTCGCCTTGAGCAATCACACCTGAGTCTTGCACGGTGAGCTTTAAGGCTTCTGCAGTCACATCTAAGCTGTCTGGGTTTTCGAAGGACAGATCAGACATGGTGGTAACGTTGGCGTTGTACATATCGCGAGCTTGAGCGGCGATATAAGCCTCTGTAACCTGCTCCTTAACCTCAGCTAAAGTAGGAGTGTGCTCTGGCACAATATCAGTTAAGGCTAAGAAGTGGGTGCCAAAGCTGTCTTCGATTTTAGGGCTGACATCACCCTTTTGCACTAATGCAAAAAGTGCTGCATCTAAGTTAGAAGCTAACTCGCCACGCTTAAACAAGCCCATGTCGCCACCTTTGTCTTTGGTGGCAGCGTCATCAGAGTATTTGGCAGCAAGCTCAGCAAATGAATCCTTGGCGGCGATACCTTCTTCCACAGCCTTGATGCGTTCGGCAGCGTCTTCGGCATCAGCACGAATGATGATGTGCGAGACCTGACGTTGTTCTGGGACTAAGAAGTCGTCTTGGTAGAGGTTGAAGAACTCTTCGACCTTAGCGTCGGTGACTTCAACTTTGCCCTTTAAGTCTTCAAGCGATAAGAGCAGGTAGTTAAAGCGCACGTTAGCTGGAGCCATAAACTCGTTGTGGTGAGCGTTGTAGTACTCTTGAGCTTCGCTTTCGGTAACCTCAATAGAAGCAGCAATGTCCTTGCTGTCTACAGTGTAGAGGTTGACGACACGGCGCTGAGCTAAGAGTTTAGCTAAGGACTCTAACTCATATGGCATTGGACGAGAAGAGACTTCCATTAATGGGCGGGATACCGACTCGCTCATTAACGAGACACGCAGCTGCTCACCAAAGTACTCTGGGTTCATACCCATGTTGCGTACAGCAGCGAGGTAGAGGTCGTTGTCGAACTTGCCGTCCTTTTGGAAGGATGGGGTGTTTCTGATAACGTCACGTACCTGCTCATCGCCAATACGCACATCCATGTTCCACACAGCGCTGTTGAAAGCGACGTTGTTGATCATGTTCTCAAGAACCTGCTTCTTGAGCTCAGCCACGTATTGAGGGTTCTCTAAGAGAGCGGCTGCTTGAGGGCCATAGCGATGTAACTGCTGAGCTCTACGATTGTACTGCTCAGTCCACTCGCCGGAGCTGATCTTGTACTCACCAATAGTCACAGGATCAGTGTTGAGGCGTGGAATTAAGTAGCTGCCTACGCTAGTGAGCACAAATGAGATGACAATGAGCGCCAACAAGGCTTTGAAGGCCTTACTGTTGGCACCATCACGTAACTTATCCGATAACATGTAACAATTTCCCCACAACCTCAGATCCTAGACCTTAGACCCTAGACTCTAGACCAAAGAACTTAGCCAGAGCGGCTCTAGAGAGCCAAAGATGGCTAAAGACAGCCAAAGACGGCTAAAGATCAACGCGCTAGGTATGAGGCTGCAATACACCTTTCGTGTAAACCCGATGGAGCCCAAAGCTACCAAAAACAAGCACTACAACAGGCAAAGCCTACTGCAATTGCAAAGACGCATCTTAACACAGCCACCATGTTCTAAGCTAGGTATGAGGCCGTGGCAATGGCGATAGCATAGCAGCCATAAGGTAGCACCCCCTTAGGGGCTACGGAGAAAAGATGAGTGGTAGCAGGTGGTAGCAGGTACAGGTAGCAAGTAGTAGGTAGCATTCGGTGTTGGTAGGTTGCATCAAGTGGCAGCCGGTGCTAGAGCGCTAGGTGGAACTGAGGTGGCTGCTGCTAATTGGTCATTTCTTAGTCTCAGCCCCATGCTTTAGCAGGGGTAGCAGTGGCTTTCTGCTTGTTGGCGCGGCAGCGAGTTTTTGTGGGGCCTGAAAAAACAAAGCACAGTGCGGCATGATGCGGCACTGCGCTTGTGAAAGCAGTTAGATCGCTTGGTGTAGACTGTAAGTTGGGCCCCTTTGCTGAAGCTTAGAGGCTAGGTGCGTCTAACTGCTTGCTTTCTAGATTGTGATCTATTCACGCTTACTTGGCGTTAACGTGATCCTTTAAGGATTTGCCAGGGCGGAATGCTGGCACCTTAACGGCTGGAATATCTAAGGCCTCGCCAGTGCGTGGATTGTGACCAGTGCGAGCGGCACGATCGCGCACTAAGAAGCTACCAAAACCGACTAGGGTCACAACATCACCCTTAGCTAAGGTTTCTTTAATAACGCTCATGAAAGCATTGACAGCTGCGTTAGAGTCCTTGAGGGAGAGGCCGGCCTTCTGGGCGACGCCTTCAACTAACTCACTCTTATTCACTGTAAACTCCTTAATTTCAAAAAGTTTGATGAGCCGCAATCTGACATCAGGTAGGAGGCAGATCCTAACCTGACCATCAGGCTAAGTTCCGTAGCTGCTACCGCCATCCTAATCACAAGATCCCTTTAGCTCTCGCTCAATTGCTTCAGTTCTAACTTGCTATGTTGCTGCTGCTCTGCTTGAGCAGCTCGCAGCTTGTGCCGCGTGGCAGCTTCGAGCTTGCATCCATAGCCGCTGTCCCTAAAAACAACCTCGCTTGTTTAAGCTCTCTTGCAAGGCAAAACCTAGAGCACGACAGCTGTAGCTTTTGGGCAGTGGTGTGAACTACCCATCAACTAAAGCTGATGGGATTCTTCCTGCTTCAGCGAGCTCTTGGAGCTCTCCACAGGCTTTAACTTCGGAGCGTTCCCTCCCCTAGGGCGCCGGTCGCCACCCTCCAGCCACAGCCGCATTCCTTCGTGAAGGATATTAACGGCGGCAGCCAAATCTATTTCGTTGCGCGCATGGCACTGCGGGCATTCTCATTCCCTAATTTTGAGGCCCTTCATCCCCTTAAGCTCAGTATTGCGATACCCGCAGTGCGGACAAAGCTGCGAGCTCAGGAAATAACGGTCTACTCTAAGGAAGACTCGCCCATACCATTGCGCTTTGTAGGCCAATTTCAGCATCAGGCTGTTA
>CALXYZ010000250.1 GCA_944393075.1 uncultured Anaerobiospirillum sp. | reverse complement strand
CAACCTCTCTCTTAGTAGACCAACCTCGCTCTCTAGCCCCCATTATCTCACCACAAACCTCCCCAACTTTGCACCACATTTGCTAGCGATGTATATTTCATTTTGATGAATTAGTTTTGATTTGACTATGTTAGATTTCCCGAAACTTCCATGTGAACCGAGATTACAAAACCACATATACAAGCCAATCAATAGCCACAAAGTTGCAGACAACAAGCCCAAAAACAATTACAAAAGCCAACTGCCAAAGAGTCCACCAAGGTTTCAACAAGAAGAACATGGCACACAAGCAATCATGGTGACTCAGGATGACTTAGGGTGACTTAGGGTGACTTAGGGTGACTTAGGGTGACTTAGGGTGACTTAGGGTGAGCCAAGTTAGCCTTTTCTCCTCTTACGCCTATTGGCTGCCGTTGCTGCACATGATTGAGAGTGCTGAGATTGAAGAGATTGATAGGATCGCTGAGGATGACTGCGACAGGTTGAGCGTGGTCGTGAGCTGGCACAAACAGCAGCAGCAACAAATAACCTTTGGAGTTCAGGCGTAGTCCACGCCCCACACTTACATACTAGTCGATCAGCATGCTGTGACCAAGGCGCCAAATTTCGCTCATAGGCCCACACAGTGGCGTTGCAACTATAGGCAAGGCTGCAAAAGGGGGCTATACTTTGTAATGAACTCTTCTTAGTTTGGACATAGGACCACGCTTATAGATGTCCCTATTTTGCTGATGTTGCGGTGTTGCTGATGTTGCGGTGTTGCAACTTTGCTTTACGCAGCGCACAGACGCAAAATACCTCACCTTAAGTCCTGCAGCTCACAAAAGGTCGCCCCAAGGACCTTTCTGCGACCTGCCTCACTTGCGCGCGCCCGCGCCCGAGCAAAAAAGAGCTCGCTTGCGACACTGCCATCTTTGTTGCTGTTGCTATGCTGCTGTTTGAGCACTTTTAGTTTGCAGGCTCGTCTAGTACTGCTAATATTGCCAGTACTACCAGTACTGCTAGTCACCTAGCACTTTTAGTGCGTCTAGCACTGATCACACGTAGTTTGAGAACAAGTTTTAGCTTGCCTCTAGAGCGTTACTCGGTCGCCCGCACCCAACAAGCTCCTTACGGCATTGCTTAGCGTTTTGCTGCAGCCACAACAAAGAAGCCGCCTCTCTTGTTTTAGCAAGGCATAGGCAGATCCTAAGTAGGTTAAGCCATCACGTCAAAGTAATAAGCTGCACAGCACACTTGCATGGATGGCTCGTGCTTGATTCACCGGTTAGAGGGAGCCTTAGTTGTGAATTGGAAAGTAGTTCTTGCGATCATGACTTGCAACGTCGTCTTGATGTCTGCAAGTTACACCATGCTCATTCCGTTTTTACCTTTGTATCTGCGTGATGAATTAGGTGCTAGCCCCGATAGCCTTAACCTATGGACAGGTGCGATCTTCGCCATCTCCTTTGCCGTCTGTGCGGTCATGGCGCCTATCTGGGGTAAGATGAGCGACTCTAAAGGCAAGAAGCTGATGTTAATCCGCTCTAGCAGCCTTATTGCTCTGACCTACTTCTGCGGTGCCCTTGTCCAAAGCCCTCTGCAACTGTTCTTTGTGCGTATTCTCCAAGGCTTTGCTGCCGGTCTCTGGCCAGCCTCACTCGCATTAGTGTCCGCCTATACCCCAAAGAACAAGATCGGCATCTGTATGGGTGTGATGCAAAGTGCCAACATCTGCGGCGGTATCTTAGGCCCTCTCTTTGGTGGTGTGTTAGCCCAAGCTTTCGGCATCAGAACCTCGTTCTTTATTGCTGCAGGCGCCCTGCTGTTCATCACTTTAATCACCATCTTCTTTATCAAAGAACCACCAAAGGCAGAAGAGAACAAGAAAGCTCCAGCTCCATCCTACAAGGAGCTGTTACACCGTGAAGGCTTAGGCTTAATCCTCTTAGCCACCGGCCTCACCAACATGGTGATCTTGCTCTTACAGCCAATCATGACCTTGTACATCGGCCACTTACGCGGCAGTGATGAGAACTTGGTTTTAATCTCTGGCTTGGTGTTCTCGCTCTCTGGTATTGCAGGTGCTGTAGCCGCCCCTATTTGGGGTCGTCAAGGCCAGAGCTTAGGCTTCTTTAAGACGCTGGTGACCTCGCTTGCGATCGCCGGTACCTTGATTGCCTGTCAGTTCATTCCGAACACGCTGATACCTTTTGCTATCTTGCAGTTCTGCGTCGGTTTAGGCTTCTCGGGCATCTTCCCATCGGCTAACGCCATGATCATCAACATGACGAGCCCACTTGAGCGTGGATCAGCCTTTGGTATGCTCTTCTCAGCCCAGCAGATTGGCGGTGCTATCGGCCCTATCTTAGGCGGTCTGATCGCAACCTTTGTGAACCTTGCAAGTATCTTCTTCTTATCAGGCCTGATCTTAGTCTTGATCTCGCTGATGGTCTTCTTAAAGGCACCAGCAGCCTTGCGTGGTCGCCCACACGAGCAAGTGGCAAGCCGCCCATCGCAAGACATTATCGAGTCGATCAAGGCTGAGGCAGCCAAGGAAGTTGCAGCAGAACTTGCTGCTGAAGAAAAGGCTGCAGACGCTGCTACTACCCGCGCTGAAGCCATCAAGGACGCTGCTTTAAACGCCCTGCATCCACAGGACGATGCTGCTGAAGCCAAGGCTCACGCCTTTGTCGACAGCAATGCAACCGAGGCTAAAGAAAAGGCCTAAAGCGCAGCGCAACAGCGCTGCGTAACAGCGCCCGCCCCACAGACAAAGAGCAGCAAATGCTGCTCTTTGTCTTGGCTGGGTATCAGTGCCTACGCGCTAAGCACTAAGCACCAAACACTGAGAACGAACGCTAGCGTCTAGAGGAGGGTAGCGCTGAGCACTGGGAAGCGCATATAGCTCTTGGCGCTAGAGTCGTCCTTCTCAATATGGAAGCCAGTAGCATAGCGCTCGCGCTTCCATTGATTGCGCTGGAAGAATCTAAAGAAGCGAGCCACGCAGCGCTCAATGTCTTCGGCGGTAGTCACACCTAAGTCGGTGGTAACGTTCTTAAACTCATCGTCCTTATGAGCAATCAAGAGCGAGGCGATATCCTCTGGCAGCAGATTGTGCTGGGCAAAGAGCTTGCGAATGGTGTCAAGCAGTGGATATGGCATCAAATCCTTTTCATCAGTTTGCTCACCACCAGGACGTAACTCAGCTGTTGGAGCTTGAGCTACGATATAGCTCATAGCATCAACCTTAAAGCGTTGAGCAAAGCCGTCTAAAGCAATACCATCGTGCATGATGTGCTTGTTGATCTGTAAGATGGTGCTCTTACCGATACCAGCAATTGGTGATAAGCCACCAGCAGTATCACCATCCATGGTGCAGTAACCGACTGCGGCCTCAGAGAGGTTGGAAGTAGCGATTAACAGAAAGTTCTTGTGGTTAGCTAACAGCCAAATACTTGGAAGACGCGAACGGGCTTGGATGTTTTGTAAGGCGATGTCGTCGTTATCCCAATTGAGCTCGTAACCTAAGGCACCGTTTAAGGTGTCCACATAGTCTTTAACAACCTTAGAGATCGACCACTGATAGAAGGTAGCACCTAAGCACTCAGCCATCTTGGTGGCTGCGGTGCGAGTCACAGCACCAGAGTAGTCAGAGCCTTGGTAAGCACAGACTAAGATCTTTGGCACTATGTGCTTTTTCAGCACAGCAATGAGGTTATCGATAATGGTGCTATCAAGGGAACTATCGTAGGGGCCGACACCGGCGGCAGCCACAGCATCATCACCAAAAGCCTTTTCATCAAAAGCAATACCTAAGCTCTTTAGTTCTGCCATATAGCCATTAAGACCTAAGTCTAACAATGCCTTAATCTGGCTTAACACCACACAGGTAGCACATAAGGCCGAATCAGCACCACCCGAAAGGGATAAGGCAAAGCCCTTAGAATGAGTCTTACACATCCAATCGTGCAGACCTAAGGACACGGCAGTCAGCATCTCATCAAAACGACCAATAGCAGGCATTGGCTTAGAGGCTGTTGTCACTAACTCATATGGCTTAAACGAGAAGAGCTTGTTGCGAGCCACCACTTCGCCCTTATCGATAAAGAGACATTGACCATCGTAAATTGTGGCGCCGCCTTCACAGCCTAAGTTATTGACGCGCACTACAGGCAGGTCGTAGATCTGCGATAGAGTGAGGGCCTCTTGCTCCATTAATTGAGACTTCTCCACCTCGTAACCATAGCACTCGCTCATCAAGATAAAGGCAAACTCGTCATGGTGCTCAGCCATGTACTCTTGCATCTCTGGGCCGACAAAGAATTCTTTATCACCAAAGGCTAACAAGATTTTTTGGCCACCCACTTGAGCGACATACCCCTTGATCACATCAAAGCCAGGGAACTCATAAGCTTGATAGAAATAGCGGGTACTGTAGTCGGTACGACCAAACTCCATCTTGAGCTTGCTAGGAGCAGTAAAGATGATTTCATCTTTACTCAGCAGCACATAAGAGCTAGCAAGAGGGCCATCTTCTTCGTCTGCGTCAGACACGGATCCCGCAGAGCCGGCAGAGCCAGACGATTCCTCGCTTTCATTCTCTGGGCTCATGGCGCTGGTAGCAGCTAAGAAAGCCTCACTATCGCCAAAGCAGGAAGCTTGCATGACCTGAGGTAAACCTAAACCCACGATAAAGTCAGCTGGGAGCTGCTCTTGGAAAGTTAAGAGCTCAGCCTTGGCTTTAGCAATAAAGTTTGGGCTTAAGAACATATCCTCACACTCAGCACCGGTGACACAAAGTTCACCTACGAACAAGGCACTCTTACCTTGCTCTAAAGCCTCATGTACCGCCTTTAAAATACGCTCTAAATTGCTCTTAATGCCTAAAGCTTGCGTGTTTAACGCTAAGGCTGCGACCTTATCTAAACTTAGTGCTTGCATGCTTCTGCTCGCTTCCAATATCCATCTCAACCAAAATCTTAGAGTTTAAGAAGAGCCATCAAGTAGCTCACGCAAGGATACTACTTGTTTGCTTAAAGTTCTCTCTCAAACTCGCTTAATGTAAGTTTAAACCACCGTGCACAGCCCTGACAAAAGCACGCCCTGAAAATACTCCATGGTTTCCACAAATGTGCACATAAGTAAATCATGCCACAGCACCTTATTTGTGGGCTTGTTTGGGGAAGAGAGCGCAACTTTGAGCCACTACTACGCCCCATAACAAGACGTCACCACAAGACGTCTCAACAAGACGTCACCACACAACAACAAAAAGCGTACATAAAAATCCGACCTGTGCGGTCGCGTGCCATCTGTGACTAAACAGCGAGCATAGAGCCACCCTCTTGGTTAGCGACATTCAGCCC
>CALXYZ010000249.1 GCA_944393075.1 uncultured Anaerobiospirillum sp. | reverse complement strand
GCCTCAGGCATGAGTGATCAAGGATATTGCCTCTTAGCCTTGTATGATGCGGTGTGGTAAATTATAGAGGTTCCCAAATAGTTTGTGAGCACGTCAGAGGGCGTGAAACCACCAACCAAAAAGCCAAGCAAAAGCTTGGCTTTTTGGTTGGCAAAGAGAGCTCTGCACCGGCAGAAGAAGTTAGCGATCGCTGCTGCTGCTGGTGCTGTAGTGCAGCAGCGCAATTACTCAGTGTAGGCCTTGTGCGGGAAGAAGACGTCGTGGGTACGGCGATCAAGGCGCTGATGGAGCATATAGTGGCCGATAGCAGTACCAGCCAGAGCGCCAATCAATCCAGCAATCAGCGATGGTACGATAGCATGGCAGCTAAACAAGCTGATCTTAAAGATAAAGCAGATAGTGTAGGTGCTAAGAGAGGCAATGATGCTCATCAAGACACCTGCTTTGTTGAACTTCTGCCAGAACAGACCTAAGACAATAGGCCAGAGGAAAGTGCTCTCTAAGCCACCAAAGGCAAAGAGGTTCACCCACACCACGATATCCATTGGATAGAGAGCTAAAACAATGGAGATCACGCCCATGACTAAGGTAGTACCCTTGATGATGATCTTTTCGTGGTAGCTCAAGGCTTTATCAAAGGCGGTAGTTACCAGCTCATTCTCTTTGGTCTCTGCGCCATTAGCATTAGCAATAGCACTGGTACCAATACCAGTACCAGTACCAGTACCAGTGCCTGCACTAGCACTAGCGATCGCAAGTCGAGGCTCACTACGTAAGGCCTTAAAGAGGTCACGAATAATAGCCGAAGAGGCAGCGATCAACAGTGAGCTTACCGTGCTCATGGTGGCTGCTAATGGGCCTAAGATGGTCACACCAGCTACCAGCGGATGCATCTTCGTGGCGATCAGTGTAGGAATGATCGCATCGGTACCTGCTTTTGGCATCTCAGTAATCACAGCACGTGCTAATACACCTAACATCGTCATACCAATCATTAAAGCGCCGCAGACAATAGTGGCGATGATCATCGACTTGTGGAGCTCGTGGCTTGATTTGTAGGTCATGCAGCGTACCAGTGACTGTGGCAGGCCTATAGTAGCAAAGCCCACCAAGATCCAAGCCGAAAAGAGCAGGCTCAAAGGTAAAGTACCACCAGCATCAAACTCTAAATTGCGACTTATACCAGTGCTCTCATCGATGTTGACCTGAGAGATGGTATCCATAACCTGATAAAGACCACCACCTTCACTTAAGATCACATAGCCTAAGATAAACATGCCTGTGAGCATCAAGATAGCGCAGATCGCGTCAGTGATTGCCACGGCCCTAAAACCACCAGAAGAGTAGAGCACGGTTACAAGAGCAAAGATGATCAGGCCTAAGCTGTAGTCGATACCTGTAAGGCCAGCAAAGATCTGGGCACCACCGATGAATTGCCCCACGATCATGGCAATAAAAAAGATGATCAGGGCAACTGACAGAATCAAAGCAATCAGGCGGGACTTAAAACGCTCGTAGAGCAGATCAATGACAGTGAGGCTATCTAAGCGGTGGGTTAGGATAGTCATGCGCTTGCCGAGCACACCCAAGATCAAAAAGGCCGTGATGATCTGTGGAGCGGCAAATACCACCCAGCCTAAGCCAACATTCCATGCCACGCCAGGGCCAGAGATAAAAGAGGATACCGAACCGTAGGTAGCCACTAAGGTCATGGCTAGCACCACACCACCTAGGTTTTGTGAACCTAAGAAGTACTCCTTCTTAAAGTGCATAGCGCGGTTCGCTCGGTAGGACACAACATAGCCGACAAAGAGCAGCACGATAAAGAAGATAGCAATAGGGATTAGTGGCAAAATCTGTTGCATTTTTTCTCCTTGCGCCGAAGGTGGTGGCAGCGCTAGAGAACAGCTATCACACGCAAAGTTGTTGGTCGAAGCTTATTACCACGAACCTGAAAAAACAGCGAAATGTAAGAGTGAAATAGCGATTAACTGTGATTAGCTGTGATTAGCTGTGAAGTAGTTGAGAAAGACAGTGATTATCGCGAGCGATAAACGATTTAGGCTGAGACAGAGTTTAGCAAAGCCTAGCTTTGAGTAGTAGTAGTAGTAGCTTTAGCCTTAGCTATAGCCTTAACTTTAGTAGCAGCTGCTTCTTGGTAGGATTGGATGTTGGCCTTGAGCAGCGTCTCAGGAATAGAGGCATCTTCGAGGTCACCAATGCGCGGCACATTGAGTTTGCAGTGACGTAAGAAGCAAGTGACGAGAATAATGACACCAATCACCGAGACGATATAACCACCTAAACAGCTGAGGACAAACCACAGCGGCATAGCAAAAAGATTGTGGTGGTAATCGTAGGAGAGATAGATGCTAAGCCAAAAGATCACGGTGATCACCACGGCTGCGATCAGGGTGTATAAAGCTTCGGCATCTAAGAGCTTGAACTGGGCAGCATAGAATTCCTGCTCCAGCTGGCGCTCCTGCACTAAGCGCTCGCTTGCCATAGTTGCTGCATTGCGGCCAAGGCTTTGCTCCATGGTTTCAGCCATTATGGCTTTCTCCTTTAGGTGATGAGGTTGTCAAAGAACGAAAAAGAACACAAACAAAAGTGAGGGTAGCCATGTTGCTTTGGTGCGCTCTTGCTCCTTACGTCTTGCCTCTTTTAATTTTAAGAGAGTATGGTGTGTGAAACTGTTACTTGTATGGCACACAGCTTAGAAAGCGCGTGTTTTGGGCTACAGACATAACTTTTATTTAACAAATACCTGCACATTGTACCACCCTGAACGTAAAAAGAAAGGGGAGCACCATAACGTTACAAGCCCTTATTTATGCTGATCTTGAGCTTATAGATATGATTTTCTCGGGTGCAAGAAACGCAAAGTGTGCACTTGCACGGAAAGCACAAAACGACCCGCCCTTATAAAAAAGCCACCACCTCGCAACATTGTGCCCGAGGATGGTGGCTCTTTTTTCGTGTCTTAGGGTAAGCCTAGCAGTATTGAGAAACTGTAGGGAACCTCTATAATCTACCATCTTGCATCAGACTATGCCCATTGTCGCACAACATGTGAGCTACTCAGCTTGTGCCTTGTTGTTCCTACGCTTAGCAGCTTTAGCCTTAATGGTTGTAATTGTAGTCTTTGCCTTTCTGTTTGAATCGCTTGTAGGCGATTTAACAGAGGTTGACTTGGCTTTGATCTTAGTTGCTATGGCTTTTGGAGTGTTGTCATCTTGGAGCTTGGTTTTAGCGTGGCTAACATCACTGTTACTGCCATCCGCAAAGTGAGTAAACACAGCTACAAGCTCTGCGCGGCAAGTGTTTCTAGAAAACACTATTGAGTAACACAAGGTGTCTCGATCAGAAGAGTCAAACTGGTCGTAGTAACGCTGCTTTTGGATTTGTTTTAAGCCCTTTTGAAGCATTGTCTCTTTGCTATATCCAGATGTAGAAGGGTACAGCTTGAGCTCAATAACAACATTCTTTTGTTCAGAGGCCACGAAGATATCAGCAGAACCCTTTGTTGGACTGTACTTCTCTTCGCTAACTTCCAATAGCTGAATGTAGTCATCCCCATTAGTGCCCTGAGTGCTTTTGTAAGCAGAATTGGCTATGCGCAGAATTTCTGCAAGGTGGCTACGCACTGCGGCCTCACTATCAAAGACATGTGACTCTACAGGCAAAGGTACAAAGCGTTCATTGAGAACTTTGAGCATTTTGTTAGGATCACCTGATAGCATCTCGTCAATGAAGTAATGGTGGCCATTCCCTTTTTGGGCAAAAATTTTCTGTAGTCTCTCTCCTACAAAAGAGCTGATTCGCTCCCAAAAGTCGTTTTGCGAAAGAGTATCAATGACTTCTTGATTAGGCACAGTCAGAAAGAGTTGTTTGCAACCTGCAGCATTGTTTACTTTCTTTCTTTCGTTATCGGATGGGCGTCTAATGGTGTAGTAGCCAGACTGTACCATGGACACACGTAACTCTTGCACAACATTTTTACCATCAAACATGGTATAAGGGTCGCGTGATGTGGAAAGCAGCTTTTTTGAAATATAGAAATCTTCTGTTAGATCCGAGTGCATAAACGCTAACAGGTCATTGAGAGTGGTGTCGTCATTGACCTGCACATTATCCAGTTGGCGCTTAAATGTATTAACAAAAAAGCCTGAGAGGGCTCCAGTATCGCCCCAGAAAGTATCGAACACCTCAGAGTTATCAATATCTGCTCCCTTGCTTTCGTCACTGAGAGCTAAACAGCTTTGCATGATCGACCACGGGTTATAGACTTTTGTAGCATTTTTGTGATCTGCAAAGAGGTACCCGTCATATGTTTGGCGTAAGCGATTTAGGTAGTCATCAGTGGATATGCCAAACAGATCTGCGCCATATTCAATATATGGCCAAAAGTACTGACGTACCTCTTCATCTGTGTATCCTAAAAGGGAACAAAACTCTTTCTTAAACGAAAGATCTACCAGATTATTAAATCCAGAGAGAATGCCGGTGTGAGAGTAGCGGGTAATACCTGTGATGAAAGTGAAGCGTAGACATCCTTCTTCATACAGTAATTTGATGCTGCCATAAAAGTCAGAGAACCAATTTATGCGATCTTCTAAGACACTCTGATTGCTGATTACTTGATTAAATAAGTTGTCGTACTCATCGATGATGATGACAAAGCATTTGCCAGTTTTATCATGGTAGGCCCAAATTACTTCACGTAACAGGTCTTCAGCTTGTGGGAACCTTTGCTCAAAATCGTACACCTCGATACCAGCTTTTTTGAGAAACTTAGATACGTTTTCACTCTTGAGCTGAGTTAACACTTTTGAGCGAATAAAAGAGTTTAGATCTGAAGTTGTTGGACGAACATGGGTTCCGTGAAGGCTCAGTTTAACTACAGGATAGCTTGGCTCTGGGTCATTCCACAGCTTCTTAGTTGATATATCAAGCCCATCGAAGTTTTTGAGACCATTGATAAACAGATCCTCAATAGTAGAACATAGAAGGCTTTTGCCAAAACGACGTGGACGTGTAATAAAGACAGGACCTGTGGTCTGAAGAAGTTTAACGATAAGTGCTGTCTTATCAATGTATATGTTGTTATTTGCACGTCTTGAAGGGAAGTTTGACAACCCTAGTTCAAAGGCTCCAAAGTTAGGTTTTGGTGCCTTAATATTTTTGTTGGAATCTAAGGCTACTTTGGTGTTTTTTGTTGTGTTTTTTGTCATGCGTCTTCCTTCCTTACTTGAAGCATATGAGCCATAGCATCTAAATCACTAGTGCTCAATCCAATAAGTTTTGGTACCCACAATTTTAACCTCACGCAGCCAGTTGGGTGGTTCTGAAGTTAC
>CALXYZ010000248.1 GCA_944393075.1 uncultured Anaerobiospirillum sp. | reverse complement strand
GCAGGAACCAAACCCATGCTATGCAGTAGGAACCTCCTCGGAATCCCCCTGCGTAAGCTGGGGGAGGATGTCAAAGGCACTTTCCGCGGCGACAGCGCCCAAGGTGTATCCACAGCTTGCCTGTTTTCGTTTAGTCTTAATGATCCCGCACGCTATTCCCTATCCCAATGCAGCCACACGCAGATACAATGCTGAGTCTAATCTTCCCCACTAAGCCCATAAATAAGCACCTAGCAGACAGCCTCGTTGGCTCCAGCGCGCTCTAAACACCATATTGCACCAAAGTTGTACACAAAAAATCACACTCTTGCACCCATCACTCAATTTGGTTTAGGCTAAAAGCATATCGTTAATCGTTAGTAAGTAACTGCATAGGAATTGATAGCAATGCAATCACGCAATATCGCCTTTACCGCTTTTTCATGGTGGCGCCTCGCTTAGTGCGGGGGATTGGCGTTTGCATTTGCATCTGACTGAGAACCCGCTTCTGCGGGTTTTTTCATATCTACACAGCTCAAACCCGCACGAAGCAAGCAAGTTGCTAGCACACAGTCGGGTTGGGACTCCACAAGAACTCACTTCTTAAACCCAAAAGCTCCCCACCTCCGATGCTCTGTGCAGCCAAGCTGTAAGCAATAGCTACAAGCTGCGAGCAGCGAGCAGCGAGCAGCAAGCAACAGGCAAATCAGATCAAGGCTACCCTAGCTAAGTACCTACTTTCACACGAAACAAACACTGTACACAGATCAGATTTCGGAGTTTTTATGAGCACCATCTTGAACCCATTTTTCGGCAACTACGGCGGCATGTACGTGCCTGAGGTCTTAATGGCCGCCTTAGAGGAGTTAGAGAAGGCCTATGTCGACGCCATCGCAGACCCAAGCTTCAAAGAGGAGCTCGACTACCTGCTGCGCACTTACGCCGGCCGCCCTACCCCACTGACCCGCTGCCGTAACATCACCGCTGGTACCAAGACCACCATCTACTTAAAGCGCGAGGATCTCCTCCACGGTGGTGCTCACAAGACCAATCAGGTCATTGGTCAGGCTCTGATCGCTAAGCGTATGGGTAAGACCCGCATCGTTGCTGAAACCGGTGCTGGCCAACATGGTGTGGCTACTGCTCTGATCTGTGCCTTAATGGGCATGAAGTGCGTGGTGTATATGGGCGCTACCGACGCCCAGCGCCAACGCCCTAACGTCTTCCGCATGCGCTTGATGGGCGCTGAGGTGGTGGAAGTCACCAGTGGCCGCGGCACCTTAAAGGAGGCCTGCAATGCCGCCTTACGCGACTACGCCGCCAACTTCCGTGACACCCACTACATGTTAGGTACCGCCGCCGGCCCTCACCCATACCCAACCATTGTGCGTGAGTTCCAAAAGGTCATCGGCATGGAGGCCAAGGAGCAGATTTTAGAAGAGACTGGCCGTCTCCCTGATGCCGTTTTTGCTTGCGTTGGTGGTGGTTCTAACGCTATCGGTATCTTCACTGAGTTCCTGCCAACCTCTGTACCACTCTTTGGTGTGGAACCAGAGGGCAAGGGCTTGTCCTCAGGCGAGCACGGTGTGACCTTAGGTGCTGGCAAGCCAGGTATCTTCTTTGGTGCCTACACATACAACATGCAAGATGACGACGGTCAGATCAACGAGTCTTACTCGGTCTCAGCCGGCCTCGACTTCCCATCAATTGGCCCACAACACGCCTACCTGAAAGATACTGGTCGCGTGAACTACATCAGTGCTAACGATAACGAGGCCTTAGACGCCTTTGCTCAGCTCTCCTACCACGAGGGCATTATTCCAGCCCTTGAGTCCTCGCACGCTTTAGCCGGTGCCCTCAAGGTCATGCGCCAGAACCCTAACAAGGAGCAAACCTTCATCGTCAATCTCTCCGGTCGTGGAGATAAGGACATCTTTAATGTCAGCTCCATCCTTGAGCAGAAGGGCTGCTTAGACACCCACGGCAACATCAAGATCGACGAGATCTTAAAGTCCCCACTCTAACCGCTAGCGCTCCCATGCCGCGACTGAGTCGCAAGGCGATAGCTCTGCGATAGCTCTGCAATAGCTATGCGATAGCACCGCGATTGGATGCAAACTGAACCGAATTACAAAGAGATGACGAAATGACCACCAACTACAACGCTCAGAACTCCGCTTTTGCCAATATCCAAGGCCACGCCTTTATCCCAACCGTTACCTTGGGCGATCCAAACTACGACCTGTGCTTAGAGATCGTTAAGCGCTTAGTCGATGCCAAGGCTCCAGCTTTAGAGCTGCGTATGCCTTTCTCTGACCCTTGTGCTGACAGTATTTCCCTGCAGCAAGCAAGTCACCGCGCCTTAGCTCCTACCTCCTGCGACCAAAACGGCATCAGCACTGCCCGCTGCCTGCAACTGATCAAGGGGCTGCGCGCTTACACCGACATCCCACTGATGCTGTCGCTGTACTCTAACGTGGCTATTGCCCATGGCCTCAATGAGTTTTGTAAAAAAGCTAGTGAGGCTGGTATCAACGGTGTCTTCTTTATCGATATTCCGCTGAGCATGGTCAACCCAGACAGCGAGCACCTCAACTTCCGCGCAGCCTGCAACAATGAAGGCATGGACTTGATCCTGATGGTACCTGATAACGCTCCAGAGGCCACTCAGCAGCGCATCATGCAAGAATCCCAAGGCTTAGTGTTACTGCAAAAGATCTTTGGTGGCGAGAGTCTTTCTCGTCTGCTGCACAGCTCTGGCCGTAAGGTGGTCGCCTTAAGTGAAGGTAGCAGTGCCGAGATGCAGCAGCTCTTTACTGATGGGGCTACAGCCGTAAGCTCTGGCTCTGCTATCGCCAAGCTTATTGCCCACCACTTAGACTTAGGCACCCCAAAGAAACCAAATCAGGTGCTGTTAAACGAGATCAGCACCTACGTTCGCTCTATGACGGATGCTGCAGCCGCCGCAGCTACTTCAACCGCTACCACAACCGCTGCTGCAACCTCCGCTTCCTAAGGGCCCATTTTTCTGTGTCTGTGTAAAAACCACAGCGCGCCTGCAAGCACTAAGCTTCTTTCTTGGTGCCGGCAGACGCGCTGTCTTTTTTGTATTACTGGGGCTTTTAGGCGTGAGGGTGGGCCTTGTCGTAGACCTCGTGCATTCGCGCTAAAGCAACGTGAGTGTAAATCTGTGTGGTCGAAAGCGAAGCGTGGCCCAACAGCTCTTGCAAAGAGCGCAGATCAGCATCGTGGTTGAGCAGATGGGTCGCAAAAGCGTGGCGGAAGGTGTGCGGCGATGGCTCTTTCTCCAAACCAATTTGTCGCGCATAGGATTTGACGCGATACCAAAAGGCAATGCGGGTTAGAGGGGCGCCCACCGTAGTCTTGGTGGAGAGAAAGACGTACTGGCTTAAGTTAGTGGAGTCCTTTTCAAAGCGACGCTCTTGCACATAGCGGCGAATCCAATACACCGCCTCATCATTGATAGGGATGAGACGCTGCTTATCGCCCTTACCGCGAATGATGATGTAGCAGTCTTGGAGATGGAGGTCTTCAAACTTGAGGTTGCACAGCTCACTGACACGCAAGCCACAAGCATACAAAAGCTCAAACATGGCTTTGTCACGCATACCTACATAGGTGCTTAAATCAGGGGCCTCCAAAAAGAGGTTGACGGCCTCTTCACTCATCACCTTTGGCAAATGGCGTGCTCCCTTTGGCCTATCGATAGCCATCATAGGGTTATCGGTACGTCTATCGTCAGCACGTAAAAAGGCCACATAAGCGCTCAAAGCAGACATATAGCGCTGCACACTATGCGAGGCTATGCCCTGAGAGGAACGTTCTTCGAGATAGTCACGCACATTATCTTCGCTAAAGTTGGTCAAGGAGAAATGGCGATGATCTAAGAACTCCAAAAAGAGCTTTACATCCGTGCAATAAGACTGAGCTGAGTTCTGCGACATTCCCTTTTCTAGCAGCAAAAAGTCCTCAAATTGCGCTTCAAGTTGCAACCTATCTTCGAGCATGCACTCCACTCCTTATATAGACACTCCCAAGTTTGTTTTAGGCACCCTTACCTTGTGCCCAACACACAAGTGCCCAGAGGCTTGAAACCACTGGGCACCTATATGTCTCTCATATTCAATAAGTCGGCCTTGCAAAGCCTTTAAGGCCTTAAGCCTAAAAGGCCTAAACTACGGCCACTTGTAGCTTAATGGCCGCCTATGCAATCGCTTGAGCTTGAGCTTGAGCTCACTCTTACTCTGCGTCTTCAGCTGCGCCAGCGGTAGCTGTGGCATCAGCTTTAGCATCAGCAGCTGCGGCAGCTGTGGTCGTAGCTCTAGTTCCTGCACTGAACTCACGGTCAATCTCTTGCTTGATGACCTCGTCCATGGTGGTGAGCTTACCGTCTTCTAAACGGGTGACGGTAGCAAAAGGCACTTCGTTTTCGTACTCAATGCAGAAACGGTAGATGCCATCTTGCAGTGGCTCATAACGCAGCTCTTCAAAGCGGGAATTAGGGTTAAGCATTGCCTTACCACCACCCTCGCGAATCACTGCTGGAGGCAGGGCATAGCCAAAGTTGGTACCTTTAGTCCACTCAGCATCAGCAAACTTAAAGCGATATGGCGACCAATCAGAGCGCAGAGGGGCGATGGTGCAGTAGATGTTTTCGTCGAACTTACGCAGACGATAAGGTCTTTGCACGCTGTAATCGTTCATCTCACCGCGCAGGTAGATGGCACGTCCCATAAACAGAGGATTGTCTAAAGCATCGGCATCAGCCTTAGAGGCTAATTGTGCCGACTCAGTACTTAAGCCTGTCTCCTCATAGCTCTCAGCGCTTTGAGCCTGCGCACTTGCAGGAGCTGGCGTTTCATCAGAACTACTAGAACAGGCGCTCAAGGCCAACAGGGTCAAAGGTAAACCTAAGACCAAACTTAATTGCTTTACTTTGCCATTAATCATCGAAAAAGCGCCCTTACAAGATCAAACACGTGCTCAGAATAGCACAAAACTGGCGACCACCTATCGCCACCGTCCCGTGCTGCCCCAAAGTATCACCTTTTCTTGACATCCTCCCCCAGCTTACGCAGGGGGATTCCGAGGAGGTTCCTACTGCATAGCATGGGTTTGGTTCCTGCTGATCGGCCTCTAACGAGGCTCGCGTTATATCGCACTTATTGCTAAGTACGATAACACAGGCCATCTGGGCATGCCCTGCCCTTCGTTAATTGGTAGCGGTTCAAAATATTCCCTACTGTACGGTCGCATGCCACTCGTGACTCGTGGGTTGCTATACTCCCTGAAAGTATCAAATAGGGTGAACGGCTGAATGGCACTATTCGTATCATCTGCCGCAACAAACCCGCATATTTA
>CALXYZ010000247.1 GCA_944393075.1 uncultured Anaerobiospirillum sp. | reverse complement strand
CTGCGTGGTGGTGATGGCGCGCGCCTAGCAGAGGAACTGCTGGTAGGCGACGTTGTCGGTGACTTCAATGTATGGGTACTTGATGGTGCCTAAGAAGCTCTTTAAAGCCTCACCGTTTTCATCGTTAGAGACATCAAAGCCGCACAGTACCGAGCAGTACTCCAAGCCCGAAATACGGAAGTGGAACAACGAAATACTGTAGGTGCCGGCTAACTGAGTTAAGAACTCGTTTAAGGCGCCCTTACTCTCTGGGAACTCAAACAAGAACAAACGCTCTTTTTCGTTGGCGGTTAAGTGACCACCGATCATGTAGCGGATGTGGTCTTTTGACAAGGTATCGGAGGTTAAGTCGGTGACCTTGTAGCCCACATGCTCTAAGCTTGCGCAGATCTCGTTCAGCTCGCTTTGGCCTTGGGTGAGCTCGATCGAAGCGAAAATACGAGCCTTATCTTGGCGGTGCACACGGTAGCTGAACTCAGTCACGTGACGGTTGCCAATAGCCTCACAGAACTTTAAGAACGAGCCTTTCACCTCAGGGATTTCTACTGAGAGGATACCCTCAGCCATCTCACCGACGTCGCAGCGCTCTGCAACCATACGTAAGGTGTGGAACTTGACGTTAGCACCCGACATGATGGCGATGTGGTTGCCCTCTTTGAGGCCCTTAGTACGGGCGTACTTCTTGAGACCCGCTAACGACAACGCACCGCTAGGCTCAGCAATAGCGCGGGTATCATCAAAGATATCCTTCATGGCAGCGCAGATTTCGTCGTTGGAGCAGGTGATGATGTCGTCCAAGTACTCTTTGCACAGACGGAAAGTCTCATCACCAGCGCGGCTTACTGCCACACCATCGGCAAAGTGCGACACAAAGCCGATATCACAAGGCGAGCCCGCATCAATGGCGGCCCTCATACAAGCAGAGCCCTCAGCCTCCACACCGATAACCTTAACGTTAGGCATGAGGTTCTTGATGTAGACGGCCACACCAGCGGCCAAACCACCACCACCGATCTGCACAAAGATGGTGTCGATGTCGTTGCACTGGCCCATGACCTCATGAGCGATGGTGCCCTGACCTGCAATCACATCGGGATCATCGTATGGAGGGATCATGGTCAAACCTTGCTTTTTGGCAAGATCTTTAGCGTGCTCATAAGCCTCGTTGAAGCTGTCGCCAAACAGCACGATCTCGGCGCCAAAGCGACGCACGGCATCAACCTTGAGGTCTGGGGTGGTGGTAGGCATCACGATCACAGCACGGGTGCCTAAGTTCTTGGCCGACAGGGCTACACCCTGAGCGTGGTTACCTGCGGAGGCTGCAACCACACCACAAGCGCGCTGATCAGGCGAGAGCTGGCGCATCTTGTTGTAGGCGCCACGAATCTTAAAGGAGTGAATGGTCTGGTAGTCCTCACGCTTGAGGTAGATCTTACCAATCCCGAGCTTATCACCAAGCTTTTCGAGCTTATGCAGCGGGGTTAAACGAGCAACAGGATAGATGCGTGCAAGTAAGATCTTTCGTAAATACTCCTGCCCGCTTAAAACCTCATTACTCATATGCACTCCTTATATCAGGCGCATGCCGTTGCCATGTGGGAGAGCAAGACGGCGCTAGACCCTAAAAGAATTAACTACAACAACAAAATGAAAAAGACCCATCCATCCTATCACGCCACAGAGCCCACATAGCGCCCCACCCATCCACCGCACAGCCATAGCGCGCTTTGCGCAAAATCAGGGCGCGCTTGCAGGGCACTCCGCTGCCCACAGCGCAATGTACTGCGCAATGTACTGCGCAATGCTACAGCTATAAGGCTGCGGACAGTGCCAGCGAAGCCAGCGGTGCCAGCCCGCCCCGAGACATGCCCGTGCGGGCACCGCGGAGCACCTGCACGGCGAGCGCTAGACGAAAAAAAGCCCTAGAGGTTTGCACCCCTAAGGCTTTGCTATACTTCGTTTGAGGCTTTCGCCTCAGGTAGAGTTACCCTTTATGCCTTGCCTTGCTGGGCTAAGATGGTCGACATATCGTTAGACCCATGGTCAGAAGCAATCTTGAAGTAAGCGAGGTTATCACGTAGCTCGTGCAGGTTCTGCACAGCCTCGCTGATAATGCTCTGTGTGCTCTGGGCTTGGTTGTTAGCATCTTGGGCTAAAGAGGTGATGCCGTGGATGTGCATCGAGATCTCGTTAGTAGCAGCAGTTTGCTCCTCAGCAGCCGAAGCAATTTGTGTGATCTGCATGTTCACCGAGTTGATGTGCTCCATCATATCGTGCATGGTGCTCTCAACTTCAGTGGTGTTGTGGCTGGTGACATCCATCGAAGCCACAGAATCGTTAATCGAGTGGGCGGCAGCAGCAGCTTCCTTTTGGATATCGGCCACCATGTCAGCGATTTCTTGGGTCGAGGCAGCGGTACGGCTAGCAAGAGCACGCACTTCGTCAGCAACCACCGCAAAGCCACGACCAGCCTCACCCGCACGAGCAGCCTCAATAGCAGCATTTAAAGCCAGCAGATTGGTTTGGGCTGCAATCTCCTCAATGGTGTTCACAATCGAGTTAATGTCGAGTGAACGCTTTGCCACCTTCTCCACAGCAATAGAGTTGGCGTTCATATCCTCACTGTGACGACGGATCTCATCGATAGTGCCCTTAATCTTGTTCACGCCATCGGCAATGATGTCTTTAGTGGCATTGGAGAGGTTGGAGGCATCTTCACAGTTCTTAGCGATGTCTTGGGTGGTGCTTAACATCTGCTCGGAGGCAGCCGACACGTTAATGGTCTTGCCTTCGCAGTCACCGACCTTGTCGGCGATACCGTTGGAGAGCTCAACAATGCGTGAGAGCGAGGACTCGGTGCGGGAGGAGCTTAACTTCACCATCGATAAAGCCTTGTTCATGCTGTCACGCAGACGGCGCATACTATCGATTATGCTGCCGAAGTCATCCTTGTTGTAGGCGCGGATTTCGAAATCGAAGTTACCGGCACACATTTCACGCATAAAGTTGCTCTGGCGACGAATGCAGGTGGTGATGTAGCTGCAGATAGCCCACGAGATGATGGAACCTAAGATCACGGCAATCACTGCCACCACGCAGCCGATATAAGCCATGGTAATATCAGAGCCTTCTAATCCCAAACGCACCACAGTACGGTTTTGTTCTTGGATGAGCTTGTAGCAGTTGTTGTAAACCTGCGAGATCATTGGGCGCACTTCCTTGAAGTAGAACGTAGCACCGGCGTTACGGCTGGTTTCGATCTCAGTAAGCAGACGACCGTTGATGTTATCGGAGATCTGCTTCATGGTGGACTTGATGGCGAGGATGGCTTGCTTGTACTCAGGGGTTGCTTGCTTGTCACCAATGCGCTCTGGGTTCATGGTATTGGTGTCTTGCATCAAATTGTTTAAGTTGGTATTTAACTGGGCCTTAAACTGCTCAGTCGATTGCGAGGAGCTCGCAGTGTCGGTTAAGAAAGCTACAATCGAGTTATCAAACTCACGTAGGCTCATTTGCACGGCGTTGACGCGCACCGACGAACGATTGATGATAACGGAGATGTCGTTAGCCGCGGTAATACTCCTCAAGTTGGAGAAGTAACCGATAGCGGCCACGATGATAATCATCGCTAGCAGTGTAGATGAAAGCACAAACAGCTTAATCTTGCTGTTGAGATCCAAAAACCAATTAAACATAACTCAAAACTCTACCTTATCGCCTGTGGGCACCGCCCCAAGACATCTACAGAGATTCAGGTTCCTCAGCCAGCTTAGCTGGCTTAGCCAACCTGCTTACATTCACTAAGAGGCAAGCACGCAAGCAAGCAAATCGGCAAGCAGCAGGCAGCAGGCACTGTCACAGGCTCTGTCACAGGCACAACCTTGGCTGTAGCTGTAGTCCCTTGTTCACCGCAGATCACGTATGCAAGCCTTTTGCTTTTAGCTAAGCGCTACCACCGCTTATGTAACAGCATCCACCATGCACCCGAGTAAAAGAGCGCCACAAGCATCATGTCACGCTAAAACTCACTAGCTCTCGCCTCTTTTCTTGCTCCCCAAATGACGCCACCTTACACCAAAGGGCGTTAGCACTCACAGCAAAACGGCAGGCACGCGTAACGTCCTGCGCCCTGAGCGCAATTGTTTGAGAAAAACAAAGAAAAGAGCAGCGCTAGCACCAAGCGCTAAACAGATAGCGGCACTAGGCGCCATCTGTGCTATCTAACACAACGGCGAAAAGCATATGCAACTTAAGACAAGAATGTGAGCAAAACTGCAGCCACACGTGAGTTTTTGCTGCGATGTGATAACAAGCTCACAAAATGAGGCACGCTTTACACACGAAACAACACTGCGCCTGTACCACAAAAAAATCACCACAAAAGCCCATAAACAAGCCCACAAAGCCATGATAAAGGAGCTATTTACGAGACATATGCTAGCTTTTGTGTGCGCGCACATTACATCTACAGCCAAAACACAGTGAAAAATGGTTGCAAAGCCATATTGCGCGCGATTTTCCGAGACTGTGCCTCTGTTAGAAGCAAAGAGTGCACACTAAAATGCACGCAAGGAGCACGGTGAGGGTACGAGAAAAGATATTGGCAAGAGCAACCATGAAAGACAGATGCGCTTCAATGCTTGCAGCATCGCAGCGCGAGGCAGACGGCCGTGCTTGAGGACGGCTCCCGCACCTCCAAGATATGCAATGTGCAGAGACGCCACGCCCCCGTATGCAAGCAGTGACGAGGGCGTGATCGTGGTTTGTACCAGCTCTACTCTACGCTGAACTCTAGAGCCAGACTAAGAAGGCTGAGAGGATAGCGGAGTTACAGAAGTCGATGAAGAGTGCACCAACGATTGGTACCACGAAGAAAGCTTTTGGTGACTGACCGTTAGCGCCAGTGAAGGTCTCCATATTAGCCATAGCATTTGGAGTAGCACCCATACCGAAGCCGCAGTGACCAGTGGAGATAACCGCTGCGTCGTAGTCTTTGCCCATAACGCGGAAGGTGACAAAGTAGGCGAAAAGACCCATGACCACGGTTTGCACAAGCAGAATGGTAATGAGTGGAATGGCTAAGGCTGCAAGCTCCCACAGGTTTAAGGTCATTAAGGCGATAGCTAAGAACAGCTGTAAGCAAATCGAACCAATGACGTTAATCGAGTGCAGAGGCACAGAACGGTGGGTAACATCTAAGAAGTTACGGATAGCAGCTGCCACCATCATAGGGCCTAAGTAGGCTGGCAGGGTGATACCTAAGAGATCGCAACCCTTAATGATGTAGTGGCCGACGCCCATAGCAATGATGATGTAGCAGGCAGCCTTGAACAGCAAAGGCTCGTCGATGTTCTTGAGCAGGGCG
>CALXYZ010000246.1 GCA_944393075.1 uncultured Anaerobiospirillum sp. | reverse complement strand
GAAGAGCGTAAAAAGATGTCAGCCATCCTTAAGCTTCACGAGGATCTGCCATACATTCGCAAAATCATTGTGAAGTTCCAAGTGGCATACAGTCACGGACGCAACAGTGATCTGGTCAAAATGAAGAAGATGATGGATGAGGTAGCTGTCCTTTGCAACCACTTTCAAGAAGAGGACTATACAAAAGGACGTAAGGTGAGAGTTTCTACCCAGCTAGATGATTACGTTACCGCAGTGCAAGGTAAGGTCACAGAAAGCCAAGATGATCTCAACTACACGACTCGCCCTGCTCAGAACCTGTCTAAGGTGTCTAAGGGGAAAGCCCGTTTTCGCCATCCTATGGTGATGCTTGGGCATATGATTGTGACCCACATGGATGGTATCGTTAACTACAGCAGTAGTCAGTTGACCACAGGGCCTTTAGAGGGATTCAACAACCTCTTTAAGTCGATGAAGCACAGCAAGTTCGGTATCAAGAACTTTTGGCGCTTCATCTTGCGGCTTAAGGCTCGTTCAAATGCCATGTACCAACGCTCAATCAGAGGGTTCATTATTCGTCCTAGACGTGACTCGGAGTATGGTCAGAGATTGGCTAAAAGGGCATTGCATGCGGCCTAGTTTATGTTACTTGTAACATGGGTTTGCAAGGTATGACAACTCATCCCATCCCCCATAGTTTACGAGTGAACCACATTCATCGCTTAAGCCTCATAAAATCTCAATTATGCATGATCAAGGCTATTGCGTCTTAGCCTTGTCCGATGCTGTGTGGTAAATTTTAGAGGTTCCCATGAGTCCTTTCAATGCAGCGTGATTTTCGGTATCCTTACATCCCACAATCTGAGTAAGCTATGACTTACTTGGCTTATTTATGCTGAGCGCAGACCTAAAAGCCGCTCTTTCTATGTAAATTTACTAGTGCCAGAGAACTAAAACTGCGTCTGTATCTCTGTGCACCAACTATGGCGAGGAGATCACCTTTAATGCTGACAGCGACCATTATTGCCTCTTTAGTTCCAGCTGCCACCGCCGCAGTTGTGATTTCTCTTATTCCAGCCAAGATCTTAAGCAAAATGGGCAAAGCCCTTAGCTTAATGGCTACAGGATTATTGCTGACCTTAGCACTCACGCACCTTTTACCAGAGGCAATTGAATCAGGCTCAGACATCCATACCATTGGTCTTACCATCTGGGGAACGATTATTGTGCTTATTGGTTTGGAGATGTTCTTTAACTCCAACCACCATGCAGCAAGCTGTCCTGTTTGTGCCGCACAAAACCAAGCCCATGCCCATCGTCAAATGCAAAATGGCAATATGCCTATTACCCTAATTCGCGGTATCTCACGCTTGGTACCAAGCAACAACAACTCAGATAACGCGGCCACTACTCCTAGTGAGCAAGCTAATCTAAGCGTTAGCGCGCCTCTTAATCTCAGTGATAATGGTGGCTTTGGTGTCTCTCATGATGAGCATAGCCATGAGAGCGAGCATCACCATAGCGGGATTGGTGCTTTGCATCACTGGGGTCACAGCCATGAATTTAGCCTGCGCACTAGCGATATTGAGGCTGCGACTAAGCATGCAGAGAAGAGCTCGGGCTCAATGAAGACTGCTCTCTCTAGTGGTGGAGCCCCTATCTTAGCGGGAACACTGTTCCACGCTATCTGTGATGGTGTGGTCATAGCCTCATCTTTTATGATCAACATCAACGTTGGTGTAGCAATGACGGCTGCGATCATTGCCCACGAGTTGCCTCAACAGTTGAGTAACTATGTTCTGATGCTGACTTTGGGTATGAACCGTATTCAGGGCTTTATCGTCAATCTCGTCTCGATGTTGGGTGCTCTGATTGGTGCTCTAACCTTCTACAACATCTTAGACAAGGCAGAAAGTCTCTTGCCTTTTGCCCTTGCTGTGGCTGGTGGCAGCTTTATCTACGTGGCTCTATCGGACATTCTGCCACGCCTAAACCGTCCTAACTCCAAAACCATTATGCTGCTAAACTTTGGTTACTTAGTAGGCGGCGCAGTACTCGCCATCATCTTAAGCTCTCACCACTAAGAGCTCTAAGCTCTAATACCTCAAGCAAAAGAGCGGAGTATCACACACTGCAACACTCCGCTATTTTGGCCGCGGCTCAGGATCAAGCTCGAGTTCGAGCTCTGGCTCAATCTTAGCTCTGCTAAGCTAAGCTGCGCTGAGCTGAGCTAGCTTAGAATAGCTGTTGTCTAGAACAGAAAGACAGTTCTGACAACAGGCAAATCCTGCACTTTGTAGTTAAACAGCTTGCGCTTGAGGAAGTTTTCCTTTGCTGCCGCCTCCCACAGCTCCTTTTCCGCCTTTACGCCAAATTTCAGAGTTGGTTTAATCTCGGTGTCGACTTTGTAGAAGCCTGCTAACAAGTGCATCACACCAGCTAAACCGTTGTCGTAACAGAAGTTGAGGATGTCGCTTGGCACCTTGCCCTTAGCAGCTGGGCACGAGAACAAGGTTCTCCACACAGCTTCAGCCTGCTTTTCCACCACTTGGAACACCGAGGTGCGGGCACGATTCCAGTTGAGCTTCACCGCTCCTGACTTTGGCTGGTACAGGATGGTTGAAACACGCTTGCGGCGCAAAGCTACCTCATAGTTGTCAGTGTGCTTGACCTTGTAGCGCTTGGTCTTTGGGTCGTACACCAACACCAAGGCATTGAGGTACTTGGTGATAGCAAAGCGTTGACGCTCTAAAATGGCCGTTGGTGGCAGTGGAGTATCAGGCAACGTGAAGTACTTGCTGAGCTCCTTTTTTTCGTTGAGGTATAGCAAAGCAATCTCAACAGCTGAGAAGCAGCCACGCATATAGGCGATGGTCAGGATCATGTCGAGCAATGGCAGGTGATTTTTGATCCAAACGTTGGCCATTTCTAAGCTCTCAACCTGTTCGCCCGTCTTGAGATCCACACCATGTTTGTCGTAGTACACAGGGCCAACAAAGCCCATGAAACCGTAGTTGAGCTCATGGGTCATTAGCAGCATACGCTGCATGCCGTCGTAGACCTGTGCTTTGAGGCAAGTGGCGGTCTTAAGGCGCTTCACAAACATGGCCTGCTCATCGGTCAGAGACTTACGACGTGGGGTCGCAAAGTTCATCACGTCGGCGGTACCAGACTCCTCATCGATGTCGGTCTCAATGATAACTGGCTCTTTCTTGCGTGGTGGCATGATATTCCTCGCTATTCCGCGTAATCGCAGTGATACTGATGCTGATTCTGATGCTAATTCTGATGCTAATGCTAGCACAAGGAGCGGCCGTGCAAGGCACTAGGCTCACTACTCGTCAATTGGATCATGTATGCCAAAGTCTTCATAATCATGCTTTTGGCTATCATACACCTCAAGGAAATCCTTGCTGGAGGCTGTCTCCCACAGCTTAGTTTCCTCTTCTGCTGTGAACTGCAACGTTGGCTTGATCTCATGGCTGACGTTGTGGAGCGAAGCTAAGAGGTGCATACAGCCAGCAATGCCATTTTCGTAGCAGTAATTGAGAACCGCACTTGGCTCTTTGCCCTTAGCTAATGGCGCAGAGAGCATCAGCTTCCACACAGCAGTGAGCTGCCGATCAACCTTCGCACTGATTTGGTCACTGGCACAATACCAACTCTCTTCGTCGTCATCCTCTCCACTCCGCAAGTAAACGAACTGTTCCACCCACGTGCGGCGCAAAGCCACGTCGTACTCGCTAGTGTGCTTTACCTCATAACGTTGCGTACTCTCGTTGTATACCAACACTAAAGCGTTGAGGTACTTCGGTAGCACAAAGCGTTGACGCTCAAGGATTGTGATGCAGTTGAGAATCTCCTTTGGCATCTCAAAGTACTGCTCTAGCAGCGCACGATTGTCCTCCAAAAAGCCTGCGATGTTGTTAGGCTGGAAGATGCCATTCATGTAGCCGATAGCGAGCAACATGTCGAGAAGCGGCATGTGTTTCTCAAACCACGCCTCTGCGTTTTGGTACTTTGGCTCTGGGTACATTCGCTCATCCCAGCAGTACCAGAGGTCGCCAAACAAGTTGCCATGCACATCGATGCAATCTCGCTGGTAGAGACCGTCATAGATGTCATTGCTCAACTGAATTGCGTCCTTGACACGACTCAAATATTTAGACTGCTTTGCAGTCAGAGCTTTGCAGCGCGGCTTCACAATGCTCACGACGGTACCGGTAGCATCATCAAAAGCAGTGTCGATTACGATCGCTTTCTTTTTGATTGGCACTAAGCCCCCCTACTTAATCCACTTCTCCATGCGCAACAAGGCGCACACCTAGAACTACACCTAACAAGTACCGAGGCTCTATCTGTCAGCCTCGGGCAAGGCCAAGGCTGACACCCCATACTCATAACTGAGCCGTGCTAGTCTTCACCGCACTTGTCGTAGTCAGAATAGGAGTATTTGTCCATGTCGTAACCTAACGACACAAAATCCTCTTGCTCAGCATCAGCCCAGAGCTTACCCTCCTCCTCTTTCGTGAACTGCAAGGTTGGCTTGATCTCTTGCTTGACCTTGTAGAATGAGGCTAAGAGATGCATGACGCCAACGATGTCGTTCGTAAAGCAGTAGTTGAAGACAGTGCTTGGCTCCTTGTCCTTTGCTAAAGGCACTGAGAGCAAGGATCTCCACACTGCATCGAGCTGCTTATCGACTGGGCGGAAGACCTTGCTACGGGCGCGAATCCAATTCTGCTCACGGGTACCAAACTTGCCCTCGTGGATCAAAATATCCACCTTATTGCGACTCAAGGCTGGGGCATAACCACTAGAGGTCTTCACTTCATAGCGCTGGGTTGACTCGTTATATACCAGCACCAGAGCATTGAGGTACTTAGGCAGCGCAAAGCGTTGACGCTCTAAAACAGCGATGCTATTGAGAGGCACCTCAGGCATCTCAAAGTACTGTGAAAACAGCTCACGATGCTCCTCAATGAAGCCCACAATGGAACGCGTATTCACAATGCAGTGCATGTAGGCAATAGAGAGCAGCATGTCGAGGAGCGGCATGTGATTTTGCAGCCAGTACTCGGCATTGCGCATCTTTGGCTCAGGGTACTCTGAATCTTCCCAGCAGTAATACACGTCGCCGCCAAAGTTAAGGCGAATCTCAGGCCAATCGAAGCCCCACATACTGGACATGCCAGACTCAATTTCTCCCTTAACTTCGATTTCGCGCTTAATCTTGTTGAGATAGCGTGTTTGCTTGGTCGTGAGCGTCTTACGACGAGGCTTCACCATCTTCTCGGCAGTGCCAGCGACCTCATCAATGACGACCTCAATTATTTTCTTGCGTGGTGGCATTTGATGTTCCTTGTGGGTGGTGTTTTATCTGACTTATAGCGACCAATACCCCACTCGTGAGAGTGGGGATAAGGTCGCATGTTTGGATAAAGTATTGC
>CALXYZ010000245.1 GCA_944393075.1 uncultured Anaerobiospirillum sp. | reverse complement strand
TAGTGCTCATCCTTTGGCCCAATGAGGCATCGGAACCAGCGTTCGCACCATACGCCCCATACACGCCATGAGCACCACCTGCGCGAGTATCACTACGATTTGCAGCTAGTTGGCTATTGCTACCCCCTGTGGAGCTCTGAAGGCGTGAGTTTTTGAGGCCTCCTGTCTTAACCTGTGCCAACAGCTTGGCTTCGATCGTATCAGGATCAAAATCCTCCATCAGAACAGTGGTCTTAGGGATACGATAGGCCAAATACATTGGCTCTGTGGCTGTAGAAACAGCGGTACGCCCCTTTTCATTTTGATTCATGATGGCCACTAAATCGCCATCAACCTTTAATGGGCCTTTGAGCATAGGCGAGAGGAAACCAGCATCTTTGACTTGGGCAAAGACCTTAGCATCCACACCTAACACCGAACCATAGAACACGTCACCACTGACATTGGCACTGAGCTTTTCTTTTTGGTACAGACCATCAACTACCAAGTGATCGATGTGACTCATCTCGTAAGAGACTTGCGCCTTCACATCAGCACTAACATCCTCAAAATCAAAACCAGAGACTAAGGACTTTAAGTTGACATCAACACCATCTTCTAAGTTGCCGGCTGTTTTTAAATCAATGTGCTTGAGGTTGACTAAAGGCTCACCAAAAATTGGGTACGTAAAATCACGCGTCTGCAGCGACACACGCATTGGTAAAGCTGCCGACAACACGTTGGCACGAGCCTTAAGCTCGGTAGTACCGCCTAAGTTTAAGGTACTAACAACCTTAAGATCTGTGAGGTTTCCTGAGACCTTAAAATCACCAGTGAGGCCATAGAGAATGCCCTCAAATAAGGCTTTAGTCTCCTCATTTTGCGCACCTATTGCCTTTAAGGCGACATCAAGATTAAAGTAGTCTGCAAAGTTAAGGGAACCTGTAAGATCCGCCTCACCAAAGCCATGGTCTACAGATAACTCTTGCACCTCAAGCTTGGTGTCATACCAAGTGGCGCTTAAAGCCACATCACCACGCTGAGTATCAAAGCCTTCCATGTAGTAGCGCACGGACTTGATCTTGAAGTCCTTGACCTCGGCATTAAAAGGTAAGACCACTGTAGGCATGGCGGCAATAGCACCATTACCCGAGCCGAATTCCTTGATTGCCGTCGACTTGGCGCCATTAGCATTAGCATTAGCTAGCGCAGCACCATCAGCATTGCCATCAACCGCCCCTTCAACAGAGCTAGCGTCTCCTTCAACAACAACATCAATGTCACCATCATTATCGCGGTCGCCGGCAGCAGCTGCCTGCAATGACTCTTGCACCACCTCTTCAGTGGCAGTAGCTTGAGCCATTAAGTTCAGCTCTAACTCTTCTTCAGAGAGGTTGTAAGCCACGTCCTCTAACTCAGGATCAATGGTGTTTTGTGGCGAATGGATATGGAGACGCTGATTGACAAAAGTTGGTACCTTTTTGTTATTCAACAGAGCATCTTCAATGGCATGGGCGTAATGCTCTGGATCGGAGTAAACCTTATCTGCCTCGTTTTCTTTGAGGGCGCTTAACACCTGCTCTTCAGTCTTGGCAGCTTCGCGAGCCGAGCTCTCTCGCACCATCACCATTTCCACGGACTGACCTTGTTGTGCAGCAGTAACCACAGCTTCGACAGCCTGATTAGCATCAGTCAAAGGCACAACTTTACCGTTTACCGCCACAGCTAAAGACTCGTCAGCACGGGTAGCTGCTGCCGATTCAGCCTCTTCTTGGGCAATGTCGCTTTCGTTTTTCAGGTGCACGGTAAGAGTATCAACATCAGCTCCATTGATGCCTAAATTGTCAGCGCGCGCCCATAACATGGCCTGCAAATCTTTGAGATCAACATCAACAATCTGCGAATTGAAAGCAAAACCATGCACAGCAAAGCGGTCGATATCAATATCAACAGGGAAGTTGAGGCGAAATGGTGGAGCGTTTGGATCTTTAGGCTCCTCGGGCTCGGTTGATGGTTCAAAAATCTTATCACTTAAAGCGACAGTGAGATTGTTACTTTCTAAGGTGTGCACCTTAAAAAGTTTTTGCTGCATCTGCATGAGGTCATACTCAAGCACCAAATCATCGGCGTTGATGGTGACCACATCTTTGATATCAACAAGTGTTTTGCCAAGGCGTAAGCCTTCCCACACCGAGCCACCTTCAATAGAGGTGTCGATGATGATCGATTGTGGGATAAAGTTCTGTGCAATCTCTAAGGCCTTTTGGGCACCTGGGAGCGTAAAGATGAAGTAGTACAGTGCACCGCCTAAGGCAAAGAGCAATAACACTAAAGCAGCAAAACTCCACTTGCAAAAACGCCACAGACAACGGCAAAAGCCATGATGTGGTCGAGACTGTTCGCTGGCATTGGCTTTGGCAACATCAGCCTTAGTATCAACAGTTGCAGTGACCGAATTTTTTGTATCTGCCATGGTTAGAACTCCGGTCCAAAAGCAAAGTGGAGTTGATAATTGTTTTCGTGGTCTTGTTCTAAGCCCACAGCGAAATCAACGCGGACGATGCCATATGGCGATAAGAAGCGATAGCCAATACCTGGGCCCCACATAATATCGTCTTGGTAGTCGTCAGTAGCCATACCGGCATCAACAAAGAAAGCTAAACGAGAGTTAGCAATACCCATTGGCACCTGCACTTCAGCCGTACCGGTGGTTAAGTACTTACCACCTTTAAGACCTGAGCCGTCGGCTTGCAATGGTGCACGATCGCGGTAACCAAAACCACGTACCGAGTTATCACCACCTGCGAAGAAACGCAGGCTAGGTGGCATATCGTCAGCATCAGGACCGAAGTTCGCACCCTGCATCAACTTGAACAGAAAACGCGAGTTCTCCGTAATAGAAATGATGCCGCGATACGTGGCTTTAAGCTGCATAAAGGTGTTATCACCTACAATCCAGTCGGTGGCACCTAAAGCCTCTAACTCCAACGAGTAACCACGGCTTGGATCAAAACCACCAGAGCTCTCTCGACGCGAAAAGCGAATGTCTGGGATGAAGTTTAAGCCATAGCCTTTTTCACTTGCCTGCTCGTAATCCTCATACTCCACACGCATCGAATAGTCACGACGCCATGAACCAGTTTGATTGGCAATGTAGTGCACTGCAATATGCGAGCGATCCGAGACCGTATCGTTAAGATCTAAGTGGGTCTGAATAGCATTGAGCGTCAAGTAATCGGTGTTAGGGTTAGCAAGTGGAATCTTATAAACAGCCTGAATGTCCTGCGTAATAGGCGTAATCGTAGCGAGGCTGCTAAAGGAATCACCACGGTCATTTAAGAGAGGCTTATTCCACTCAAAGAGTATGCGTGGGCCTTCATCAGTTGAGAAGCCAGCACCTAAGCGCATATTGTTGTTTGGACGGCGCTCTAAGTGCACCTCCAAAGGCACGATGTGGTTAGTGCGATCTAATTGATCGTTAGCTGGACGCACGTCAACCGTGTTGTAGTAGTTGGTTTGATTGAGCGACTGCACAAAGGTGTTGACAGATTTGCTAGCAAAATATTCCCCCTCAGAAAAAGGCTGAGTACTCTTGCTAGGCAACAGCAACTTCTCGCTCTCCTCATCCATAAGCAAAGGGCCAAAACGATAGCGACTACCGCTATCGTAAATCAGCTCAATATCAGCCATATTTTGGTCTTGATAGACCAAGATACGCGAGGAAATGAATTTGCCATCGAAAAAGCCCAACGACAATGCGGTCTCATGGATCTTGTTTTTGAGCGCCTCATAGCTACCATGGTTGAGGATGTGGTAACTCTTTAAAGGGCTCTCGGCGAGGATGTTGTTGAAGATCTTGTAGCGACTACCTTCACCTAAGATTTCAAGATTGCAATTGCGAATAAATAAAGGCTTACCAGCATCGACCTTGACGGTAACGGTGCGATCAGTCTCCACCTCTTTATCAGGAAGTTCGATATTGATCACTGGATGGTAGTAGCCGTAAGCACGCAGAGCAGATGAGGTCACCTCGGTGATCTCACGCACATAAAAGCGCACACGTTTTTTGGAAATCACAGCCTGACTGCCCAAGTGAGCCTCGACATTGGTAAGCAGATCACCACTCAAACCCTCAACCTCATAGGAGATTGGGTCAGCAACGGTGACTTCTTCAACCTCGTCTAAAACCTCATCATCAGAGGCACAGCCTGACAGTACCATGGCCAAAGAACAAGCCATGAAGAGGGCTAACAAGCCATGCTTAAGAGCGCTAAAACTTAAGCCGGCACTTACACCAGATTGGTCGACACTGTCTACAATGACACTACGGCTGTGATGGCAGACACTACTGCTAACTTCCCCCTGATTAACTAAGGAGAGCGGCGTGTGTTCATAACAACTGTGCATCACAGGGCTCGACTTAATCACTGGTGCATTCCTATCACAAAAACAAACCACTAAAGCTAACACTTAGTACTTGCTCATACTAGCACTTAGCTCTTTGCTCTCAATATGGCTAGCTCAGTTTCAGCACTCTTAACCTTGTGCTCAAAAACGGCTAAGCGTACCGCCTTGCATTTCTCTTTTGAGAAGACCACGGCATAGCACCATGTATCGCAAAAAGGGGGTCTGGAGTAATAGCTCTTCTCATGAATCTGCTTGATAGCCTCGTTCAATGCTGCCTCATAGACCACATCTTTTTTCGCATCTGCTTGCTCTGAGCTGAGCTTGTCTAGACCTTCTATCTTGTCCTCTTTAACCAGTTTGAGCTCCAAAACCACATTCCTACCTTCAGTGCTCATAAAGATATCAGAGCGACCAAGAGAACCATGGGTCTCAGGGTTCACAAACTTCACCTGAGGAAAGGCAACAAGGCTCGCATTGTATTTTTGGATCATATCCGAAAAACGCAACATAGCCACCAAGTAATCGCGCACTGAAGCTTCCGAGCTAAACGTGCTGTTGTTGTCATAGCCAACATTGGCCAACTGCTCATTGATTGCGATCAGAGCCTTATTGGGATCACCTGAGAAGATCTCTTGCAGCAAGGCAATGAAGATAGCCTCTTTATCAGCAAGTAGGATACGGCCACCGCCTTCGATGAAGGACGAAAGGTTAGCCCAAAATCTATTACGCAAAAATCTTGCGACTTCGTGATTTGGCACGGTCAAGAAGAAAGGCTCTGAGCCATCTGCACAGTAAAACCTACCTTCTTGCTTCAATTTCTCGCTCTCATCTGCCGACAGAATCTTGAGGGTGTAGTAACCACTCTGAGCCATAGTCACTCTAAACGAGGTTACCAAATCCTCTGCAACATCAGAGTTATAAGGGTCGCGAGGATCCGTCAGCAAATCTTTGCTCAGAGAGAAGTCTGCCAACAAGTCCGTAGTGACAAACTCTAAGAACTCTCGTTTAGCATTAGCATTTCCCGCATTTTGCAGCTTACTCTTGATGAAATTTACGAGAAAAGATGAAAAACCACCAGATTTTGTCCAAAAATCATCAAAAATAACAGACAGATCGCCTTTAGCTAAAGCACT
>CALXYZ010000244.1 GCA_944393075.1 uncultured Anaerobiospirillum sp. | reverse complement strand
TTCATTCATTTAATTCAGCTTCATAAATATTGAATTTTCGCTTCTTAATTATTTTATGGTGCTAGTTTACTACATCAGAAGCCTTATTCTACCAAAGGAAAAAATTGTCGTGCGTAATCCATGTCTTAGCTGCCGCTTAGCTTAGCTTGCCAGCGCGCACCAGCGCGCACAGCTGTGCGCGCCCTTAAAAATGGTAATGGACTGTCCTGGTCTTGAGGTAGCTAGCGCACACCACATGGCATTTGAGATTCTTATCGAAGTGACATACCACAGCCACTTTGAGTGGTTTGGCACCAAAAGCCAAGTACCCCTCCATGCCAAAAGAACCGTCGAGTGGATATGACACATTTTGCAAGCGCTTTACAGCCACCTCTAGGGCATCTTGCACCTCATCGCCGTGATTGACGGTGACAAACTCTAATACCACAGCCTGCTGGTGCCTGAACATGATGCTGAGGTTGTGATGCTCGTTGATAAAGAACTCAGGGAAATACCTCAAATCAGAGGCTTCCAAATCAAAGCCTAAGCTCTGCGCATGCATCAGAGCCTCTTCTGTTCTCTGGTGCTCTAATTTGCTAGCAATAGCCTTAGAAGACACCATGATGTTATTCTTCGACCACTCGTCTGCTTTGATGTGCATTTGCAACCACAAGCACACGGCGTTGCTGATCAGGTTCTCATCGAGCTCTGCTACACTGCGCACGCGCAGCGCCAATAAGATCTTTTGTACCAGCGCCACCACATAGGTTGGATCCAAGTCATGCAAAACTTTTCTCACAAAATCCTTATCGATCACGCTGATCTGCTCTAGTGGAGGCAGTTCGGCAATAGCTTGCTTGAGGCTGTTGATGCTATCACCACGAGTAATATTTTTGCGGATGCTCTTGTTCTTAATGGCACTTTCGCCAGCCTCTGCGATCTCGGCAGCAGCCTGTTCTTCAGCATCACGCTCCTTTTTCATAAAAGCCTGAGCTTTGGCGTTAGCTTCTTCCTCCGAGAGACCAAACATGCGCATCGACAGACGAGCATGGATACGGGCACGCAATTTGTCGCGCAAATCAGCTTTACTCACTCTAGGCTTAGCTGAATCTTTACCTGCTTCTGGGGCTTGGGCTTGGGCTTGCTGTTCTTGTAGTTGCCTGCTGCGCTCTAAATACTCCATGCCGCTGTCGGCACTAAAAAACTGACGCAGAATCTGCATTTTCAGACCGTTGCGGCTCTCTTCATTCACAAAGTACAGCAAGCGGTGACGCTCAGCATAGTCGTTACGGCGACGAGGGTTCAGCGAGGCTAACTTATCCCAGCCGATATAACCAAAAGCATAGAGCAGTTGCATAACGCTGACCACACCAAAGCCATAGCGCACCAGCACATCTTGAGGAGGCAGATCAGCAAGCAGAGTTATCTTGGACTGCAGCGCATGAGCTAAGGCGTGCAAATGCATACGCGCCATAAACTGCTGTCGTCTCTCTTGCAGGCTCTTAATTTGCTGCTCCATTTCCTCATCTGTCATAGCGCCCGAGTCACCACTAGAGCTACCAGAGCTACTAGAGCTACTAGCTCCGCCATGGCTACCTAGGCCTCCCTGCGACAGAGCTTTCATCAGCACAGCTGCCATGCCCGCAGCACTTGGGTTATCTGGAAATTGCTGTGGAGCTGAGTCCTTGATGCTCTTCAGTCCCTCCACCACGGCACGCCTTTTGGCGGCATCAGCCGCTGCACTATCACTTGCACTGGCACTAGCAGTGCTGGCAGCGCTAGCTGCACTGGCAGAGCTTTGAGCATTAGTATTAGGGCGTTCCTGAGAGAGACTTGGTGCAGGAATAGGCGCACGAGCACGGGAGCGCACGCTAGCAAGAGCAGTCAAGCTAGCGCGGTCCATGACGCTGCCCATACCACTGTCGCTACCGAGGCCACTACCTTTTTCTAAGTCACCCAACGGCTTAAAGTTGATGTTCAAGCCATCTAAGAACTCATCTTTATTCTTTTTCACAATGGACAAAAAGGCAGTGGTTACAGAGTTGATGTCTTCATCCTCTGGGCTTTCTGGACGCAATAGTTGCTCTAAGTCAGCATCCTTGAGCTGCTCGTTGTTGGTACCATCGACCACATCTCGCATCTGCTGAATCTGTGATACCGAGGTGATCAAACGCGAACTAGGAATACGCTGATCGGCTGCCGCCTCTTTTACTTCAGATAAGATAGCGCTGGTGGCGGCTGCGCTAGGGCCGCGCATCAAATTAAGCTTGGCCTCGTCCTCTGGCAGCATACGGATAATGCCAGTAATCACTGCATCCTGAGCCTCGGATGTAGCACGGAGTTGAGCGCGCTCTGTATGATGACGGTTGACGAGATTGCGCATCTCACGGCGTCTTTTCTGTGCCGATGGACGCTTGTTGCGACGACGGCTATCCTCTTCTTCAATGGAGACCTGTAACAGCTCCTCAGGGATCGAATCATCCTCGCCCCAGCCATCGCCACAGCCATCGTCCTCAGCACCAGCCTCAGCCCCATGGCTACCATGGGCTGCGTCTTTAGGATTAATACCAAAAGGCAAGTTCATCCCTAAAGGCATAATGCGTGGGGGCTTGCCATCAGGCATCTTGCTCTTGCTATTGCTAGCACCATCGAGGTCGGAGCCAGAGGAGCTTGCTGCTGCATGGCCGCCGGCGCTGGCGCTATCACTGTCACTACCGTCATGATGGTCTTCGCTGTTAGCACTAAGCTCAGCAAAGATATTTTGCAGCACTGGCACTGGTAATGGAGGAAAAGCGCTGCCTGCCGAAGAGTTCCTCAAGACGAGCGAGCCTAACAGAGAAAAGTCACTTAACCCCAAATCCACCATGAGCTTTTTGGCGCGCGAGATATCATCAACCGTGATGTCAGGCAGTTTCGGCGCGATCTGATATGGCAAGTTCAAGATCTGCATGATATCGCGCTGCATCATCTTGCCCGCAAACAAGTTGGTGAACGTAGCAAACATGTCTGCCACTGTGCTCCCGCCAGAAAATCCCATGTAAGGCAGATGCAGGGAATACTTCTCCGTCCAGAAGTCTGCAAAGCCTAAGTTTGGATAGCGTAAAAAGCTAATCACAGCCTCAGGGTTGAGTACCTCAGTGCGGTTATCAAAGTAGTAATTACCATAGAGCTCTTTGAGCTTTTGCAGCACGCTCTCAGCATCATAGGAAGTACTGCCGCCTACTGCGGTAGTTATCTTATTGAGCACTTCGACAGCGTGAATGAGCTGCTTTTTCAGCTTGGAGCTAATCTCATCTGTGGTGATACCGCACAGTGTGGCTGCTTTACGGGAATAGCAAAACTCAGAGCTGATATCCAAAGCCTTACGGTTGTTACGCGCCATACGGTGTGCACTACCAACACCAATATCTGCGCTAGAGGCACTGTTTGCACTGCTATTGCTACTGCTACCACCAGTACCCGAACTAGAGCTATTACCAGCGCCCGCACCCATACCCACACCTGAGCCACCAGCTACTGCACTAGGTGAATCCTTTGGCTTTTTGATGTCGTGGCGGATCTCTGCACCTTGGTATGGGCCTTGAGATTGGCCTTGAGATTGGTATTGCTTGGCACTCTCCTGCATATCCACAGGCGGTCTAAACTGCGTCACAGGTAAGGTAGCAGTGACCACGATGTGGCGGAAGACCGAACGGAAACGCTCTAACACCGACAAAAAGGCGTTTAAGAAAGTAGAGCGATAGTTGTAGAGCTCAAAGTCATCTAAGGCTTCTAACAACGGGGCATCGATATTGTCGATTAAGAGCACACGCGAGTTGGGCTTGCAGCGGCGTAGCAACTGCACTAACTGCAAAATCGAAGTACGCTCTGAGGCCATGCTCAGCATCGCCGCAAAGTTCTCATCGCCCTCTACAAAGTCGCGCTCTTGCACTAAGGTCGCCCCCGACTCGCTGATTGCTACTGCTGCCGCATCGCCATTAGCAGAAGCATCTGCACCGGCACCGGCACCGACACCGACACCAGCACCAGAAACAGCGGCAGACGACAGATCGGCATCAGGAGCGTAAACCACGCCAGAGAAAGCGTTATCGCAACTACCGTAGAGTACAGTGTTCTTAGTGAGCTCTTTAAACAGATGCTGATAGACGCGCCCCCCTAAACCGTCGATCTCGTTATGCTCTTGCGCATCGACAATCATGTCGCAGGATTGATTCCACGACTTTTTGTTTTCTTTGACACTGAGGATCCAAGGCCATGGGGCTTTACCAATAAGGGTGGCAAAATCAATGCGCACCACCGAGTATGTCTTAGACCAATCCCAGCGACGCTCGGCGGTGGTGCCATTAAAGTGTTCTTTTTGACCAGTAAAGAGTAACTCTAGAGTGTCTAAGAGGAAAGTCTTACCAAAGCCCTGAGGGCGAATGATGTAGTCGCAGCAGGACTCTTTTTCATCGCCAAACCAGCGGGTAATGATGGAGGTTTTGTCGACACACAGACCACTCTGACGCGCTCTAATCCATAAGTTTGTAGCAACTTGAGAAGAGGATGCTGCAGATACAGACGCACTACCCGACGCCGCATCAGCTGCGCTTTTCGCGCTCTTTCCGCGCACAGCACGAGTCTTTTTACCAGCAGATTTAGCAGAGTTAGAGCTAGCGGCTGCATGAGACTGCCCTGACACAGCAGAGAGCTCACTACTAACAGGCTCTTCGTACACATCTACCACCAGATGCTCATTAATTTGCTGCTTGAATGAATCGTCGTTTGCCGTGCTCATCTATCACTACCTACAGCGCGGTTCTGCTAAATACCGATGCTCTACTGAAAACTAAAAAAAAAAAAAATAACTTGTTGACCCTAACTTGCTAACAGCGCAATTGACCCACAAGTTAGGTGCTACATTAACGGTGCACGCCTATGGGACAAAGGTGGCAACCTAGCACACACCTTAGCTAAACAGGCCCACACTGTCAACAAAGCGCAGAGCGCCTTTGTTCTCCCACCATTATTCTACGCCCATAGAAACAACAAAGCCCCGACAAATCGAGGCCTTGTTGAGCATTTTTTCTGATCAAGCAACATGACAACAGCTGTCTGATCACACTACATGCACATACTCTAAGCTTTGCTTAGCTAAGTAAGCTAAGCGAGCTTGAACTTGCTGAGCTTAGCGTGGAGGTTGGTGATATCAGCAGTAGTAGCGTTAATCACATCAACTGTAGTTGAAGCCACACGGGCAACTTCTTGGGAAGCTGCGGTGAGGTTTTGCATGTGCTGCGAGATCTCGGTTGAGGCTGTGGTCTGCTCTTCGGCAGCAGCAGCGATGTGCGTGATCTGCGAATTGACGTCGTTGACGTGATTTAAGATGTCGTTAAAGACATTCTCTAAGCTGGCGGTATCCGAGGCGATGGCATCCATATCGTTGACCGAGCGAGTCATCGACTCAGTAGCAGCATTAGCATCGCTCTCAATCAAGGCCACCATTTGAGTGATCTCGTTGATCGACGAACTAGTTCTGCTAGCTAAGGCGCGCACTTCGTCGGCCACCACCGCAAAGCCACGACCGGCTTCACCAGCACGAGCAGCCTCAATAGCAGCATTTAATGCTAACAGATTGGTTTGGGAG
>CALXYZ010000243.1 GCA_944393075.1 uncultured Anaerobiospirillum sp. | reverse complement strand
TAAATATGCGGGTTTGTTGCGGCAGATGATACGAATAGTGCCATTCAGCCGTTCACCCTATTTGATACTTTCAGGGATTAAGGTTTTTTGCGCAGGGTATCAAATGGATTGTCTGCCGCATCAAGGACGTTAGAGAAGATGCTGTCGATAGCATGCTGAGCCTTATTGAGGGCACGCTCAATAGCCTCGGTATCCACTGTAGGGCCACCCACTATGTCGTCATCGTCCTTATCAGGATTGCTGATCACCTCAGCTTCGACTTCTACCTCAACGCCAGCATCAGCATCAGCTTTGGTCTCAGCAGCGCTGTCAGTCTTGGCAGCAGAGTCTGCTTGAGTAGAAGTACTACCCTCGGCTTTAGCGCTTTCGGCTGTTGCATCTGAGGCTGCCTTTGCATCAGGAACGCTTTTTTCCTTAGAGCTTGATGCTGGCTCAGTGGTCTCATTGGCCTCTGTAGCTTCTGCGGCCTCACCTGACTTAGCTGTGTCAGCATCGCTGCTCTTGGCGTCACTGGCACGAGTGCGATCAAGCTCTTCTTCAGCGAGAGCAGCTTGAGCTGCTACACCTAAAGCAGCACCAATACCAGGGATAATGATTGAGGTGATGACCTTACCGAGCTTGGACTTAAGTTGGTCAATGGTCTCTTCTGCATCTTCACCTAAGGTGAACTTTGGAGCTGCCTTTGGAGCATGGCTAGCCTGAGTATCATGAGTCTGCGGCTGAGACTGAGACTGAGACTGAGGCTGACCCTGCACCTTAGCTTGAGTCTGTGCTTGAGCAGTGCACTCACAAGTAGATGCAGGAGCAGTAGCGGCAGCAGATTGTGCCCCACCATAAGCAGTGGTGAGCTCGTTTAATTGTCTGAGCTTGTTTTGGTCTCTGACTCTTACCAAAGTAGAGAGAGGCACGTCGCGGTAGCGGTAGTACTGCTCACTTCTGTTCACACACCAGTTAGTGAAGCCTTCGTCGTTATCGAACTCTGGGATGCCAACGCCACCCTCTAAGCAAGCTTGAGCACGTGCAAAGATCTGGCTGCGGGTAGTGGCGATGTTGTCGTGGATAGCGAGATAGACATCGCCACCTTCGACAAAGTCCTCAACTGGCAGTTCTACCACTCCCTGATGGCGCACAAAGGTTGCGACCATACCAGAGCCTAAGTAAATGCCGTGACGGCAATACAGACCGCGATCGGCCTTGATGTGATCGCCTGCCATTAGTGACAAGATCATAGCTTTCTCCTTACTCCTTTCTTATCCTTTTTTCGCGTTTCCTACCACGCTTCTTCGCGCTTGTATCGCTTAAAGTTAGTGCCAGCTCTATTAACAGAAGGTAGAAAGCTAGGTACGAACTTGGTACTCATGTTCTTTTGCTCCTAAAAGTAGTTGTTACTTGATTAAGGTGTGCGCCTTAGCATTCTCCAAGATCAAGCCAACGCGCAAACGCTGAGCGTTAGTCCTGCTCTTGCAGGATCATCTCAATGTCAGCAAAGATGTCAGTGATGCAGAGCTCGTGGAAGGAGCGCTCGCCCTCCAAGTCCACCACCATAGACTCAGGCATAGCCATATCTGGGTTTTGGGCCTTGATCTGGGCATCCTCAGCAATGAGTCTGGTGATCTCGTTGATGCGGACGGAGTGGGCCTCAACGATTCTCTGCAATTGGGCGATCTCACCGTTGGTATCGAAGTATTGGGCACCGACATTGGCGTTGCTCATAGTGCGTTCTCCTTAGTGCCTCAGCTCTAATCACTGTTGAGGCTTAGTGGCAGCAGCAACTGCTGCAATCACCTGTTTGTAGGTGCAGTCAGCACGGGCATACGGTCAGTACTGCGTCAGGATGAGGAGTAGTAAGTCTTCACCGCTCTTGCCGCTCTTGCCTCCCCTCACAGACTACCGTTGCGGGCCTAATACAGCCCTTAATGCTCAACGCTTAATGCTTAACTCTTCAGGGTTGCCAAGATAGTCACGGCCATAATGGCCTCATCAACTACTGGCACAGCGTCAGGTATAAAGATGTTGATGATGAAGACTAAGACCTTCAGCCATGATGGGAAGAAGATGTACACAAACAGCACGACGGCATAAATGATGAAGATTTCCATGATGAAGCTCCTCTTAGTTAGTGGTTGTCTCAAGCATCTACCGTCGGCACTCTACGACATGACCTATCACGTCTAGCTCACGGGCAGCAGGTGCATTTGCTATTGATTAGCCCTTTAGTTGCTCCGTACCGATGGAGGCTACGAGGCTTAGTTCTTGTAATCCTGCTTGACTTAAATGGCATCACTAAGACGCCCTTGGGGCACCTTTGGGATCTTTACCCCAAGTGCCGTCCACAAACTTCTCTACCTAACTAAGAGCGCAAACAGCTGCCGCACCAACACTTTCACTGATGCTGTTGCTGTCGCTGTTGCTGTTGCTATTACCCAAGTCAAAGAAAGCAGCATCAGCATCAACATCATCCAGCAGTAGTGGCTGTAGAGTCTGACAAGCTTCAATAGAGCACGCGCGGGCTAGATTCTGACTGAGCAATAGCTCTTACCTGCCTCAACAGCTCTAACACTTCGCTCTTCAATACCTCAACATCTCAGTACCGCAGTGCCGCAGTACATCAGTACCCCAACACATCTGTCTGCAAGTCTTCATGCTAACATAGGTGCTAAGCCGATCCACCCTTGCTGTTTACCGAGCCTCCATGAAGGTGACAGCTGTCTGCAAGGGCCTTACCTTAGAACCGTATACAAACTATCAGGCAGTAAACAGTTGGCTGTGCGCAGCTCTTTATGACGCTAGGCAGCATAAATCGCTAGTTATCCTGCATTTGTGGACATTTTTTGACCACGTTGATCTTGAGCTAAGAGTAACGTGGTCTACAAAGGCATGCAAGCACTTTTGCACAAACAATATTATGTAATAAATAATACGTATAATCACGCTAAGTATAAAAACTTAGAAATGACACGATTTTTCTAAAATTTGTCGTCCAAATAGCCTCTAGAAATAGAGATAGTTTATATAACTACAGTGTTTTAGAGTTGTAGACCAGCAAAACAAGCCAGAAATGGCGTAGCCACCAGCTTTTTGCAGGGCTTTACCTGCCCCAAAAACAGGGATTTAAGCCATTCTCAACTACTTGTACTACAACCATCTACACGCAGGGCATCACGTTGGTATAGGAGCGGGCGCCGGTACCAAGAGGGATAGCCTTATGAAAAGCGCTATGGATACAAGCTGCGGCCATACAGTAGCGCGGCATGCTCTGCAAACTGCAATAAGGACAGGGATCAAGTTGGGAGAGAGGACGATGCTGGAAGCAGAAAGTTGCAGCGCAATACCGGCTTACGCTGACAAAGTGATGGCCGCCATAACAGCGCCCGCACCTGATAGAGCCCTGAAAAGAACTGTCTCAAACGCAAAGGACAGCTGAGCTCTGCAGAGCGAGACTGTGCCCTATTGCAGGTGCGGGCGCTGGTACATGATGCACGGTGGGGAATGCCGAACCAACGGCCATACTCGCGGCCGTTGGTTCGGTTTGCCCCTACTCTCTACACAGTACAGTGATTGCTGCGGCAAGGACAGGGACATGGGCCGAGGCAGAGGTAGCGGCAGCCGCATAAGCGGAGCTGCCGCCGTGCCTACCCCAGTTAGAAGGTCGTGGAAGGATCTAACTGCAGCTCCTCACCGTAGAAGTGGTAGATAGGAGCCGAGCGGCTAAAGGTCTGGAAGCTGCACGAGGTCAGACCGTTTTCTTGGGCGAGGTCGCTGTCCTTGAAGGCTGCAATAGCGGCCTTAAAGAGCGAGCTGTCGAAGATCAAGAAGTCCACGTAGAGGTACTTGAGGCTACGGGCATGGCCAACATACTTGACCTCACCGAAGCTCTTGTCACTGATGAACTTGCCGATATTTTGGGCAAGCAGGCTTACTTCTTTTTTGTAATCGCCTTGCAGATCCCAATCGATCAAGAGCGCTGCCTCTTGCTCATCCATGGTCTTCTTTTTGCGCGACTTGGTTTTACTTGCGGCTGCAGCTTCGGCTTCAGCAGCAAATGCTGCTTTCACAGACTCAGAGACATTCTGATCAACAAAGTTCTGTCTAACAGCCTCGATTGGGAACACACAGAAGCCTGCGGTGGCACCTGCCCTGAGGAGCAGAGCCATAGCATTGACCTCAGCTGAGCCAAAACACTTGCCCTCATTATTAATCATGTTACGCAGCGAGGTCGTGTAGTAGTGGTTGATCAGCGCAGGACAAGTCGTCTCACCGTAGATCACATCTGAGCGCAGCTTGAAGTGGGCTGTGATGGCATCGGTCTCAGGGGTAGCATTAGCTTTGGTCACTACTGGGGTGAACTTAGCATCACCGGTAGCAAACGAGTGCTGGTAGATGTAGGTACGCTCCATGAATTCGTATGGCGAGAAAGCCTGATCAAAGCCCATGCGTTTGCACAGGTTATTTACCTCGAACAGCATGCCAAAGAAAGGCTTAAATGGCGAGATTTCGTTGTCATCAACAACTACCTTATACTTTCTCTCGTCAGCAAAGTAAGAAGAGAAGCGACGACACTCTGCATCGTTCTCTTCAATCAGCTTCTCAAAACCGCGCGAGCTCTTGGTGTATTCGATACCGCTATAGCGCATCCCGTTAGTTACACAGAAAGGAAAGCCCCAGCCTTGTAAAAACTCAGTTTGGTTGACGCGCTGAATCTGACCATGATCTGCTGAGAGACGCTTATTACAAAGCTCGCGGCAGTAACCGTAGACCTTGTATCGCGTGTTGCGCAGCTTCTTGAGATAATCTTGGCGCTCTGGCGGCGTCATCTTCTCCAATACCGAGGCTTGATCTGGATCTTGATCTTTAGATGCGCTCACCTCAATATCACGCTCTGGGGCTGGAACCACTTGCAACAGCTGCAAAGGAGAACGATAGACGCCAAAGTTGGTGTTAAGTGCGCTAAAGGTAATCTCTCGATTATGGAATTCAGCAACATCACCCTCAACAGGGATGAACAACAACTCTAACTCAGCACCATTGACTGGGTGCTTCATCATGTAATCGTGATCAAGCAAATAGAAGTTGTTGTACATCAAGTTGTACCATTCCACCCCACGCATAGCTTTTGGCATCTGGTGAGACTTTTCGACCATATAGTCGATGAGCCACAAGCGCATCAGCACGGCGCTCTCTGCGAAATTGTCCTGAGGATAGATATGCAGGATCCCATGGCCACCGTTCTTATGAATACGAAAGCTGCCTTCAAGCCACTTTTCATCCATGTTATTCGGGCCAATTAGGTCTAGCACAGTTGTAATAAAGGCCGACTCAGATGTATTGGTACCAGAGCCCCCAATATTAACAAAGCTTTGCAGTTGAGCCATGCGCTCTTCTAGCGTCATCTCAGAGGTAGCCTTAACCTGCTTCTTTGGCTTAGCAGGAGCAGTCAGCTTCTCCGCGGTTAGTAGTTGCTTTACTCTCTGGGCAAAGCTTGGGCCTACAGGGAAGACCTGGGCAGTGATGTCCTCGTAGGTTTCACTCATACGAATTCCTCTATTTCGCGCTCTATAGGAGCGGCCTTGATCATCTAATATCGGCGCGGATACCCCAGAGGTAACTCTGGGGAGGAAGCGCCGCCTCCTTCTGTTCTAAATTCTGT
>CALXYZ010000242.1 GCA_944393075.1 uncultured Anaerobiospirillum sp. | reverse complement strand
CTTTCTCTAGCCAAAATATAGCCACCAAAGAACGGCTATATTTTCGAAATCAGTGCCTAACTGGCGGAAGTTAAGGTGTATAGCCTGATTAGCTATCCTTGTCAGCCTCAGCCTATCCTTGCTAGGCCTTGCAATGATTATGATTGCTTGGCTTGCTAGCTCGTTAGCTTGCTAGTTAGCTATCTTGGCTTAAACTAAGAGCTCAGTTTACATGATGGCATTAATATCATTTTGCCAAATTTCTCGCAAAACAGCAGCACAGAAGAGTGGAATTGAGGGGTAGGCCTCAGTAATGGCTCTGTTTTAGCTAACCTCCATCGGACTATCCATTGCTTGCTTGCTAAGGTCAAACGGCAAAGAACAAAGGCAAAGACAAAGGTTGACATCCTCCCCCAGCTTACGCAGGGGGATTCCGTGACCTTACCTGAGGGTGTAGCAATTTGCACCAAAATCAGCGACCTATGCTGGTACCAGCGCACCACTGCGTTCCCTTAAGTCCCATACAATCTTCCAAAGAACCATTTTTTTCGGATTTATGATTAGATCACAAATGTAATCAGAGCATTGAGCCGCATTGCAGTCCAACAAAGCTGAGCAATACTTTATCCAAACCTGCGACCTTATCCCCACTCTCACGAGTGGGGTATTGGTCGCTATAAGTCAGATAAATTAAGTTATGGGCGCAGACGCACCAATCCTTCAAGATCTAAGCGCATCTTGTGGGGATCGGTGCTCTGAGCTGAGCCGAGCTCAGCTCGGCTTAGCCATGCTGGGCTGATAGGCGCTAGCCTTAGGAGCCTTAGGCCTGCCTAGGCAGCTTAGGCGTTGTAGACGCCAAAGTGCTTCTTTGCAAAGGCCACCTTTTCGTCGACGCTCATATTGGCACGGCGTGGTAGGGCTTCAATCAGGCGCAGACGTGGCAGCAGGCCGGCATTGTTAGCTGTCTGAATAGCCATGCCTGGGCGGGCATTGAGCTCAAGAAGCATTGGGCCACGGAACTTATCGAGCACGATGTCGGTACCAATGTAGCCTAAGCCTGACATGTCATAGCACGAGGAGGCTAGGTGCAGCACTTCATCCCAATGTGGCACTTGCAGTTTGTAGAGATCCTTATTGGTGTCTGGGTGGAACTCAATAGGGTCGTTATGCTGCACTGCACGCACGGCACGACCAGTACGTAGATCAATGCCTACACCGACTGCGCCTTGGTGGAGATTGGCTTTACCATCTGAAGCGGCGGTGGATAAACGCATCATGCACATCACTGGAAAGCCTTGGAAGACAATGACGCGGGTGTCAGGAACACCCTCGTAGCTATAGCCCTCAAAACACGGATCAAAGTGAATCAGATCCTCAATCAAGGCAAAGTCAGGCTTACCACCTAAAGAGAACAAGCCTGCTAAGATGTTAGATACATGACGACGTAAGTCGTGAGCCGAGATCGACTGACCTGAGGCTTTGACGTAGCGCGAGCCCTCGCGACCCGTAATCACCAAGATGCCCTTACCACCAGAGCCTTGTGCCGGCTTGATGCAAAACTCTTTACGGTCACCAATAATGGAGACGATGTTTTCTGCTTCAACCTGATTGCGCACCGCGCCGACGAGATTAGGCACGTTGACGTGGTGCTGTAGGGCCATTTTTTTGGTGAGCAGCTTGTTATCCACTAAAGGGAACAAGCGGCGCTTGTTGTAGCGGCCGATGTAGTTGACATTACGCTGATTCATCCCCATGATGCCCATCTTGGTCAGCAAGATAGGGCTGGTGTAGCGTGAAAACAGCGATGAGAAAAAGCTCATGATTGCCTCCCCAACTAAGCCTTGGTCTCAGGCTTCTGCTCGTTATAGCTGTCGGAGCTTCTGTCTCTTGCAGAGCTATTGGCTTGATTGTCGAGCTTGTCTTCCTTGTCAAAGGTGCGAGGGTTAGCCTTCAGCTCTTTGAGTTCGCGCTTGAGTCGATCATACTCATGCTCTTTTTCATCACCATTTAAGTTGCTGTTGATCTGCTCTACTAATGGCTTGAAGCGCTTGAGCTCGCTTAAGCGGAAGCCAGTGTAGTTACCTAAGATCAGCACGATGGCAAGGATGACTAATTGCAGACCTAAGAAGTTGAAGGTCAGGTGCTGAATGACCAAGCTGTCCATGGCTAAGAAGGCGCATACAGCAACAAAGAGCGAACCGCCGCCTTGCTTTAAGACCTCTTTGTAGCCCTCTTCTTCCCACAGAATCGACATTCTCTCAATAGTCCAAGACAAAATGATCATTGGGAAGAACGTGACCTTGATGCCCTCAGTTAAGCCGATCTTGTAGGTGATCAGCGAGATAGCACCGATGATGGCGATCACCACAATAATGACCGCAGAAATACGGGCTACTAAGAGCAAGTTGAGGTGCGAGAGCCACGATCTGACGATCAGACCGATACAGACGATAGAGACAAAGCCAATCAGACCTACGACTAAGGATGTTTGTAAGAAAGCCATAGCAATCAGCACTGGCATGAAGGTACCGGAGGTCTTGATGCCGATGATGATGCGCAAGAACACCACGATGAGCACGCCAATAGGTAGCAGTAATATGCCCTTAAAGAGAGATTGCTCCTCAAGTGGTAACGACTCAATTGACAAAGACACGACATCATTGCCTTGAGCCTTTTCGGTCATGACTTTCAGCACACCAGCTTGGGCCACAGGCACAGAGCTCTTAATAATGGAGAAGGATAAACGGGCGTTTTGACCGCCTTGCACGTCTAACAGGGAACCGCCATTGCTGTTCCAGATCAGCTGATTGCCCTTGATACCAGAGGTACCAGAAATAGGGTCAAAGATTTCGTAGTGAGTTCCTTGGAACACAGCGATGCGCTGAATCAAGGAGCGGTTGCGACGACCATCTTCTAAGTCCAACACGTGCACGATACGGGCTGGCACCTTAGCGTAGTGCAGGATGTTTAAGATCAGTTCTGAGCGGGTAAAGTTTTGCTCTAACAGAGTCTTCATCTCACTTTGACGATCAAGCTCGTTGATGACTTGTACGGTAAAGGAGAATGGATCAGAGGAGCGCTCACGGGCACTGCGGGCAATCTCACCTACAGCAGTGGCATATGGTTCAGGAATCACGACCTCTTGAATGCCTGGGACAATCATGGAGGAGTTGACAGCATTAGGATCGCTTAAGAACTCGCCACGATAGTACAGGGTCTGCAGGCCAACAGGATTGCGTTTAGTCCATTGCACATAAGAGCCATTTTGCTTTTTGATATAGGTGGAGCCGTAACCGATACTAGCTGTAGTTTGGCTCAGCTGGAAGAAGTTTGGCTGCTCATCTGGGATGACCAAATCCACGGTAGCAGGGCTATTGCCTACAGGCTCAAACTCAACTTTAGCCTCCACCTGCCATACCGTGCGCTGAGCGCCTGGTAAAAAAGGAATCTCAAAGGTTACATGCTGGTAGGCCATCAGCAAAAGGCCGGTTACAAACAAAATTGCTGTAACCACATAGAAGACGCCGCGTGAAACCATCGCGAAAAATATCCTAAACCTAAATCAAAGCAGAGCTCGAAGTAGAGCTAAAAGCTCGGAGCTCAAACAAAACATTTGCGGGCTAAGACCAAGCTTTGCCAGATGAATTCGTAGACTGAGAAAGAGATTACAGTGTAAGTAAGGAGAGCTAGTAGCTCAACGGAGTATCGGTAATAGATAGGCAGATGGACAAAGTACCATGACAATCGCCTCCAACACACTACAAACCGACACTGTCTCCTCAAGGCGGCACAAAGCTGTTGTGTGCCACATGCCGTACAAACACACTAATGGGCAAGATTCTTGCGAATCTGCCCATTAACGTGCCATTTTAGCGAAAAAGCACACCGATGTTGTGAATTTCAGGCAACATCAGCGCTTTACTTGTCGTCCTTGGTGTACTTGTCGGTATCAGCTGCCTTTTTGTCGTCGCTGCCCTTAGAGTCTGTCTTGCTCTCAGCCTTGCTCTCAGCCTTGGCATCGGAATTATCAGAGGACTTAGCGTCGGCACCAACCTTGTCTTCAGTGTTAGTATCAGGGCCAGAGGAGGCATCGGGGCTAATTTCAGCTTCGAGTTGCTGTGTGTTGCTGTCCTTGTTGCGGACTACAGGCAGAGCATTTTCAGAGTTAGGGCCGAGGTTAGAGCCGTAATTTTGTGAAGGGTAGGCAATCTGACCTTCAGCGCTAGCACGCTTAGCTAAGTATTCAGCGTTTGGATCCTTACCTTCTTTCTTAGTATCTTTATAGTCATCGATACTTAAGATTAAGAAGGTGTCCTTGTTGCGTCCCTGAATGTGATCGCGCGAGACATCAACCACAGCAATGTCTTGGATGAGGGTACGACCAACAAGCAGTGCGTACTGCATGTGGGTACGGTCGGTGAGGGTGAACTCACTCTTAGTGGAGTAATCACCAATCTTGATGTTGAGCTCAACTACCACACGCTCAATGGTGCTAGAGCGCGAGGACTGACGAATAGAGGAGGTGCGCACAAAAGGTGCCTCCACCTCAATGCTCTGGTCATTTGCTTCAATGGTGAAGCGGTACCACTTTTTACCATTGCGCTCAAACTCAGTGATGTTTTTAGCCGAAATCGAGGAGACAGCAGCGCCAGTGTCGATACGGGCGTCAAAAGTGGCATCTGCCTCTTTGACGTATATGTATTCATCCTCTCCTAAGTACATCTTGCCATCAGGCGTCTGCAGGTCGTAATTACGCAGTGGCTTGATTTCGGTCATATTGTCCTTACCTACGAGCATGCCATCGTCATAAAAGGAGTCAAGCAGCGATTGATTCTGTCGACGCAGGGCCTTGAGCTCGTTTAAAAGATTGCGTCTAAACTCGTCACTTTCCTCACGGGAAGCGACGATTTCAGCGCTAAGTGCTCCTAAGTTTGCACGCTGAGAGCTTAACTCCTCATTGATGCTCTGAATCTGCCCTTTCATTTCGAGCATACGCACATTGAGGTTGTGGCTAGTTTCGGCGACCATTGCTTTGGCCTCTTCATCGCCAGGTGCAGCAAAGCTAGTGGCAGCAGTTAGAGGTAAGGCGATCACGCTCAAAGCTAATGATGCAAGCAAGGTAGTGCGGTGCACCAGTGACAAATGAGGTAACTTAGAAGGCATGAGCTAATTCCAAAGACAAATGAGCGAAAAAACACAAAAAACCAGCAAGCTGGACAAACTCGGGCACAGCATACAGAGCAAGCCTCTTTAACCAAAGTCACTTTTGCAGCGAGTGTTAGTTGCAGAAAAAGTAATATGAACAAGCTTAGTCTCTATCTCAAGCAAAGCTCAGATGCAAGTTGCGCGCTTCGAGCTGTGAGCTTCCAGCTTAGGCTAAATGCCAGTGCTGCTGTGTGCCGACTGCACAGTATATCCCATTGATAGCGGGTCGTAGCCTCATTGCAAAAAGCTTGCAAGTTTTGCAGTCAAGGAACCTGTTATACAAGCTCTTGGTTAGAGCTCAATACATGTGCTGCTGCTTATCATAGCAAGCAAAAGTTTAGTTTAGTGCGACTTATCTGCGACCTTGGCTTTCTTTCAGCGGTTGCCGTGCTTTTTTACTCACATTGCCGTGATTGCAGTATAGCCATATTGGGAACCTCTAAAATTTACCACACAGCATCGGACAAGGCTAAGACGCAATAGCCTTGATCATGCATAATTGAGAT
>CALXYZ010000241.1 GCA_944393075.1 uncultured Anaerobiospirillum sp. | reverse complement strand
TCTTTCTCAAGAACCCACACAGATTGTCTATACCTAAATTTTTAAAGAACAACAAAGCGCTTGGCTTTGCTTTTTATCGCTGCGCACCTCAGTGCGTGTCAGCGGGAACGTATTTTAAGGATTTTTAATCCCCCGTCAACACTTTTTTTAAAAATTTTTGAATTTTTTCAGCGCGGACTTTTATATTAGCAAAACAGAACTCAAGCAAACGTGATATTTATCGCATTTATAAGCAAAATCACCCACAACCAAATACAGCATTACCTCCAACCAGCACCTCCGAGCACCTACCCCGAGCTCACATCAAATGCACAACAAGGTCACGTTATGGTCTATTTAAACCTAAAGAGTGCCCGCCCACCACAACTTTAAAACGCAGCGAGCCCGAGAGCTAACGCCCTCGGGCTCACAAAACAGGGCAGGAAGAACCCCTGTACTACTTAGCAGCACCCTTAGACTGGGACTGAAGGTTGTCCAGCATGGTCTGGTTCTCCTCGATCTGCTGCTTCATCAGGTCTTGGCACTGCAGGAGGAACTGTTGCAGCTGCTGTAACTGTTGCAAGTCAGCCTCGTTGACGTTCTCCTTTGGGAGGGAGTCTAAGTAGGCATTGATCTGGTCGGTGAGCTTGCAGCGCTCGTAATCGGCAGGCAAGGAGGTATCAAATGCTGGCGCTTGCTGTGCTTCAGCCATTGCTGCTCCTGACATCAACGCAAGACAAGGCAAAGCTACCACACCCGCTAACCTCAAAAACTTGCAGCAAAAACCTGCCATAAAGGCCTCCTCAGGCTAAACCTTCCAACTAAACAAAAATCAGCACTCGCAGCAGCTCAGGTCTCCTCACAGGCCACAGCTGTAGCACCTTATTGCATTGCAAGCTACGGGCCGAACACTATAGTCAATCCCTGACACCACTAAACTCCACGAAACGAGAGCTGATGTCACCTCACTTCTTACACCCCACCTCTAATCAAAGATGAAGTTGTAGGTGTCGACGAGATTATCGTCCAAATCACGCAGCTCAATGCGATCTTCTAAGATCAACGCAAAGCCAGCCTTAGTACCCCCCTTAGGAATGGTGGTAGAGCCTGGGTTGATGTTGATCAGTCCACTTGGCTTTAAGAAGATGCCGGCAACATGGGTATGGCCACTGAGCACAATGTCATGCTCTTTGAGCCCTAACTTATCCCGTAACTCGTTCATACCAGAGCCATCAGGGCTATCAATCTTGTGGAGATGACCATGGGTTAAGAAAATGCGCTGCACCTTGACCTTAGCCTTAACCTTTGCCTTTGCATCATTCTGCATACCAGCATATTGAGCCTGAGCTTGAGCCTTATCTTGCGGCTCACTTACTAAGATGTAGCCATATGGGGCATTGCAAGGGAAAGAGAACATCATGCCATCCACTTCGCTATCGCAATTGCCGCGCACAGAGATGATGCGGGTACTGATGGCGTTGAGCATCTCAGCGACCTTTGGTGGTTGATAGCTATCAGGAACGCGATTGCGTGGGCCGTGATTGAGCAAATCACCTAATAGCACTAAGTAGTCGCAGTGGTATTGCTCGAAGTAGGTTAAAGCCTGAGCGAGCTCTTCTGCGCCGCCATGAATATCAGAAAGCACCAAGTAACGCATATCCGTCCTTGCTAAAAGCCAACAAAGAGAAGGTGAAATGAAGCTGCCACATACCACGTACCACTAGCAGCCATCTTCGATTTCTTGGCCCATTATCGCACATCACAACGTGATGCGACGCTAACGCCACTATAGCGAGCGTATTCTGATTTCACCATTAAACAGCGCCCGCCCCATCACAGAACAGAAAGCACAACAAGAACAACAAGAGCAACAAGCTTAACTAGATAACAACTGGCAATAATCAGACAAGAACCTGCAAAGCACCACTCAAACCGCATATCTACAATGATCTCATGGCGATCAGCCTTGCTGCTTGTTGATGGCTTCCTGCCTACCTCTCCTCTTTTTCAGCATTGCTGCTGTGCTGATGCGATATCCACCCATCTTTGAGTTCTTTGGAACAAGAGCGACTCTATCACCATAGGAGTTTCAGCAATGAGGTTTGTGAAATGAAAACGATGAAGAGCATCATAAAGGGCGGCCTTACTGCCCTGAGCTTATCCCTTCCACTGTGGGCATTAGGCACCAGCGCTAACGCTAGCGCCAATGCCAGCGCCGCCCCTACCGACGGCATCCCTGCTGCCGAAGAAGGCTTTGTGCTGCTAGAAGGCGGTACCGTGACTTTGGGAAGCCCAACGGGTGAGCGCCAACGCCAAGCCGATGAGAGACAGCACCAAGTCACCTTAAGACCATTCTACGTTGCTACATACGAGGTAACGCAAGAGCTCTACGAAGAGGTCATGGGGAATAATCCAAGCCTGCACCAAGGCGACGAACTTCCTGTGGAGAACGTCAGCTTCTACGATGCCATTAACTTCTGCAATGCCCTGAGTACTCAGCGCGGCTACACTCCGGTCTATACCGTGAAAGGCATGGATGTGAGCGTGAACCTCGCAGCTAATGGCTACCGCTTGCTCACTGAGGCTGAGTGGGAGTACGCCTGCCGTGCTGGCACCACCACAGTCTTCAACACCGGCAACCAAGTAGACCCAGACCACATGAACTATGAGGGCAGCTACCCTTACCTCATCGAAGAGAACTACGTAAACCAAAAGGATCCAAGCGTGCACGCTGGTTTAAACCGCGGCGAGACCATTGAGGAGGATGAGCTGCCTCCAAACGCCTTTGGGCTCTACAACATGCACGGCAACGTCTCGGAGTGGGTCTTCGACTACTATGGCGAGTACGCCGACAACGTTACCAACCCACACGGCCCAACAACAGGAAGCTTGCGCGTCAATCGTGGCGGCGGCTTTAATGACTTTGGTAAGCACCTCCGTAGCGCCTACCGCTCAGCTACCAACCCTGTGGATACCGACGAGAACATGGGCTTCCGCTTAGCCAGAAATGCAGTAGCCGGCGAGGGAACCTTTGCCACCACCTATGAGCAAAAGGCTACCATTCCGCAGAACCCACGCATCCTCATTGCTTACTTCAGCTACACCGGCAATACCGAAAACGCAGCTCACATCATGCACGAGAACCTGCAAGGCTCGACTCTGGTACCTATCACCATGAAGAACCCATATCGCGGCAACATCTACGAGGTGTCGCAGATCGACCTCAACGCTGGTACCCGTCCTGAGCTCAACATGCCGCAGTCGATCTCAACAACTTCGACGTAGTGCTTTTAGGCTACCCAACTTGGTGGGCCACGATGCCAATGCCAGTGGTGACCTTCCTTGAGAGCCACGACTTTGCAGGCAAGGTGGTGATCCCATTTAGCTCCCATGGTGGCACCATCTTCGGCGATAGCATCTCCGACCTCTCCAAGACCATACAAGATGCGCACGTCACCCCAGGCTTTGAGTTCCACTACTCAGGTGGCAGTCGCCTTGAGGACAACATCAACGCCTTCTTAGAGCAAAACAACCTGCTCTAAGAAAGCCTTAGAACGCGGAACATAGAGAGACAAAGAGCAAGGAATAAGGAATAAGGAACACGCTATGGCACGAGGAAAACAGGCCAACGCCTTTCGCATCTTTAGGATCACCATCGACTGCTTGATGCTATCCTTGTTCTTTTACCTGATGGGCTACCGTGTGTTCCGTGGCCTCATGGATCACGCGGTAGCAGGTATCACACTCTTTGTGCTGATCTTCATCCACGTCTACCTAAACAGAGCCTTCTACCTGCACCTTTTTCAGGGCAAGTACCCACTACCACGCCTGCTATTTGCGGTCATTGCTGTGGCCCTGCTCATCGACTTTGTGCTGATGGCAGCAGGCAGCGTCATGCTCTCTGGGGCCGTCTTTGCGTTCATGCCGCCCCAGACTCAATTAGGCCATGAGATCCACTTGCAGGCTAACGCCGCAGGCTTTCTGCTGATCTCCATGCATTTGGGGTTGCACCTCTACCCCAAGTTCAAAGGTTGGTTTACCAAGCGCGGCATCATCCGCTACCTGCCACTGTTTTTGGTGCTGCTACTCATCCTAGGAGTCTACTGCTTTGACCGCGCGAGCTTACTCACCGACCTGCTTCTCACCTATGAGCGCAAGCCATCACTTGGCGACCCAGCAGGCTTCATCATGACCTACTTTGGCGTACTGACTGGCTTTGCTGCATTTGGAGGTCTACTCCTGCACTACGCTCATGCCATCACCATGAAGCGCAGTCAAGCTCGCAGCCAAACCCAAGCTCAAGCTCAAGCCAAGCCATGACCCAAGCTGCAACAGCTAAGGCAAAAGCAAAGACCAAGGCCAAGGCCAATTAGAGCAAAGAACAACCTACGCAAGAGCTCCACATTAACAGCGCCCGCCCCTGAAAAATAGTAATACCTCTAAGCAACTACATAACTGGGCTTATTACAGAGTAGATCAAGCATATTATTAGGCTTTGATCTGCTCTGTGTCTCCTCTAACCACCCCTCCTCCACATATAACCAAGCGCGCAATATGCAGTAGAACTTGAAAAGAGCGACTACCACCTATATTCAACAAAACGTGCTAGCCTTATCTCCATTAAAAATGCCTTTTAAGCCAATTTGCAGGTCTAAAAACAGACGACAGTCAATAGCATCTGCCTCAACAAAACAGCACATTTAAGCCATTTATTCAAAATTTATAATATCTAGCAACATGCAAAACAAGGTCGTCATCACATATTAAAGAAAATGATCCATAGATCATTGACTGCAACTTTGATTTTATTTACCTTTGATCTCAAGAACTAGGCTACTAAACACCTGTTTGTGACAGCTTAGGGAAACTTCATTTACGAAAAAAGGAGATGGCAATGTCTTTAGAGTCAGATTGGCAAGAGTTAGTAGATCTTACTGGCGGCGAAGATGAGGCATGGGAAGCCTACCACGAGTACGCTGACGATCCTGATGACTGCAACACCAAAGACGTTGATGATTACGAGGACTAATCTTTAGTCCACATCAGTCATAACTCTGTTATGACAAAGACAAGCTAGCCAACTAGCCTGCCACACCGCTTGGGAGGCATCCCATTGCGTCAGGTACAAAAATACCTGCGTGAGATACCTCTTGGGATATTAATGAGCCTAAGGACGCAAGATCTTAGAACCTCTTGCTTCCATATCACTCAAGGAGAGACCTATGGGGTTTTTCGACACGCTTAAGTCAGTCAGTGACTCGGCCAAGAAGTTCAACCAAGAGACCAGCAACAACTACGAGCGTTACAGAAACGCCTCTGACGATGAGCTTAAAGAGAGATTCTCTAACGCTTCCAGCATGTCTGAGAAGGCTGGCATTGCTAAGGTGTGGAAAGAGCGCAAGGGTGAGTAACTCTTGCCTCTAAGGCACAACCTGTTCTATCACAAGGAGGCCGACAGTCTACTGTTAGTGCCTCCTTGTTGTAACTGTAGACACAAGTAAAACGACGAGGCGTTTAGATATGGGCTTATTAGGCAGCATCTTTCAGGGCATTGTTGACTACGGCAAAGAAACCAGTGAGTACAAGGACAAGTACAGCAGCTGCTCGCCTGAAGAGTTAGGGCGAAAGTACGATCGCGCTAGTGATAAAAGACATAATTAACACCCCCTTGTTAGGGGTGGCTAACTTGGGTTGATACTGATCGTGCTAGAAT
>CALXYZ010000240.1 GCA_944393075.1 uncultured Anaerobiospirillum sp. | reverse complement strand
TAACAGAATTTAGAACAGAAGGAGGCGGCGCTTCCTCCCCAGAGTTACCTCTGGGGTATCCGCGCCGATATTAGATGGAACCATACTACGCTGGTGCGTTATCGCTCGTACCGCCTATCATTGCAGTGGCGCTGGCACTGTTAACTAAAGAAGTGTTCTCGTCGTTGCTGCTTGGTATCTTAAGCGGCAGCTTGATCTACGCTATCGGCATGAATCAGGACTTTATCATCATCTCTACGGTGCAAACCGCTTTCAATATGATGGTGACCAAAGTCGACATGAACATCATCATCTTTTGCTCCTTGCTAGGATCGTTGGTGTATGTGATCGCCATGGCTGGCGGCTCACGCGCCTATGGCGACTGGGCTACCCAAAAGATCAAGGGCAGAAAGAGTGCTTTAGGTGCTACCTCGTTATTAGGCGTGTGCATCTTTATCGATGACTACTTCAATTGCTTAACTGTCGGCACTGTGATGCGTCCTATCACCGACAAGTTCCGCATCTCCCGCGCTAAGCTCGCCTACATCATTGATTCGACCGCCGCACCTGTCTGTATCATTGCCCCTATTTCCTCATGGGCCGCAGCCGTAGGTTCCAACTTAAAAGGCACTGGTGCCTTTGAGTCGGAAATGGAAGCCTTTATCGCTACTATTCCTTGGAACTTCTACGCCCTGCTCTCGATCTCTATGGTTATCTTGGTGTGCTTAGGCAACTTTGACTTTGGTCTGATGCGCAAGGCTGAGATCGACACTATCAAGAACGGCTACACCAGCACCGACACTGATACTCACGAGAACATCGATGTCGTTACTGACAAGGGTGGGGTGTTAGACATGATCGTGCCTATCGTAGCTCTGATCGTGTTTGCTACCTTATCTTTACTGTACGTTGGTGGTTACTGGGGCGAAGATCCAGCCTACCACTCCATTGGTGCAGCTTTCGGTAACACCAGTGCTGGCCCAGCCTTAGTCATGGCCTCTTTTGCTGCCTTGGTTGTGGCTTTTGCACAGTTCGTTGGCCGTCGCCTTCTCACCCTCAAGCAATTCATGAGCGGTGTGTTAAAGGGCGTGCAAGCCATGATCCCAGCCAACTTAATCTTGGTGATGGCTTGGGCTATTTCGGGCGTGTGCCGTGACCTGTTACAAACTCAGGTCTTTATCTCCGACATCGTGCAGAACGACACTGGCATGTTAGGTAACTTCTTACCTGCCATCATTTTCATCATTGCCGCTTTCTTATCGTTCTCCACTGGTACTGCATGGGGCACCTTCGGTATCTTAATTCCTATTGTGGTGGTGGTGGCTCAAGCCATCGATCCTACTAATGCCAGCGGTCTGGTTATCATCACCTTATCTGCTACCTTAGCAGGCTCGGTGTTTGGTGATCACTGTTCGCCAATATCAGACACGACGATTCTGTCGTCAGCAGGTTCAGGCTGCCCTCACATTGAGCACGTCTCGACTCAGCTGCCATTTGCTTTGATTGCAGCTACCTCTTCCTGCATTGGCTACATCGTCGCTGGCTTTACTGGCAGTGCTTTATTAAGCTTAGGCACCGGCTTTATCATCATGGTCGCTATCATGTCTTACTTACACCTGCACAACTCCAAGCGTGCAACCTACGCTGATCACGAGGCACGTGTAGCAAAGCAAAGCGCCAAGTAAACAAAACCATGAGTTATCCCTGCTACTGAGCGCAACGCCCAGATAGCAGCCAAAGGGCCGCAGCAACACTGCGGCCCTTTTTGCTTCTCGACACCTTCAGCCAATCTTGCCATTGCCACCGTTAAACGCCCACAAATAAAAGGTCGCGGCCGTACCTACAGGGCTCAGTTGCTGCGCAAAGAGCTCTAACTCATGGAGCAGCTTCTTTTTGTTGTCCATAAGCTCTAACTGCTCGGTAAGATAAGCCCAGCCCTTTTGCGTGCCGTAATCGTTAATGGCTAGCACATCGCGCTCGCCAAAGTAGAAGATCTCCAACATACTCACCGTCCACTCGCCAATACCACGGCAGCTTAAGAGAGCTTGATGACGCTCATCTTGAGGCGTGATGCGAGCCCACTCCTCACTAAAAAGCCCCATCTTGAGCTTGGCAGCCAACTCCAACAACGCGCGCAACTTGGTGCGCGAAAAAGGCAGGCTGCGCTCTGCGGCTGCAGCTTTGCTTGTCACCGTACCCAGTGCTTGCTCCAAGGCACTACCGCTCACTTGCTCTGCTTGAGCCTTAGCCTGAGCCTGAGCCTGAGCTTGAGCTTGAGATTGAGCTGCTAACTGTTCTAAGAGCTCGTAGTTGCTCCGCGCCTCACGCTCCAACAAATCGTAATCAACAAAGAGCTGTGGATCGAGCTTGGAGAGAATCGAGTTCCACGCCTTATTGGACAGTTGCTGCGACATGAGGCTGGAAATCATCGCTGTTGCGAGATTAGATTCCATCTGACGCTCAATCAGCCCAAAGTGCTCCACTAATGGCGCAAAGCGAGGCTCTTTGTGCACTAAAAGCTCAGCCTCGGCTAATGAGACCTGCAGCAGCAAATGGTCTGGCCGCTGAGCGGCAAAAGCTGCATGCTCTGCTCGCACTTCTTGCTCTAACTTGGCAAAAGTCGCAGCGCTCTTTCTTCTCATACCAATCTCCCTTATTTCGTAATGATCCCTTGGCAAGCCTAGCCTAGGCAAGCTAGGTAAGCTAGGCAAAGCCTAAGCCCAAACCGAGCGCTGCTCGGCTATGCGAAGCTCGGTTTGGGCTTGTTGCCCGCTGACAGCTAATAGCTGTCAGCTACTTGGCGCCGCTAGCCCTACTAGTGGCTACATTGGCAGCAAAGTGCCCCTACACAGCTTTGCCCAAAGCTGTGGCTTTCACTTGCAGATTGCTCTTAGCTACGCATAAAAAAGCGCTTTTTGCCAAGCAGATAAATAGTTACAAAACCGAGCACTCTTATCTCGCTCTACCACGGCTCTAGATGCTGGCAAAATCTTGGCACAGTGTCATTTATGGCAATAAAAACATCAACTTATTATGAGCTTAATACTTGCAAAGCTCACGCTTTTACCACTGCAATCAAAAAATACGAGTGTACTGCCGATAACTAGAGATAGGTGTGGAACACATGCTAGATTTGAGCTCGTATGTAGCTTTATGCCTTTGGTGCAGCTACAAGCTACTCTACGAGAATGGGGCAACAACACTGCTCCCCGTAGCCAACAACTTGCAATAACAACAAATGTGGCTGTTGTCATGGTGCATTGCGGGTGAAAAAGTTGTACTAACTCAAAAAATTCAGCATCTACTCGGCTCTAATGATGCGTAACTGCCACAAGCTGTTGTAAGCTGCAATTTAGTAGAGCATGCGTTTTCTTGCTATCAAAGGGGAACAGTTACGATCAAGCTCGATCGCTTCACCTAGAACTAGCTTTTAGTTAGCTACCTAGCTGCAAAATTCTTCCGCCTTCTACAAGCAAACGCCACAAAACCATTCAATCAAGTTTTGGTAAAAATAGGTAGCTTATAGTGCAAGATCGCTTCTTGATAGATCTTGCGGTATATAAGCTGCATTATTTTTGCTGAAGCAAAGCTTTGCGTTGAGCCACAGAGCTTGGTAAAACGTGAGGCTAAATAGCATTGTGTAAAGCCATCACATCTTTTTGTTGTGATCGTCTGCACACTCAATGTAGCTGAGTGCAACTTCACGTCTGCTCGCGCTTTACTTTGGTATGGAGGTAACAATGGGCTTTGACCACTCACTTCCACCTCCACACCAAAATTCCAAGCGTATACGTGGGTATCTCTTTATTTCTTAAGATAAGAATAGCTCACAGAGAGCAAGCATTATGTTTATATAGGCTCTCCTAGGCCTCTTATGACCGCTAGTGGCTGTCTGGCTTAGGTGATAGCGCCCTCTAGGGCAGTGCTCGCTTTTTGGTTTTCTGTCTTTAGAGGGGATTGCTGTTTAGTCTGTAGTCTGCCTGTTTAGGCTATCGGGCTTAGCGATTTAGTTGGGTACATCTCTCTAGATTTGCGGCTAAGGGTGTTTGTTATGAATTTCTTCTTCAACCTCAATACCAAAGCAAAACTCATGAGTTGCTTTTGCGTGGTAATAGTGCTGAATTTGATTGTTTCCATCACGACATTGGGAACGCTCAATCGTCTCTCTGACGTTTCTGTCACGGTAGATGACACCTTAGACCGTGCTTTTACTCGCATCTACAACATTCAAGCAACTTCCTACAAGCTCAAAAATAGCTTCACACGTGGCCTTAATGTTGAAGATACTGGTTACACCACCACCGATCTGATGCGTGATGCCCCTAACTTTATCCGTGATGCTCGTCAGGCCTTATCAGTGCTGAACCCTGACTACTTAGGCACTACCGCCTACCGCGATGGCTGCTTAGAGTTACGACAACACATCAACGATGGTATCGATAACTTAGAGCAGGTTGTGATGCCGCTGTTACAGCAAAACGATACCCAGCGCGCTTTGGTTGAGTACTTAAAGGGTGCTTATAACGACTTCGATGCTGCTGGCAACGTGAGCTCTGACCTTTTCCATCAACAGACTCAATACTGCCTGAACTTAACCAACTCTGCTAGCGACAAGACCATGATCTACGTTGATATCGGTCTTACTATCATGGGTGTGATTGTGGCTATCATCTTGGCCATGTTGATGTCGAACTACATCTCCCGTGCCCTCAGCGCTCAAATCAACGTGCTGAAGATGTTAGCTGGCGGTGACTTCTCACAACACATCCACGAAGGCTTCAAAGATGAGTTTGGTCAAAGCCATGATGTGATTCGCAACATGCGCAACTCTTTGAGCAACATCATCAACATGACCAAGACTGAGTGCGGCAGACTGCAATCTGAAATGCGCACCCTGCAAAACATCTCGCACAACATCGCCGCGGTATCCTCTGACATCCAAAATCAAGCTGTGACTGTGGCTGCCGCCTCCGATGAGATGGTTTCCACCACTGCTGATATCGCTCGTAACTGCGAAACCGCTGCTGCTGGTTCTAATCAGTGTAAAGAAATCACCAACGAAGGTGTGCGTAAGGTGCAATTGGCTGTAGACAACATCCGTCAGCAAGCTGAGCACACTAAGGACAATGCCGCTAAGATTGAGAGCTTAGCTAAGCAGACCCACGACATTGGCTCGATCGTCAGCACCATTGATGACATTGCTGCCCAAACCAACCTGCTGGCCTTAAACGCTGCTATTGAGGCCGCCCGCGCTGGTGAAGCCGGCCGTGGCTTCGCGGTGGTGGCTGATGAAGTGCGTGCTCTTGCAAGCCGTACCTCGAAGTCGACCCAAGAGATCTCCAAGATGGTCAAGAACATTCAAGACGAGGCTGCTGTGGCAACCGACTCGATCAATGCTTCTGTGGCTAACATGGACACTGTGGCTACCGACGCTCAACAAGTGATGGAAGTGTTAAACGAAATCACTGTGCACGTCAGCGAAGTCAACAACCAGATCACGCAGATTGCTACTGCTGCTGAAGAGCAAACCACTGCTACTGCTGAGATCTCCACTCACATGCAGAACATCACTCATGTGACCTCAGATATGGCTACTGATGCCAACAATCAGTACTCCTCTATGGAGAACGCCTACAACGACTTAACGAAGTTAGAGAAAGCTTTATCCTTCTTTAAGACTCGTGAGGGCGAGCAGCCAGTAGTTAACTACAACACCAACTCCAA
>CALXYZ010000239.1 GCA_944393075.1 uncultured Anaerobiospirillum sp. | reverse complement strand
CTAAATCCATATAAAACGGAGTGGCCAGCGCTAAAGCCATGCTATCGCCAATCTTGTAGAGGAAGACGAAGCACACGGTAAAGAGAGCAGCCTTCACGCCACGGCGGGTAATAAACTCACGGAAAGGCTCAACCGCAGCCTCTTTAAGGTTGCGTGGAGCACGGGCACAGTCTTGCTCACGTAAAAAGAGCGAGAGTATTAAGCATGGAATCAAGCAAGCTGCTGTGAAATTAAAGACCACTGTCCACGACACATAGTCGGCCATGATCAGTGAGATACCACCAGGGACTAAGCCGGCGACTCGATAGGCATTGACGAAGATGGCGTTACCTAAACCCAGCTCATTGGTTGGTAGAAACTCACGACGATAGGCATCAAGCACAATGTCTTGGGTGGCTGAGGAAAAGGCCACAATGGTAGCCAAGACCGCAATGATCACTATGTCGTCTTTAGGTGAGAACATACCGATCGCACCGATCGATAAGATCAGAGCCACCTGCGAGAGGATCATCCAGTCTTTGCGGCGACCTAAATGAAAAATCTGGTAGCGGTCAACTAAAGGTGCCCAGAGAAACTTCCATGTATATGGAATCATCATCAACGAAAAGGCACCGATGACCTTGAGGTCTAAGCCCTCTTTGCGGAGGAAGGCTGAGAGCAAATTGATCAGCACAAACAAAGGCATACCGGAAGCAAAACCGGTGACCAAGCAAATGCCCATGCGCTTTGACCAAATCTCGCGCCACACGCTCTTTTTCTCTTCAGGAGCAGGGGCGGAGGCGGGCGCTGTGTTTTGCTCTGGAGCTTGTGCTTGAGGTTCACTCCCAGCCCCTGCCACAGCACCTACCGCCGCCTCTACTCCCGTCTTCTCTGACGAGGTAGCAGCAGCGGATGTTGCTTGGGTGTCAGGGGCAGCAGCTGTGGCACGCTCCTCATTAGGTGCTGATTGCATAACAGGAAAGTAATAGCGGGCGCGCACTAGCATAAAGGGATCCTAAAGCGGCAAAGAGTGGAGGGAATGCAGGCTGTGGCTGCGGCCTATGTTTGTGGAAGTGGCTCTCACCGCCGCCGTAGCAACAGCGGTGAGAACTTTAGGTGCAGACTGAGATCTTAGTCGCGGAAGTTGGTAAATTGCAGCGGCTGGCCTAAGTCCTGAGCCTTAGCACGCACAGCAGCAATAGCAGCTTGCAGATCGTCGCGCTTCTTACCTTGGACGCGCACGGTGTCATCGTTCATCTTAGCGTCGACCTTGAGCTTCTCGTCTTTGATGATTTTGACGATCTTTTTGCCCAATTCCTTGTCGATACCCTCTTTGAAGACCACCTGTTGCAGCGACTTCTTACCAGAGCGGGTGATGTCTTTGAACTCAGCACAGGTAACTTCGATGCCGCGCTTGATTAGCTTTTGCATGAGGATGTCGTCCATCTGCTGAATCTGGAAGTCCTCATTAGCCTCAAGCTTCACCAAGTTCTCAGCCTTCACTAACTCATAAGAGGCCTCAACACCTCTAAAGTCATAGCGGGTCTGCAACTCACGATTAGCGTTGTCGACAGCGTTTTGCAGCTCATCCTTCTTCAGTTCGGACACGATATCAAAAGATGGCATGGTATCTCCTCAATCTCCAAATAATAGAACCCAACTCAAGTTACCCCAAATTTCCCCAAGTTCACCTTAGGATAGCGCAGGTCACCGCAGGTAAGCCCTATTAAGCTAAAAAGCAAACCACACTAGACATCTAGCGCAGCTTTGATCTGTGACAGCACCTGATCTACTGACAGGCCTTGCTCTTGCAAAATCTCACTACGGCTGCCTTCCATCATAAAGGCATCACCTAAACCTAGATTGAGCACACGAGCTTTGCGCTTAGTGCGGGCGGTGCTGACGCTGTTTGCGACAATGGCTGCGATATGCTCGCCAATACCACCTAACTTAGCACCTTCTTCCAAGGTTACTAGTAAATCATAGCGCGAAGCCAAATATGAAATCAGTTCTTCGTTAAGTGGCTTGATAAAGCGCATATTGATCAACGTTAGATCATGCTCTTGAGCCACTGTCTCTAAGTCATGCACCATAGGACCAAAGACTAAAAGCGCAATCTTAGCTTGCTCGCCGAGTTTGTTTTCAACCTCGCGGAGGGCACCGCTCTCCCGCTTTAATGAAGGCACGTTGCTCGCACAAATACCTAATAACTCGCGCTCATGCTCACGACGCTCTACCGTATCAGAAAGACGGTCTTGATGGAACGAGGCTAAGTGCAATGTCTCCACCATGCCCAACGGAATCTGTTGGTCGAGGCTTAGGCGCTCTGGGCGCTCTAAGTTTGGCGTGCCGTCTTCATTGCGCTCCATCATACTCTCACCGGTAGTACGAGGATAACGAATCACACAAGGCTTGGCATAGGCATAGGCTGTGTTGAGCATGTAGTAGAGCTCATGACGGCTTGATGGTGCCATGATCATCAGATTAGGCACAGTGCGCGTGTAGGCAATATCAAAGCTGCCGTTGTGGGTAGGGCCATCTGGGCCAACCACCCCACCTCTATCTAAGCACAATATAATTGGCAGATCTTGAATGGCCATATCATGGATCAGGCCATCGTAAGCACGCTGCATAAATGAGCTGTAGATATTCACTACAGGGCGCAAGCCACCTGCGGCCAAACCAGAGGCAAAGACCATGGCGTGCTGCTCAGCAATCGCGACATCAAAGAATTGATGTGGATACTTACGGGCAAACTCAGCCATACCAGAACCGATACGCATGGCCGGAGTCACCCCCATAAGCTTACGATCGGTAACAGCCTTATCACACAGCCAACGACCAAAGGCAGCAGAGTAGGACTTATCCTCAGTAGCCCCCTTATTTAAGCCCTGCTCGGGATCAAAAGTCGGCACACCGTGGTAACACACCGGATCTTGCTCAGCAGGAGCATAGCCCTTGCCCTTTTTCGTGACCACGTGAAGGAAGTTAAGGCCCGACATCTCTTTGATGTTTTGTAACAGAGCCACTAGGCGTGGCAAGTCGTGACCATCAACTGGGCCGATGTAGTTGAAGCCAAATTCCTCAAACAAGGTGCCAGGCATCAACATTCCTTTGACGTGCTCTTGTGCACGCAACGCCAGATCACGCACCGTAGGTAACGACTTTAAGATGCGCTTACCGCCTTCGACTAACTTGACGTAGTGCGGGCTAGAAATCACGTGAGATAAGCCTTGGGCAATGGAGCCGACGTTTTCGGAAATACTCATCTCATTATCATTTAAGATGACAGTAAGATCGATGTCCTTAAAGGCACCAGCGTGGTTTAAGGCCTCAAAAGCGCAGCCACCAGAGAGCGCACCATCACCGATGATAGCGATGACCTTGCGACGCTTGTCTTGTGGTTTGTTGCGCTCAGCAACCGCAATACCTAAGGCCGAACCAATGGAGGTTGAGGCATGACCGGTACTGATGAGGTCATAAGGGGTCTCGTTACGCCAGATAAAGGCGTGCAAACCATGATGCTGACGTATGGTAGCCAACTCTTTTCTGTGGCCAGTCAGGATTTTGTGGGGATAGGCTTGGTGGCCCACATCCCACACTAAGACGTCATGAGGGGTATCAAAGACGTAATGCAAGGCGACTGTAAGCTCCACAACGCCTAAGCCCGAGGCTAAATGGCCGGCGGTCTTACTTACCGTATCAATCAGGCACGAGCGAACCTCTGCGCACAATTGTGGCAGCGCTTCCCGTGGCAATGCTCGCACATCACTAGCATCGTGAATGCGGTCTAGGAGCTGCAATTCATCAGTCACTTCAAAAACACCACCACCAAGCTCTAGTTCTAGGCTGCTTAGTACTCAACACACACAGAGCACACGCGCATACACGTATACCATAACGGTATTCTGGTACTTCTAGCACGATCCTAGAGGAGCATAGTGATAGCACCCTCCATAATTTTTCCAAACAATACAAAGCATGGGGCACCGCCATAAAGCGATGCCCCATGCCTATATCCTAAAAACTTACTTTGCCTGAACTGTGAAAAAGATTTGCGCTTGCTAAAAAGTGCCAATCCTACATGCCTGCTACAGGCATGCAGGCATGCAGGCATGACGCTTTCTAGTGGTCGCGATTGACGCAGAAACGAGCAAATTGCTCTAACAGCGAGGTATTAGCACTAATCCCTTGTAAAGCTTCACAGGCTTCATTAGAAAGCTGCTGTGCATAGGCCTTAGCTTTCTCTAACCCCATCAGCGACACATAGGTGCTCTTTTCATGAGCTTCATCAGAGCCTACGGTCTTGCCAATCACGGCCGTGTCACCATCCACATCCAACACATCATCCCAAACTTGGAAGGCTAAACCGACCTTTTGGCCATACACAGTCAAAAGCTCTAAGTCGTGGTTTAGTTGTGGGGATTCCACAAAGCCTAAGGCGTGGGCCACAGCATCAGATTGCTGATTGCGGTAGGCGTCCTCATAGCGCGCGGCCATATAGCCCATCTGTACAGCGCTGGTGATCAAGGCACCAGTCTTGAGGCGATGTAAGTGCTCCAAGGCATCTTGCTCTAAGTGCTGATGCTCAGCTTTTAAATCTAAAGCCTGACCACCGCACATACCGCAGAAACCGGCAGCACGAGCGAGCACACCACAGAGTTTAGCCTTCACCTCATCGACAATACGGCACTTGTCGTCAGTTAAGAAATCAAAGGCTAAAGCTTGCAGGGTATCACCAGCAAGCAGAGCCGTAGCGGCACCAAACTTTGCGTGCACGGTTGGCTGACCACGACGCAACATGTCGTTATCCATCTCTGGCATGTCGTCATGGATTAAGGAGTAGGCGTGGATGCACTCGACAGCGGCAGCCACATAATCGAGGTCGCGCCTAGAAGCACCATAGGCAATGCCGGTAGCGTACACCAAATAAGGGCGAGCACGCTTACCACCTAACAAAAGAGCGTATTTCATGGCCTCTTTGAGTTCTTGAGGCTCATCAGGCAAGCTATCAAGCTTGTATTGCATACAGGCATTAACGCGCTGCTGTACCAGCGTAAAAAACTCGCTTAACTGTTGCATGGGCATTACCTACTTCAACCACACTTATGATGATGACTTGGCGATTAACAAGCGCCCGCCCCCGCCTCCGTGCCCAATCAAATTCAATCTAGGCTCAGCTGAGCTCAGCTTACTAGAGCTGCTAGAACACGTCAGCAGGATCGTCGATCTGTCCTTGACCTAGAACTTGGGATTGAGCTTGAGCTTGTGGGGCCTGTTGGGCCTGAACTTTCTGCGCCTGTTGAGCTTCTAACATGTTGAAGTTCTGCATAGCTTTGTTGCGAACTTCGGTCACACGCTGGCTCATATCATTGAGGCTCTTACGGCAAGACACAGCTAACTCCATGCCCTGAGCGTACTTCTCGATAGCCTCATCAATAGAGAGGTTGCTATCTTCAAGGGACTGTACCACGGCCTCAAGCTGAGCTAAGCCCTGATCTAAACTCTTAAAGCTATTGTTTTCCATGGAAACACACTCCTACTCCACACAGGAACAGCAAAAGCAGCAAGCTCAAGCTACTACAGATGTTTAGCAGCATGAGCTTGCAACTCTCACCACCCGACCACGACTTGCAAAAGCCGCTCATACTCCCTATGAGCGACTTTTAGCTTGGTACTCTCCCCAAAGCTCTCGCTTTGGGAGCTAGCACCTGACAGTGAGAAAAACTA
>CALXYZ010000238.1 GCA_944393075.1 uncultured Anaerobiospirillum sp. | reverse complement strand
GTACTTTTCGAAGCCCAAGGTGTAGACAGTCGGCCGGTTCCCATCAGGAACCAACAAATGAGACAAACAAGCCATAGGGCTTGATTTGTAGAAGTTCTCATGAGTGGGATGGAGTGCTCGGATAGAGAGAGTGTGTGAGCACAACTACGGTGAGCTAGAGCTACCCACTGGTGCATGATTGCTCAAAAAGATGTGCTTGCATTACCATTAGGTCAGCAAAGCTCAACGCTGACATTTGCGTGCACGGTCACGCTTTTGCAAAGCAAGGTGTTATCAGCCCGACAAAGCTGCAATTTCTGCTTGTTACGGAACGAGTTTGCTTTTGTAAGATAAGGGCTGAGACATAGGCTCATAAGGAGCTTTTGCCTCATCAGGAAAAATAGGATCAACTAGCGCGTAATCAAAGCCTCAATGCATGCACCGCAGCTTAATCATTAGGATCATTAGGTGGCGGGAGTAGGAGCAGCACACAGGGAGGAAGCAGATGAGCCCTCAAGACTTAGACCCACGCTCGGTCGTGGACAATGATCTTGCCGCAAGCACAGCACCACAGCTTCAAGGTGATAGCACCGCCACGCTCAAACCTCCAAGTGCCCCCCAACAGGCTGCATCTACTGCTTCTGCTGCCGCTAGTGGCACTAGTGGCACTAGCAGCGCTAGTGTAAGCGCAGAGGATAGAGAAAAAGAGCGTATCGCAAACGCTACTAAGGCGCAGTACATCGATCCTCAGGGTGATTACTACAAGCCATGGGTGCAAAGCTATTCCCGTGGGGTGCCCGAGTTTGTTGATACCCATCTGTTTGAGAGCTTGCCAGCCCTTTTTGACCACAGTGTTAGCGCTTATGGCGACAACACTGCTTACGTCAATATGGGTAAGAACATCACCTACAAGCAAGCAGGCGCTGAGGTTTATCAGTTTGCAGCCTTTTTACAAAAAGAGCTGGGATTGGGCCCTGGCGATAAGATCGCCATCATGCTGCCAAATCTGCTGCAATTCCCATTGGCATTTTTTGGGGCCTTAAAAGCAGGTCTCACCGTCACCAACATCAATCCTCTTTATACTCCACGCGAACTGCAAGCTCAGCTTGATAACTCTGATGCCTCTACCATTGTGGTGATCGCCAACTTTGTCTACCACTTAGAGTCAGTGATTGCTGAGACTAAGGTCAAGAACGTCATTGTGACCGAGGTTGGTGATGAGTTAGGTGGTATCTTTGGTCTTAAGCGTCGCATCGTCAACGCAGTAGTGCGCTACCGCGGTATGGTGCCTAAGTATCGTCGTAAGGCCTTTTTACGACTCTTCTCGTGGCGTAAGGCTCTGCGCTTAGGCAAGAATCATCTCAGTTCGTTTGTGCAGCCTCAGATCAGGTACAACGACATCGCTTTATTGCAATACACCGGAGGTACCACTGGCAGAGCTAAGGGAGCCATGCTCTCGCATGGAAACATCATTGCCAATGTGGCTCAGGCTATGGGTATGTACCAAAACGTGCTCAAGGGCGATAAAGAGACCATTTTAACGGTCATACCGCTCTACCACATCTTTGCGCTGACGGTAAACTTGGTGCTCTTTACTTATTTGGGTGCTAAGAACATCTTTATCACCAATCCACGCGACCTCAAGAGCTTTGCCAAAGATCTCCACGATCACCCTGAGATCAGCGCCATGACTGGCGTTAATACCCTCTTTAACCTCTTTATCACCCACGAGGAGTTCCAAGACCTTAAGTGGGAGCATCTCCACCTTGTCGTAGGTGGTGGTGCGGCAGTGCAATCAGGTGTGGAGAACCGCTTCTACCAAAAGACAGGCTTTCACATCCTAGAGGGTTATGGCTTGACCGAGTGTTCACCACTGTGTGCGGTCTGCCCTTATGATGTTGAGGGTTACACAGGCTCCATTGGTCTTATTGTGCCATCAACCATTGCCCGTATCGTTGATGTAGACGGCAACGAGATTCGTGACTTAGAGAATGAAGGTGAGCTGGAGATCAAAGGCCCACAGGTGATGCACGGCTACTACAAGAGCACTGACAACCACGACATCTTTGATGATGGTTATGTCAGAACTGGTGATATCGCTAAGTGGATGCCAGGTGGCTATATCAAGCTGATCGACCGTCTCAAGGACATGATCTTAGTCTCAGGTTTTAATGTCTTCCCAAATGAGATTGAGGATGTCATCAGCCGCTTCTCGCGTGTCTTAGAGTGTGCTGCTATCGGTATTGAATCAGACCACACAGGAGAAGCCGTCAAGCTCTATATCGTCAAGCGTGACCACACCCTAACTGCCACCGAGGTCAAGCAGTACTGCCGCGCTTATCTCACCCCATATAAGGTGCCGCGTGTCATTCAATTTGTGGATGCGCTGCCAAAATCCACCTTAGGTAAGGTGCTGCGTCGTAAGTTGCGTGACGCTGAGCGTAAGAACAACCTCAAGGCTGAAGACCAACTTCTGCTGTTAAAGAACGACTGCGATCCAACTGCAGACGATGCCAAGGAAAAGCTGGATCTCTTAAAAAAGCAGCAACAGCGTCTGCAAGAGCAACTGCAAAAGCAGCAGCAACTGGCCTCGGGCAAGCTTTCACAAAGTGGCACTTCGGCTACAGCCGCTGCTGCTAGCGCTGCCGCTGCGGTGATTACTGCTACTAGTGATCCCACCTCAGCTGCTGACCGTACACAAAAGAAGAGTGCTGGGGCTTTAGCTTTAGAGCGCCTGATGTCCACTAAATACGGCCTTGGTGCTGCTGTAGAGACCCCTAACATTCACCGCAAGGAGCAACAGAGCAAGCTTGTGGCAAGCGCAAGTGCGCCTCGCGACCACATATCTTCAGAGCGCGACAAGGCTCAGCCACTGTCGCAGTCGCAGTCACAGGCTCAAGCTTCTACTACTGACACCGCTCCAAAGCAGTAATTCTCTTCAGCACACGCACTACAAGGCTTGGTGCGTGTGCCGCTACCGAGCTGCGCCGCTTGCGGTGGCCAGCTCGGTTGCTTCGTCGGTAAGGCTTAATTGTCTGCTGGCAATGGGTCGGCATAGCGCACTTTAGAGTTGCGCCCAGCTTTGCTGTGTTTAAAGACTGCTAAACGTTCTACCCGTTGTTTATTCTCAGAAAACACTACTGCGTAGCACAAGGTGTCGCGTTGTGGGTATTGCTTGTAGTAACGACGCGTCTTGATTTGGTTTAGGGCCTCATGCAGCTTGTTGTCTAATACCGTGTCTGAGACCAGATCAGTGCGCTTTAGCTCAAAGACAACGTTTAGCTTCTTTGTTGACACAAAAATGTCTGCAAAGCCTTTTGGGCTAAGCTTTTCTTCGCTTACTTCAAGTACTTTGCTGACACTTGTTACCTTCTTGTTGTCATCCGGCCCCTCATCTTCGTCATCATTAGATGGGTTGTAGAACACAAACTCATCAGGTGTAGCTTCGTTAAAGCTGGTGATCAGGCTTAGCTTCTCAACCAGCTGACCATCAAAGCGCAGCATAGAGGCAAGAATACTGCGCAGTGTCGATTCATGCTCAAAGATATGGCTGTTTTTAGAGAACTGACTGAATTGCTCGTTAATTGCAGCCATAACTTGGTTGGGCTCTCCTGTCTGCACTACGTTCAGTAACAAGATGAGCTTCAATCCACTACTTGTACACAGATCATTGAGCTCTCTTCTAAGAAAAGATTTGATCTTAGGCCAGAAGTTGTTACGCAGATCTTGTGAGACTTCGTGGTTAGGCACTGTGATGCTGAGATTAGGGCTATTTCCTGCGTTTTTCAGAGCCTCGCTAACGCTCGGAAGCGATCTTTTGATGGTGTAGTATCCCGCTTGGATCAGTGCTACTCTAAACTCGGTCAAAAGATCTTTTGTATCATCGGGTTGGTATGGGTTGCGTACCGTTGTGAGTAAGTTGAGAGGGATAGTGAAATCGGACACTAAATCCGTGCTTAAAAACTCTAACAGATCTGATGTAGATCCTTTGACGCGGGCATTGTGCAGCTGCTGTTTAAAGAAGTTCACTAGATAGGTGGAGATAGAACCTGTTTGCACCCAAAAGCTGTTAAAAACCAAGCCCAAATTGCCTTGGCTGAGCTGATTGCAGCTCTCTATAATCGACACTGGGTTATAGACTTTAGTCGCCTCTTGGGCGGAGGAAAAGCAGTAGCCATCGTATTCTTGGCGTAGAATGTCCAAGTACTCGGAAGTGGTAATGCCAAAGAGATGAGCGCCATACTCGATGTATGGCTGAAAATACTGCTGTATCTCCTGTTCGGTGTAGCCAAACAGGGAGCAGAATCGTACATCAGCTGATAAATCTGAGAAGTTGTTGCATCCTGAGAAGATGCCTGTATGCGAGTAACGGGTCACGCCGGTGATAAAGAGGAAGCGCAGGCATTTGTTGCTATGAAGCCCTTTGAGGATGCGAAAAAAACTCGAAAACCATTGCACGCGCTGTTCAAGCGATTCCTGATTGTTGATCACGTCATTGAGCAGCGCATCATACTCGTCAAAAAGAACAACAAACTGTTTGCCGGTGTTGTTGTGATAGTTGAAAAGGACTTTTCTAAGTAGTTCTCTTGGTTTTCGAAAAAGGCTTTTGTAGGCTGTGACATCTATATTTGCAGCTTGCAGGAATTGCTGGTTATAAGGACTGTTGAGCTGATCGTCAATGAGCGAGAATATAGCCTCATCTACTGCATTGATGTCGTCTGTTGCATCCACATCTGCATCAGCAAAACTAATGTAGATTACAGGGTATGGAGCTTCATGCCACTTTTGCTCAATAGCTAAGCCACGGAAAGCTTCAGTTGCGGTACCACGAGTAAAGAGCTCATACAGGGTGGAACATAATAGGCTTTTGCCAAAGCGACGTGGGCGAGCCATAAAGACAGCATGGTCATGCTGAGTGAGTAACTCAATAAGATCAGTCTTATCGACATAGATCTTACCTTTGGCGCGCAAATTACTGAAGTTGTCTTCACCTATCGGCAGAGCCATGAAGTTAGGCGCAACAACAACAGCAGTAGTTTGTAGTGCTGATTTTGTCTGTGGTGTTTTAAGTTTGGACATAGGTTCGTTCTCTGTTTGAAATTCCTAATTCCAAAAGAGTCATCACACAAAGAGCTAATGACCGCAAACATCATTATAGGCGTTAATTAGCTCTCAAGTTGTTACTCCTGTCACCGCAAGTGCTGAAAATCTAATACCGCACCATGCCGACCGCTGCTGTAAGCGACCGGCCGGCTCAGCAATCTGTAGACAATACCCGCGGCTATCAGCCAACAGGGCGTTGCTTAGACCCTTTTGCTCTGCGCAGACTGTTGTTCTCGTCTAGAAAGAAGAGTGCAGCGCCCTCAATGCTTGCGTCTTATTTGAGAACACGAGTGTGTAGCACAGCGTCCTATGAAGGTAATGGACATCGTATAGGTGCTTGGTGTTGATCGCCTGTACGTCATGCTTTAAGAGCTCCTCATAGCTGGTTTTGCCAGCGCTGCTAGTACAACTGCGCCTGTTCGCCTAGACCACGTTGTAACGTGGCATAGGCTTTGCTGTGCTGAGATGTTTTTCGCATGATGGTGCAACTTAAGCGGCTTGAAGCTGTCTAAGTTCTTAGTCAGGTGCCATTATTTTTTTTTTTTTTTCACCGATTTTTTCCGTGTTATTTTTTTGGAGGTACATTATTGGACAGTGGGGAACCTCTAAAAATTAAAATACGCTAAACA
>CALXYZ010000237.1 GCA_944393075.1 uncultured Anaerobiospirillum sp. | reverse complement strand
CTCCCCAAAAGTGTTATGGCGAGGACATGCTGGTATCATAGTTGTATCCTAGGTTCCCCCACATTCTCGGGAGAGCCGAAATTTTCTCTTACGGCAGATTGCGATAATGCGTATAGACACCAAGAAACTTAACGGCTTAGGCCTAGTGACCTGACCTGACTTGGTCTGTTCTGGCCTAATGCCTCATAGCTTAGTGGTTAGCAGCGGTATCGATGACGTAACCTTGGACGTAGCGGTTGATACGCTCTAATTCCTTTTGCTGCTGAGCTTTGATGTCGTTGGAGTGGTTGCCTTCAGTGCCCTTTAACTCTGGCTCTGGCATTTGCTCTAAGTTCATCATGAGCTCGTTATCGCTATTTTGGTAGCTAGCTAAGTTTAAGCCGCTCATTGGGCCAACATTAGCAGCAACACTGACGTTAGACTGGTTGTCGATCACAGGATCAGCAGCATTGTAGGTCTGCATACCGACCACAGCTACAACAGCTACCGAGGCAGCTACAGCAACCTGAGCACTCATCACAGCTAAGCGTCTTAAGGTAAAAAAGCCACGCACGGCCTCAACACGCTTGTGCTGTACACTGTTCACCTTGGCAACATCAGCTAAAGGCTGATCTTGCAGCTCTTGCAGCTCGTGCAGCTCGTGCAGCTCGTGCAGCTCCTGCTCGGCGGCTTGAGCTTGCTTCAGCTTAGAAGCAACAGCATGATATTCAGCTTGCAGTGCAGCACTTTGTGCAAAGCGGTCACGATTAGATGCCTGTAACAAGGATGGCAGATCATCGTCCACCTCCTCACGAGGAGGCACCCACGACACGGTGTCATTGCTACCTTGGATACCTTGGCAGTCAGCGTCGATTCGTGCCATGACCTTATCAGCGAAGTTGAGATCGATCTTAGCTGGAAGTTCATCACGTAAAGCACTGCCAATCAAAGACCAATTCTTCAGATGCTGTTTGACCTCAGCAGAGGCGAGCAGAACACTATCTCCTTCTGCTTGATGGCATTGTCCATCAAAAAGCTCCGAGACGTGCATAAGATGCTCGTATTTTTTTGATGACAGGTGTTGCATAGACTGCTCCAAACTATAGTCCTTGTGAAAACTGTGCCATACGCTCTTCGATAAATTGCCTAGCTCTAAAAATTCTCGAACGCACGGTGCCTAAAGGAGCTTTCATTTCGTTTGCAATCTCTTCGTAAGAAAGACCTTCGACTTCTCGCAATAAAATGGCACGTTTTAATTCATCTGGAAGCTCACTCATGGCTTTCTTGATAACCCGTTGCAGCTCTTCGGATTCAATCAATGCATCTGGAGTATCGTGCGACACTAACATGCCTTTGACATCTTGCTGATTGTCAAAGTCAGGAGAGTCAACATCGACACAATAGCGGTGTTTTTGATTTTGCTCCAAAAATGACTTGGCGGTATTGCACACAATGCGATAGAGCCAAGTATAGAAAGAGCTCTCACCTCTAAAGTTACCTATTGCTCTATAGGCTCTAATGAAAGCTTCCTGTGCTACGTCGTTTGCATCAACGTAGTTGTTGACGTACTTAAACGCGATATCACATACCTTATGTTGATAACGCAGCACTAAGATGTTGTAGGCTTCTTTGTCGCCTTGCTGCACCCGCATGACGATATCGTCATCGCTATCGCTAGCAGCAACTGTATCCTCAACAGGTGTCTTTGTCATAAGTAATCCAACATCTCTTGTTGTGTATTTAGACCGCGATGTGCTGATTAAGTTCCCAGACCTAAATTTTTATACTGCGATCTCCTTCAAGGAAAATGGCTCAAAAATGCAGGGCGCAATCTCGCCACAACTGTCCTCGGGCCTGATTTTATCTAGCTTACGTTAAAGTTCCTAGCCTTAGGCTGCAAAACTTTTGCTATGCCTCAGATATACCTATCTAAAGAGCCACAAGCCTGATCACATCTAGCCTTACAAAGTTGTATTACAACAAACCGCCAACTTAGGCTCAAAAAGCCCCAAAATATGGCATTGGTGCACATAGATGCCTGTTATCAGCCCTGTATTACAACACAGCCAACCAACCTTGCTGACCCCAAGCTCAAACCAAAGGAAGATGGGCAGCAGAGCTTGTGGCTGAAATAAAGGCTTCGTAGGCCGCGACTATTATGCGCAGGAACACACAGCCTTTGCTTAGGTTGATAAAAACGCCTCAATTTAGAACGCCTGAGTCAATATTGCATATTGCAAAAGTGAGCTCTAGGAGTACGATTGTCATGAGCGCTTGAGGGCACTGTCTATCAGGAATCAGGGTAATTTTTTATGGCTTTGATACCATCATTTTTCAGCAGTTTTCCCTCATTTCGATTTTAAAAAGCGTGCTTTATTTAGGTGCATAAAATTAGCTGCTTTTGCACCTAAAGTAACGCCTCACTAAAATCAAAGCTTTGGCTGCTGCCCGTGCCACACAAGGACACATAAGGTCTTGCATGGCCACACTAGGGTTTCAGCTATGGTTCAGGTAAAACTAAGGAGCGGCATCACTACCAATCGAATAGCAGTAGATTCGACCCGAGGTAGTTGCGATGACCTAACTTCTATCCTTAGACACTGACCCTTTTGGATTTCGAGTGAGCATAAGCTTCACTCACTACACCATTGCTGCGCTGTGTCGCGGTGTATAGCAAAAGCAAAGGCCTAGAACCTCAATGCTTGTTAGTTCTCTTTGAGGCTAGGCTTGCCATTTTTGAAGGGCTTTGAAGATGGATTACACAACAGACTGCCTCATCATCGGAAGTGGTGCGGCTGGCCTTACCCTTGCCTTGGGTATCGCAAAAAAGGCAAAAGTAATTGTGCTCTCTAAGGCTGATGTCTGCGCCGGTTCTACCAACTATGCACAAGGTGGTATCGCTGGTGTGTACAACATTAAGGACGATCAGGACTCCATCGAAGCCCATATCAAAGACACCTGCATTGCTGGCGCCTACATCTGCGATGAGAAGGTTGTCCGTTACGTCGCTGAGCACGCTCACGACTCAATTCAATGGTTAATCGATGCTGGTGTGCCATTCGATCAAAAAGAAGAGCCAGCAGAAGCCGAGCAATCCCCATATCACCTCCACCGTGAAGGTGGCCACTCCCACCGCCGTATCTTCCACGCTGAAGACCACACCGGCCGCTCTATCCAAGAGACCTTAGTGCAACGCGCTAAGGAAAACCCAAACATCACCATCTTAGAAGATCGTTATGCCATCGACCTGATCACCACCAAGAAGTTAGGTCTGCCAGGCAACAAGGTCTTGGGTGCCTACGTCTTAAATGAAGATAGCGACCATGTAGAAACCATTAAGGCCAGATACGTGGCCCTATGCTCGGGCGGTGCTTCCAAGGTTTACCAATACACCTGCAACCCAGAGGTCAGCTCTGGTGACGGTATTGCCATGGCTTGGCGTGCAGGCTGCCGTGTAGCCAACATGGAGTTCAACCAATTCCACCCAACCACTCTCTACAACGCAGCTGACCGCAACTTCCTCTTAACCGAGGCTCTGCGCGGTGAGGGCGCTACCTTAGAGCGCAAGGATGGTACTCGTTTCATGCCTGAGTACGATGAGCGCTGTGAGTTAGCTCCACGCGATATCGTGGCTCGCGCAATCGATCACGAGATGAAGAAGACTGGTGCTGACTGCATGTACCTCAACATCAGCCACAAGCCAGCAGAGTTCGTGAAGAAGCACTTCCCAACCATCTACGAGCGCTGCCTCAAGGTTGGTATCGATATCACCAAGCAGCCAATCCCAATCGTGCCAGCCGCTCACTTCAGCTGCGGTGGTGTGATGGTCGACAACAAAGCCAGAACCGATATTCAAGGCTTATATGCCATTGGTGAGGTTGCCTACACCGGTCTGCACGGTGCTAACCGCTTAGCCTCCAACTCACTTTTAGAGTGCGTGGTCTATGGTCAGGCAGCTGCTAAGGACATCCTCAAGCACTTAGATGATGATAGCGAGGCCTCTGAGTTAGACGATATCCAGATTCCAGCTTGGGACGAGAGCCGCGTCACTGACTCTGATGAGGAAGTGGTGATCACCCACAACTGGCATGAGCTGCGCCTCATGATGTGGGATTACGTGGGTATTGTTCGCACCAACAAGCGCTTAGAGCGTGCTATGCACCGCATCAACCTCTTAAAGCGCGAGGTCAGCGAGTACTACTCCAACTTCAAGGTAAGCAAGAACCTGCTTGAGCTCCGCAATCTGCTGCAAGTAGCAGAGATCATCGTCCGCTCCGCTCAAGAGCGTCATGAGTCTCGCGGCCTGCACTACTCTCTGGACTACCCACAGACCTTAGAGCACAGCGGCCCAACCATCTTAGCTAAGGACAGCATTAAGGACTAAAGCATTAAGTGTCTTTCCTTTGTTTAAGCACGTTTCTGCTCACCAAAACCAAATAAAGTCTAGAGTTACTTAACAAACATAGAAGGCCGAAACATCGTTACTGATGTTTTCGGCCTTTTTGTTGCTACAATGTGCTAATTTATGGGGCATGTTTTCAAGATGGCATGCGTTTGCCGCTTGCGGTTGTCATTAGGTTCCATATTGTTCTATGACCACAGTTAACGATACAGCTCAGAAAACTCTTGCGACACCAAAGGTGTCTGTTCTGTTCCCTATCTATAGGACTAATGAGCAGTACTTGAAGGAAGCTATTGAAAGCATTTTAAGCCAAACATTTACTGACTTTGAGCTTTTGATCATTGATGACTGTCCCAATGATGACCGAGAAGCAATTGTTAAAGCTTATGCTGCTAAAGACACACGCGTCATTTATCACAAAAATGAGCACAATGAAGGCATTTCCCCTACGCGCAACAAGCTTATTGACCTTGCACGTGGAGAGTATCTTGCTGTCTTTGATCATGATGACATTTCGCTACCAGAACGCTTTGCTAAAGAGGTAGATTTCTTAGATACGCATTCTGATGTCGGTGTTGTAAGCTGCTGGTTCAAATGTTTAGTTAGCGGTGATATCGTAAAAAATCCATCAGATGATGCCACCATCAAAATGGTACTTATGAGAGGATGCCCATTACATCATCCAGCAAGCATGATCCGCAAGTCCTTACTTACTCAGTACCATATACGTTATGAAGAGCAGTTCTCTCCTGCTGAGGATTATGCTCTATGGTGCCGTTTATTGCCGCATACCAACTTCTACAATATTCCTGAAGTGCTGTTTCACTACAGAGACCATGAGGGCAATACCTCTCATCTGCAAGCTCAAAAGATGGAACAAGCGACTGAAAAGATTAGATTTTGGGTCAAGGCCGAAAATCCATATTGGTATGAACAATACCTCACAAAGCACCATGCAATCCGAACCAAAATCAACCTGTTTGGTTTATTGACCTTGATGACAATCTATAAAACTCCAACAGAAACTACCTACTGCTTGTTTACGAGATGGCCGCTGCTCAAACTTAAGCGTAATTCATATTGGACTAATTAAGACAATTAATTCACGCAACTTATCAAAGTTAGTTGTCATCTATCTAAGGTAGTAGAGTCATAGCAATTAACGGTATTTTTGACTGCTAGTGTGACTTAGGGCCGTAATACACGCGATATTTTCGCTTTTCAATTACGTTTGTTTTACTCCAATGATTCTTATATGGCTTAGCAGTCAACTACCTGCGGTCTTACGACCGAGGCTTGAGAGATCAAGCCTAAGTTGTCTAGCTTCAGTCCGTCATGGGAC
>CALXYZ010000236.1 GCA_944393075.1 uncultured Anaerobiospirillum sp. | reverse complement strand
GCTGAATGTCGCTAACCAAGAGGGTGGCTCTATGCTCGCTGTTTAGTCACAGATGGCACGCGACCGTACAGGTCGCCTTATTTTCTTTTTGTCCTTAGCAGATAAGCTGCTTTAGCTGCTCTGCTGTCAGTGGAGCAGGATTGTTAGCAAGGCGCTGCAGATTAACAGTAGCCACAGCACGATCAATCTCCTCAGCACTGAGGGTGAGGCTAGCAAACGATGAAATCAGCCCAAGCTTTTCCATAAGCTGCTCTAACCATAACTTAAATTCAGCACTGTCCTTAAGACCAAGAGCAGACAGCAAAGCCTCGCCACCTTTTACATATGGGAAATTGATAGCAAAGAGCTCACGCATTAATAGAGCTACTGCATGGCCGTGGGCTAAGCCGTGGAACTGCGTAAAGTAGTAAGACAGAGCATGCGCAGCGGTAGTACGGCTGACAGTGATTGCAAAACCTGATAACAGTGAGGCCTGAGCAAGGTGCTCTTGGACCCTGAGATCATCTCCTAACACGCCTGATGTAATGCTCTCTAACGTGATCTTAATGCATTGCAAAGCATGCTCACGGCTCTCATCAGAACTACTTTGAGACCAATAGGCCTCGATACCCTGACACAGGGCATCGACTGCAGCCGCTGCACGCTGCGCCACAGGTACCGAGAGACCACAAGCTGCATCAGAGATCACCACGTCAGGACGCAGCTCGGGAGCACTTAAAGAGATCTTACCTTTTTCGGTGTAAATCACGGCAAAAGGAGTGACCTCACTACCAGAACCAAAGGTAGTAGTCACCGCCACAATTGGCAGAGTGGCAGCTGTAGCTGTTTGTTCCATAAGGCCATGCTTGATAGCCTTAGCACAATCGATAGCGCTACCACCACCAATAGCCACCAGAGCATCGCACTGCGACAGCCAGTCAGCTGGACAAGATTTAGCCTGTGTGAGCATTGGACAAGGCGTGAAGTCAGAGAACACCTGATACCACTCAAAGGAAGCGACAGCAGAAGCCATGATCTTAGGGAGATACAGCTCTTTTACGGAACCACGAGTTACAAAGAGTGGACGCTTAACCTGAGGGACTAACTCGGCCCACTTCTCCAACAAACCAACTCCAATCTCCACTTGTGGCTGCTTCATACCCCACCCTCCAACAACATGACCAAGCCAACACAAACCAGAACCAGCACCGATATCGCTTGTTATCGTTTGCTAACAAAGCGCAGACGGCAGCTGAGGCAACTGTACTCATTATAGCCAACGCTTACGTTCTACGCTCTACGCCATACGCACTAGGGCCTAGGGCCTAGAGCCTACAAGCTGAGCTACAATCCGAGCTACAAGCCAAGCTACAAGCCGAGCTGCAAGCCGAGTTGCAAGCCGAGTTGCAAGCCGAGTTGCAAGCCGAGTTGCAAGCCGAGTTGCAAGTGTATACAAGTTACAACTAGGAGCGACAAAAGTAACGCTCAAATGGCTTTTGCTTCAGAACCGTTGAGCCAGCGCAAGCAAGGATACGCCGCCTTTCATAAGTAAGATATGCCTCCAAAAGTATGCTCGCTTAGCTTTTAAGATCGCTTGACACATCGAAGAGTAGTAGCTACCCCTTACCACTAGTCGACCACGCAAACTTCCGGCAAACGGCTGTGCATGCGGAGGTACAGACATATAGGTGCTATTTGGGGCAACAAATGATCTATTTTTAGACATCGCAACTTCAAGCGTAATAGAGAAAATTCAACAGCATCTTTTTGCGACAAAGTTTAATTTTTTGAAACTTTACCCACTTGGTTCCTCAACTCCTATTTAAAGCCCCTTTAAGGCCATCTCTGAGCTGTTTTATTGGCATAAACGGCATTTTTATGGCCCCCATACGCACCTAAGACAAGACTTTTTCGCAAAATCTTTTTGCCCCAAGTAGTTGTGACTATTAAACTTTACTGTTATGATGACAATAACTCAAAATTAAAGTGCAAGGTTGCATTTACAGCTAAGCGCCAACGATTATTCAGCTTAGAATAGCCGTTTGCGCGGTATATGATGTTACTTAAAATTCATATTTTGATATTAAGTGGATTTACACCAAGCCGTAAGCAGCAATCAAGCACGCACAGGATCCTTAGAAGTTTAGTTTCAGCTAATATGGATTAGCTTAAATTAATCAATAAGGGGGTGGCCCCGACGGTAAGACCGACTAGACCACAAGATTGTCCCGCCTAACTATCGCGCTCTACTTAGTTAGGTTGAAGGATGTCTTCTAGTCCTCTCCGGTATGGGCGCTGAATGACAAGCCTCAAGGCCAAGTTGAGTGACATTACGACACTTTTACTTTATTGCTTTGGGTGGCTATCCATTTCACAAACAGGGAAGCTACCTGTCCTTTGTTCGATTTTGAGTAGGCGTAACAAGCATCAAATCATAAGGAGAGCTCGTCATGGGACGAGCTAAACAAGTACGCGCAGGCACGCGCTGCCGCGGTCGCTTTGCTAGGCATATAGCTTTTCGAGCTCACCCTAGCTAAGAGACTTGAGGCCACACTGCTTGCACCATGCTCTGCGTACCTCAAGTCGGCTAGCAACAGCTTGAGCTTGCTACAAGCTATGAGCTACAAAGACGTTGCAGCTACTGCGTCAGCCTTTGCCAGCGAAAGCTAGTCAAGTGATGGTAGCAAGCAACATATTTAGCAGCGACACAGCGCTAAGTTGCTCTGCTAGCTTCACTATGTTGAGATGACCTAGCTTACAAAAAGTGAGTCAGTGCTTTACCAAACCCAAGCACTGACTAGCCAAACACTGATCGTGAGCTAAGTTTTCTTACCTCCTATAAAGCCAAGATCTTTGCGGTGATCCTATTGCACCAACGGCACCGCAGCAGACAAAGGTCTTTAAGCTTTAGCAACATATAGGAGTAAAGATCGCAAGATCATTTTAGGTACGCGTGTTCCTAAGTCTTAGCTCTTTTCCAAATCTCATGTTTTTGCTTTTGGGAGAAGGGGGAGAGGATAAAACGGGCTTAAGGGCGCCGGCCGAGTGGCAGCCAAAAGCTTATGTTTGCGTAGCTAATTCAATCAAAAGATGCTTGTACTTTAGACCTAAGGCACCGCTTAAGTCTAAGGCCTAATGATTTAACCTGAAGTGAATAGTGGCTATTCTTCGTTGCTTATTGTCAGCGATAACCTGCCACAAAGCTCATCCTGCTCATTGAGCTTTGTCATACCAAATCCGATCAAGTATAGGCAGCAGATTAGATTGCAGAGAGCTATAGGCGTGCCAAATCAAACTCGCACCAATGTTTGACTGCACCTTGGCACCGCGATAGGCAAATATACATGTAATAGAGTAGCCATGAGGACATATAGGTAAGACTTCTCCAAAAAGCAGTCCTCGTGCTTCTGTGTAGATAGTTTGTGGCTCCATAACACAGGCGCTACTTCCACATAAGGTCTAATGCAATATAGGACTTTACTCAAAAGGCATTAGGCAGCTGGAGTTAAATCAACTCACTCTTGGCCCCGCATTGCACCGTAATGCGCGCTCAGATAGTGATAACTTGGGATGTAATCATGTTACACATCACCAAGTGTTGCAACATGACATGGATTGTCAGTTGTCGTACTGTTTCATTCAATGATGGTCTTAGGTCTGCCCCCATAGCAGGCCTTTTTTTTTTGTGTGTGTGTGTGTCCGCAAAAAGACCATCCAAGTGGACAGCAGGCAACAAAAAATGAGACTTAGAGCTAGCAGCAGCGCTGTAGAGCGTAGCTGCTATAACACGGTAGCGCTGTCAGAGCGTTGCTAATGGTACTTGGAGAAGTAATCTGTTGCGTGTTTAGCCTCAAAGTTGGTAGGTCCTAGTTTATGAGGATCGCTCTCATCACTACGATCTAGATGATCATCACCTTTGATGTCAGCCTCATCCTTAGCGTCGAGAGTAGCGGTAGCGGCAGCACCATACTTTGCGGCACGCACTTTGTCCTGACGTTCAGGCAAGCCATAGTCGTCATCTGCATCGTCATAAGGCTTTACGGTGAGATGATCTTTGTGATCAGGAGGTAACGACTCACGGTAGTAGCGCTTTTGCAGCACCTTACGCAATTGGTTTTGCTCCAGCTTCTTTTGGTCTTTGATGGCGTTATAAACCACACCAATGATAAACAAAAAAGGCACAGCAATAGCCACAATCAGCCACGTATCCATAACCCCTCCTTAACGCAAAAACCGCCTCTGCGGCACCATCACCGAAAACATCCCATACTAACACGACAGAGCCCTGTGCTGCGTGCACAGGGCTCTGTCGTGTTAGTGAAGTCAAGCGCTTGCTGGCGCTCGCCGGCAATCGCCGGCATTTGTCAGCGCATACTGGCGTATGCCAGCGCTGACTTAAGCACCAGCTAGACCACTACTTAGTAGTTAATAGCACTTGAGGCTTTGATAATGTCCTCAAAGGTGGAGTACTCCTTGACTGCACCACGAATCACAGTGCCATCAAGAATAAAGAATGGGGTGCCTTGCACGCCAATCTTCTGGCCTAGCTCCATGTTCTTGCGCAGAGCTGTTTTTATGCGTTTGTCGCTGTTTACTAACTCGCTGAGCTCGTCGTAGTTACCACCGACCTTAGCCACAGCATCCTTAATCTGCTCTTCATCAGTAATGCGGGTGTTGATCTGCATCAGGATGTCCTGATACTGCAAGTACTTCTCTGGGCTCTGTGAGTACATAGCTAAACCAATGGCAGCAGCATGCGCACTTAAATCAGAGAGGATTGGGAACTCAACGTAGATGGTCACTAAATCGTACTCATCTTGCAGCTTCTTGGTGAGCGAGCGCACCACCTTGCAATAACCGCAGTTGTAGTCGAAGAACTCGATGAGGTAGTGAGGAGCCTTACGATCACCACGTACTGGGGTGAAATCGTCGTTACGCAGATAGTCGATGACCTCGGTTAGAGCTTGCTCTTGGGCATCAAGCTGCTGCGCCTCAAAGGCCTTAGCGGCATCAAACAAGACCTCTGGATGGGACACTAAGTACTCGTGGATAATGGTATGCAACTCTTGCTCTTGCTCTGGGGTAAAGAACTTGCGCTCACCTTCTGCGGCGGAGGCTGTTGGCGCGAGCATACCACCGACAAAAGCCGCCATCAACGTCCCACAAATTGCACTTTTAAAAGACTGTTGCCATCGCATCTTTGCGAACATACATCCACCCTACATTGTGATTAGAAAGTTGGCAGTGTTCTGCCATTTCCTCTGGCTAAAACCAGGGGAAGAAACTTCGCACAGAATAGCACAACAGAGGTACGCACTAAAGAGATGCGCAAAATGAGCAACACCATCCTCAAAAGCCAGCAAATGCTGGCTTTGGGGGCAAAGCTCCACCCTACTCTCTTGACATCCTCCCCCAGCTTACGCAAGGGGATTCCGAGGAGGTTCCTACTGCATAGCATGGGTTTGGTTCCTGCTGATCGGCCTCTAACGAGGCTCGCGTTATATCGCACTTATTGCTAAGTACGATAACACAGGCCATCTGGGCATGCCCTGCCCTTCGTTAATTGGTAGCGGTTCAAAATATTCCCTACTGTACGGTCGCCTGCCACTCGTGACTCGTGGGTTGCTATACTCCCCTCTGATCTACTTGTCTCGCGTAGGCAGAAGCATAACGGCACAAGTTGGACTCTTTTTGGCAGCACAGGGCTAGCTCTTGTTCCTGCTTTAGTGCTCAACGGCCATCTTGATCAGTGGGTGCTGTCACGTAAGGTTAGCTTTGCG
>CALXYZ010000235.1 GCA_944393075.1 uncultured Anaerobiospirillum sp. | reverse complement strand
TCTCTAGCCAAAATATAGCCACCAAAGAACGGCTATATTTTCGAAATCAGTGCCTAACTGGCGGAAGTTAAGGTATATAAGGCTTTTTTGAAATTAAATTACACTTATGCTCAAACTCATATTAAGAAGCTGAAATAACGATACCGCCTTTTTTAATGGCGCCCATGATGTTAGAGGTTTGTATAACGGCCTATTTACCTACTAAATCAGAGGTAGCTATGGCTAACATGATGCCTCTATGATCTTAGCAATAGCTATAACTTGCTTTGTCGAAGACATAGCGCAAAACCGCATTGCTACGCCAATTTCACTAAAAATAGGCTTCTTGAGCTGTTCAGCTTCTCAATATGAGCTCAAAGTTAGTTAGGCAACGCTGTGTCTGGGGATTGCGATTGACTGGTAGGTAGTGACCAACAAAAAAGGGAGCATTTGCTCCCTCTTTTGTGGCTTAAGGCCAAGTACAGGTTTGTGTTGTCTCTGCTATTAGCTATTAGCTTAAGGAGACAGCTAACTTGTACTGATCCTCACGGAACTTGTGCTTCATGGTCTCGATGCACTGAATGATGTCGTGGTGCACGAGCTCACCGCGTTGAATACCGACGCAACGGCCAGACTCACCTTGGTGTAATAACTCAACAGCGTAAGCACCCATACGGCTTGCCAGCACACGGTCAGCAGCCGATGGAGTACCACCACGTTGAATGTGGCCGATAACGGTAGCACGAGACTCTAAGCCGGTGCGCTGCTCTAATTCGTGAGCCATCTGGTGCACGTCAGTCTGGTTCTCGCAGACGACTAAGATTGCGTGACGCTTACCTTCAGCAATCGACTTCTCGATCGAAGTGTAAACAGTTTCCTTGTCCCATGGCTGCTCTGGGACTAACACTGCCTCCACGCCACAGGAGATTGCAGCGTGAATAGCAAGGTCACCGCAGTGACGGCCCATGACCTCAACCACAGCAATACGCTTGTGAGAAGAGCAGGTGTCACGTAAACGGTCGATACAGATAACAGCTGTATTTAAAGCGGTATCAAAGCCGATGGTGGTATCAGTACCAGCAATATCGTTGTCAATAGTGCCTGGAAGACCAATGCAAGGGAAGCCTAACTCGCTTAAGAGCTTTGCACCCATGTAAGAACCGTCACCACCGACAACCACTAAGGCGTCGATGCCGTTCTTCTTCATCACTTCAACGCACTCGCGACGGATGGATTCTTCCTTGAATTGTGGGAAGCGGGCAGTACCTAAGAAAGTGCCACCGCGGTTGAGCATGTCAGAAACGCTCTTGCGGTTTAAAGGAACAATCAGGCCCTCATGCAGACCTAAATAGCCGTCTTGAATACCACAAACCTCGTAGTTGTAGTCGATTGCAGTACGAACCACAGCACGGATAGCTGCGTTCATGCCAGGAGCGTCACCACCAGAGGTCAAAATACCAATCTTTTTAATAGCCATGTCTTATTCCGGAGCTTAATCTAAAGCTAAAGAGAGTCAATTCTCAAGCCACCAACTTACCGCGTTTTGCTGTAATTCTCGCGAAGCGGCGCGTGCATCCACAAGCCCATGTGTTATCACTATGCTGAGTGGAGTGACTCTGCTTAAGGCTACAAGCTTAAAAGAGCGTACTTGCTAAGGCAAGACTTTACGCAAAAGGAGGCATAAAGCACTATATTTGCTCAAAAAGCCCATGCCTAAGGCCCTAAGGCCCTAAGGCCAACTAAGACAGCCGAGGCTGCCCTCGTAATCAGATATCTCTCTGCTCTTTTGGTCTTGGTGCTGTTGTCACTAACTACCACAGAGCCTAGGTGTTGCAAGATATATCTTGCGGTGGAGTATGGCAACATGTAAGCAGAAGAGATGTTATTGAGCCCGCAGCCGCCGCAGCTTGCTTTTAAGGCTTTCAAGGCTTTCAAGGCCTTGCATTGGTGGTGCGGGCTGTTGCTGCCTTTTGGCAGCAAGTATCAGAGATTAGGCGTTAGCAACAGCTGCTTCGATGATAGCAGTGAAGTCTGGAGCCTTTAAGGAAGCACCGCCGACTAAGCCGCCGTCGATGTCCTTTTGAGCGAAGAGCTCTGGAGCGGTCTTAGCATTGCAAGAACCACCGTAGAGGATACGCACGCCGTCAGCGACTTCAGCGTTGAAGGTAGCTAAGTAAGCACGGATGTCAGCGTGAACCTTCTGAGCGATCTCTGGGGTAGCAGTCTTGCCGGTGCCGATAGCCCAAATTGGCTCGTAGGCGATAACGGCGTTCTTGAAAGACTCGATGCCGCAGAGGTCGATAACAGCCTTTAATTCCTCACGGACAACGTCCATGGTCTTGCCAGCGTCGAACTCAGCCTCGGACTCACCGACGCATAACACTGGGATTAAGCCGTTCTGTTGAGCAGCTTGGTACTTCTGAGCAACGTACTCGCTGGACTCCTTGTGGTAGTCACGGCGCTCGGAGTGACCAACGATAGCGTAGGTGCAGCCGAATTCACGCAGCATAACTGGGGAGTTCTCACCAGTGTAGGCACCTTGAGTGTGGATATCGCAGTCCTCAGAGCCATAGGCTAACTTCGAGCCTTGGGCTAATTGCTCAACCATGCCGATGAACACAGCTGGGGCGCAGACAGCAACGTCAGCCTTGTCAGCAGCCTTGTTTGCAGGCTCCTTTAAAGCGTTGACTAATGCAGTCACGGACTCTTTAGTACCATTGAGCTTCCAATTGCCCATCACGAGTGGCTTTCTCATTCCCAGTCTCCATAAACCATTGAACCAATCGGCTAGTCTTGCATGGCATTGATTGTGATTGTGTTTGTGATTGCTCACAAGATCACCAGATCACCAGATCACCAGCTTGCAAGTGCATGTTGACACTATCATGAGCCTTTTGCTGTAAGCATTTTGCTACTTTTTTAGCTTTTTACTCTAGCATTTTGCTCTGCGTGCAACATACAGGCAGCCGCACATAAATTGCGATCATTTTACACCCAAACGTGTGCTTATTCGCAAATGATCTTATGCGCCTTAAGTGCCAAAAAGTGCTGCATTTTAAGCGTTTATAACCTGCGCTTATGCACAAAAATCATATGTTGTGCGCAAGAAAACGCATTTGTGCTGGTATGGCAGTTTCAGGCTAAGTCCCATGCAAGCGCAAATGCAGTTGCTTAGCCATTGTAAACGTTTTCACGGATGATAAACATCTCGCACAAACCCCAAAAAAGCAAAAGTACGCTACCTTATCCCAAAGAAGCTATGTGGGGATAATGCAAAAAGTTGTTCCTGTCAGACATGCTTGGGGTGGCATGAGTATGTGTGGGAGCGAGCTGTTACACGACGCATATGCCATTTAGCTTGAGCGCAAGGGAGATATAGGTGTAGGTAGTGAGTGATGTGAGTGAGCCAATGGTTGAATGGCTGAGTGGCTTAATGGCTGAGTGGCTTAATGGCCGAGTTGCCGAGTAGCCGAATAGCTGCAACAGGCACTAAAAAAGCCTGAGGCTAGAGTAGCCACAGGCTTTGCCAAAAAGGAGGAGAATGCCTATGAGCAAATCATGATGCTCTGGTGACAAGGTTGATCCTTGGGCCGAAAGAGTCACCTTGCCTAGAATTGTTATTTTTGCTGCAGAGCAAGTTTTTCTTTGAGCAGCTTAGCAGCTTCAATGACTTGATCGAGCTCATCGACCGTGAACTCATAGCCATACTTCTTAGCTAAAGCGACTACATTATCCTTGTAGTTGTCTTGAGATAAGCCATCGAATTCTTTGGACATGTCCTCGTTGCTATCGAGGCCTTTGAAGAAATCGTTTAGCGCTTCGACACTCATGAAAAACTCCTTATTTTCTGCGTCATGCAGGACAAAATAGACGGTTTACTCGTATGCAAGCCTTATTCCATTGAGAGGTGCGCCTTTGTCAAAGCCATGACGGCATTTGCAGCACTAAGACCAACCACGGCTACTTCTCAACCACATCGGCGACAATGGCATCTAAGAGCTTGATTATGGTGTCTGGGGCAAGTCCTACTGACATGCCGCGCTGACCTGCGGAGACCAAGATTTCATCTTGGGTGAGCGCCGAGCTGTCTAAGACGGAAATGGTGCGGCGCTTTTGCCCAAAAGGGCTAATACCGCCAACCACAAAGCCAGTTACGCGTTGTGCAGTGGCAGGATCCACTGTTTCTAAGTCCTTGAGTTTGGTGGCACGAGCGGCAGCTTTAAGCGAGATACGACCATACACCGGAACGATGCAGGTGACATAGGTTTTGTCGTGGTGCAGGATGATGGTTTTGAAGACTTTTTCTTCAGAAAGTCCTAAGGACTTAGCGGCGTGATGGCCAAAGTCATGATGGTCAGGTGCACACTCGTATGTGTATTGTTTGAACTCTGCCTTGTTTTTAACAAGGAAGTCTAGAGCAAGGGTTTTCACCGTGCCTCCTTAGTGGCAGTGATGTTGTAGTGGTGGAGTAGGGGCTGGTTGGTGAGGCTGAAGCTACGATGCTTAGCTCAAGCACAGCAGGCTCATCTTAACACCGATTGGCTTTGGGTGACTGTGCGATTATTTTTCGCAGGCTGTAGCTGTTGATGGCAATGGTTGCCCGCGTTTGGTTATCATTGTGTAGATGTCCTGCAACTAAGCCATGCTTGCGCTTGCGCGTGTGCGTGTATATGCAAATGTGTATGTGTATGTGCTTGTTGCGTGCAGCGGATTTCTGTTTTCTTTGGATCTTGCTTGAGTAGGGGAAATGGCGTTGGAGATTAAGCTTGCCTCATGGAATGTCAATGGCATTAGGGCCGTAGCAGCAAAGCCGGAATGGCAGCAGTGGTTTGCTCAAGATCAGTACGATGTGATTGGTTTTCAGGAGACCAAGGCTGAGGTCGCTCAGATGCCTGCTGCCGTCACCAATAAGACCGGATACCATAGCTACTTTGCTAGCTCGGTAGTGAAAAAGGGCTACTCTGGCACGGCCGTCTTCTCTAAGATCAAGCCACTTAACGTTGAAATCGAGCTCCCAGATCCTGCTTATCAGGGCGAAGGTCGCATCGTGCACTTGGAGTTTGAGAAGTTCCACTTCTTTAATGGTTACTTCCCTAACGGTGGCGGTGAGGTGCTTGATGCTAATGACAAGCCAATCAAGGGCCAGTTTAAGCGTGTGCCTTATAAGATGGGCTTCTTTGACTGCTTCTTTAACTATGCTCAAAGTCTGCGAAAGACTAAGCCTATTGTGGTCTGTGGCGATTTCAACATCGCTCATAAAGCCATTGACTTAGCTCGTCCAAAGACCAACGTCTACAACACTGGCTTCTTGCAGATTGAGCGTGACTTTTTAGATAAGTTTGTTGGTGCTGGATATATCGATACTTTCCGTCACGTACACGGTGATATTGATCAGCAGTACTCATGGTGGTCTTATAAGATGCGTGCCCGTGAAAAGAACGTTGGTTGGCGTATTGATTACTTCTTTGTCTCCGACGAACTCAAAGATTGCATCAAGGATGCTACCATCGAAAACCAAGTCTTTGGTTCTGATCACTGCCCTGTAACCCTCACCTTAGATCTCTAAGAGAGTGTTAGCTCTTTAAGTAAAGTGAGTGCTCGAATCCTCATCAGCACTGCCATCTCTTTGCCGTACCACATATAACATGTGGGGCTGTGGGAGATGGCAGCGTTGTTTGTGGGATTTTAGAACTAAGACGCCATGAGCTAGTGCTCAATCCAATAAGTTTTGGTACCCACAATTTTAACCTCACGCAGCCAGTTGGGGGGTTCTGAAGTTACGC
>CALXYZ010000234.1 GCA_944393075.1 uncultured Anaerobiospirillum sp. | reverse complement strand
TGATGTATATTTCATTCTGATGAATTAGTTTTGATACGACTATGTTAGGTTTCCCGAAATTTCCCTGTGAACCGATTGAGGTTGGCACTATGCCTTTTTTGTCCTAAAAGCTCAAGCACCTGTCGCGTTCATGCGTACAAGATTTCATGCCTAAATCAGTGTCAATGCCAGTGTTTATGCGGCTTTAGCCGCTGTGTTTAACCTCCTTATTCCGAAGAATATGCATTTTTTTCGGATTTATGATTAGATCACAAATGTAATCAGAGCATTGAGCCGCATTGCAGTCCAACAAAGCTGAGCAATACTTTATCCAAACATGCGACCTTATCCCCACTCTCACGAGTGGGGTATTGGTCGCTATAAGTCAGATAAATCAGGCACATTTGGAGAATAGGGGCTAGTCTATGGCTACTAGTAGCAGCAAGCTCGGGAATTTACTGCACAATCTCGAGTGCGAGTACAAGTATGCACTCAACCCACAATATGCTGAGAGCTTTATTGCTGAGTTCTGCCTTAAGTTCAATGAGATTGTCAGTGCCCGTTATGCCAACCTCGATGAGAGCTTCAAGAAAGCTCATCCTCTAGAAGAATTCATAGCAGACGCTGCACACGCTCGTCGCCAAGCTTTAGCTAACGAATATTTTGATACCAAAGACGATCTGTTCTTCAAGAACTTCATGGCCGGCTTGCGCCTGCGCCGTGCCTTTGATGTCACCTTAAACGCGGATGGCACTGCCAGCCAGTCGCAGTCGCAAGGCGAAGTGGAGATGACCATCAAGTGCAAGTCGCAAGACCCAGCCGATGGTGCTTCCCACACTCACAGTGAATACAACCTCACCTTAGATCACGATATTGCTGTCCCTGATCTCTCGTTATTTGCACTAGGAACCCTGCCTGAGGGTATGGTCAAGCTCACCCAAGAGCACCCATTAATTTCCAAGTACAAGACTGATTTTGTTCGCCAAAGCCTGACCTTTAAAGTGCCTCTGTTCTTAAGCTTTGAGTTAGCAGTCGACTTGGGCGAGATTGTCGCTGGCTCTGAGCGCAGTCAGATCAGCGAGGTGGAGTTTGAGCTCAAGGATATCGATCCTGAGTTCTTAGAGAACACCTTTGGTCACACTATTTACGACTTAGATGATATCCGCTTAGAGTTCAGCACCATGATTAACGAGATCATGTTGCTGATTTCAGGTGCTCCTCAAGAGTACTTAGATAGCACCCACATCTTTGGTCTCGTGGGCAACTCTGAGGTCAAGCCATTAGGTGCTGCGGTGGATTACGAAGCTATCGCTGCCACCACTCTCGGTGCTGCTGACTCCGGTGCCGCTACTGCAGATATCAATGCCGCCGACAGTACTGTCGATGGTGCTGTAGATAGCACTGTCTCGACTGTAGTGTCGACCTCGTCTCTTTCTATTGCTCCAGCTTCTTCCTCGGCTGCAGGTGCAGCACAAAGCAAGTTGGCTTTAAACCTCACTCCACTGCCTCAAAAGCAAGGTGGTCTGATTGGCTTAGAGCCATTATCCAAGCTCAAGCGTGCTGTAGTGCTCAATGCCCGCTTTGGTGGTGGTGAGCCTGATCGCAAAATGAACAAAGAGTACCGTATTGATGTAGAGGCTTTAAAGGCAGTGGTCTCTTCTTACAATCAGTGCTCCGAGCCTTCTTTAGCCTTGTTCTTAAGCACCATTGAGCAGCTCTCTTCAACCCTGACCAACGCCTTTGGTTTAGCCAATCTCTTTGGTCGCCGTGAGAACCTCAATGATGTGCGCGATGTTATGGCTGTGTCTATTCACTTTGCGCAAAACCACAAACCAACTCAGGTCAACGAGGTTGCCAAAAGCTGCCACCGTCGTGTTTGCCAAGATCCAGAGCTTAGTGACTTGAGCATGCTCTCAGTGTGCGAGTGCTTTAGCCTCTTTATTGAGCTCAACGTGAATCTGTGGATTATGCCATTCTATCAGCAGCTCTGCCAGGGCTTAGAGCACGATGATTTTGACGGGGAGAGCTTCAAGCTGTTAAGCCGCAGCGCTATCCACAACAGCTATGCCCTCAAGATCTCCGAGTACATTGAGCGCATTGTTTATATCCTGCGTCGCTGCCTGCGTATCTTCTGCACTTGCAACAACGGCCCAGAGGTCGATCCAGATCTCAAGGCTATGGCCTTAGCTACCCAGCATCACTTACGCTTGGTGTGGAGCAACATCAACCTGAATTAGTTAGAGCCTTAACGCTAAGGTAGATAGCGGTAGGCAGCTACAGCACGCTAATGCCTGCGCTATTAAGGAGCTTGGAACAACAGCCACTGTTCGTAAGCTGAGTCGGAGTGACTTGGTGATGCGGCAGTGGCTTTTTTATCTATGCGGTGGTGTTGAGCGTGGCTGCGGCTACTGTCACCAATGCCACAAATAGGGCTTTTGCGCCTGCAAATTTGATGTCTCACAGTTGATTTTTAACAGTTGCCGCGAAATTCCCCATGCGTGAGCGTGGGGATGAAAGCGGCTGTTGTCGCACATTTTGATCATGTATAATACCCTCTAAGAACTCAGGAACGAGCTTTTTGCTCCTACCTGATGGGGGCATTGTGGACATGCCCGTAAGTACCCAGTAATGGGTGCTTACTAAAAGTGAGGCACCGACCTCACGAAACCTCGCACGTAAGTGCGTAGGTAGTTCATCAAGCGCTGATTATACTGTTTCTCTAGTAGAAACTAGGGTGTAAGGGTTTACATACACTCTTAGTGTTGTGGCCTAGCTGCACCTGAAATTGGCAGGATATCCCTGCTTAGGCTCATGTTTCTCTTACATTCCCAAGCATAAGGTTTTAGCCTTGAAGCTCAGGCAATAGACGGCATCGTTTGAAGCTTGTCTGTTGCGGTGTGATGATTGGTTGGACTCTGTGTTATGCCAGACTGCGTTTTTTACAGCACTCCGCGTGAGGAAAGAGCTTAGTAGGCAAAGTAAAGCGTCAAAGCCACGTACTTGCACTTATACCTGCCTGTCTATGAGTGGGTTTGAGCTTTCGCTGGGTTTAGTCTTTACGACAGTTTAAATAGAGGATTTATCGTTATGGCAGCAATCAAGAAGATGGCCGACCTCGACCTTAAGGGCAAGCGTGTTTTCATTCGCGCTGATTTAAACGTACCTGTTAATGATGGTAAGGTTACCTCCGATGCCCGTATTGTTGGTTCTTTACCAACCATCAAGTTAGCCCTTGAGAAAGGTGCTAAGGTCATTGTGACTTCGCACTTAGGCCGTCCAACCGAAGGTAAGTACGACGAGCAGTTCTCCTTAAAGCCTGTCGTTGAGCACATGGCTAAGTTATTAGCTCCAATCCCTGTTCGCTTAGTCAAGGATTACTTAGACGGCGTTGAAGTTGCTGACGGTGAAGTTGTCGTGTTAGAGAACTGCCGCTTCAACAAGGGTGAGAATAAGAACGATGAAGCCTTAGCTAAGAAGTATGCCGCATTATGCGACGTCTTCGTCATGGACGCTTTCGGTACTGCTCACCGCGCTCAAGGCACCACCTATGGTGTTGCTCAGTTCGCTCCAGAAGCCTGCGCTGGCCTGCTCTTAGACAAGGAGCTCACCGCTTTAGGTAAGGCTTTTGAGAACCCTGTTCGCCCAATGTTAGCTATCGTTGGCGGTTCCAAGGTTTCCACCAAGTTACCAGTCTTAAACAGCCTCTTAAACGTTGCTGACCACTTAGTTGTTGGTGGTGGTATTGCTAACACCTTTATCGCTGCTGAAGGCCACAGCGTTGGTAAGTCCTTATTCGAGGCTGACTTAGTTGACACCGCTAAGGAGTTAGCTGCTAAGACCTCCATCCCAGCTTTCGTTGACACTGTGGTTGGCAAGGAGTTCTCCGCTGATACCCCAGCTGAGGTCAAGCCAGTTACCGCTATTGCTGACGACGACATGATCATGGACTTAGGCCCAGAGTCTATGAAGAAAATCTGCGACGCCATCAAGAGCGCCAAGACCATCTTATGGAACGGCCCAGTTGGCGTGTTCGAGTTCGACAACTTCGCTAAGGGCACTGAGCAAATGGCTAAGGCTATCGCTGAAGCTACTGCTAACGGTGCTTTCTCGGTTGCTGGCGGTGGTGACACCATTGCTGCTATCCAGAAGTTCGATCTTGAGGACAAGATTTCCTACATCTCCACTGGTGGTGGTGCTTTCTTAGAGTTCTTAGAGGGCAAGAAGTTTCCAGCTGTTGAGATCTTAGAGAAGCGCGCTGCTGAATAAGCTCAAACTTCGGTCAACACACTCTTGATTTAAAAGTATCAGGGTGTGCGTGCGCCGCACAAAAGGCACGATCCGCATAGGGCCGTGCCTTTTGCGGCGTAATGAACGCAGGTGCGTTATAATAGAGGCGCGTTCTCAAGAACGTCTCTTTTTAGATTAGGAAATCATCTCACATGACTAAGATTTTAGATGTTGTTAAGCCAGGCGTGTTAGTTGGCGAAGACGTGCAAAAGTTATTTGCTGTCGCTAAGGAAAATGGCTACGCTTTCCCAGCTGTTAACTGCGTCGGCACTAATACCATCAATGCTGTGTTAGAGGCTGCTGCTAAGGCTCGTTCCGCTGTGATCGTGCAGTTCTCCAACGGTGGTGCTGCTTTCGTCGCTGGCAAGGGCTTAAAGGTTGACCGTCCACAAGGCAACTCCATCTTAGGTGCTATCTCTGGTGCTTTACACGTTCACAACGTCGCTAAGGAATACGGCGTTCCAGTCGTGTTACACACCGACCACTGTGCTAAGAAGTTAATCCCATGGGTTGACGGCTTATTAGACGCTGGTGAGGAGTACTTTGCAAAGAATGGTAAGCCATTATTCTCCTCTCACATGTTAGACCTCTCTGAGGAGTCCTTACACGACAATGTCGCTCTGTGCTGCAAGTACTTAGAGCGCATGGCCAAGATGGGCATGACCTTAGAGTTAGAGTTAGGCTGCACCGGTGGTGAGGAAGACGGCGTTGACAACTCCGGCAAGGATGAGTCCGCTTTATACACCCAGCCAGAGGACGTGGCTTACGCTTATGAGCAATTAATCAAGATTTCCCCTAACTTCACCATCGCAGCCTCCTTCGGTAACGTCCACGGCGTTTACAAGCCAGGCAACGTGAAGTTAAAGCCAACCATTCTCCGCGACTCCCAGAAGTTCGTGAAGGAGAAGTTCGGCTTAGCTGAGGACAAGCCACTGAACTTAGTGTTCCACGGTGGTTCTGGTTCTTCTAAGGAAGAGATCGCCGAGGCCGTTTCCTATGGTGTCATCAAGATGAACATCGACACCGACACCCAGTGGGCTAACTGGAGCGGCATCAAGAACTACTACGAGGCCAACAAGGAATACTTACAAGGCCAGTTAGGCAACCCAACTGGTGCTGACGCTCCTAACAAGAAGTACTACGACCCACGCGTCTGGTTACGCAAGGGCGAGGAGTCCATGGTTGAGCGTGTCATGGAAGCCTTCAAGGAGTTAGGCTCTGCCGATTCCTTATAATCAGCAAGTTGTTCGCTGATTCATACTCATAAGTCCTGCGCCTAGAGCGCAGACCAAGCTAAAAAAGCCTGTGGCGGTACTGTCTCCACAGGCTTTTTTGTGCCCGCAGTTTTTGTTTGGAGCAGAGACACAAAAGGGAGGCTCAAACCTCTCTTTAGGTGCGAATACAAGACAGCAGGGCAAAAGCTTAACAGAACTTAAAGTTTAGGTCTGCTGTGGGCCGCCTATTAGCCTAAAGCTGCTTGTAAATATGTCAGCGAGCTATTGTAGTTAGCAATAGT
>CALXYZ010000233.1 GCA_944393075.1 uncultured Anaerobiospirillum sp. | reverse complement strand
ATGCCATGTGCCTTTAGCTAGGGTATGAACCTCCTGTTGGCCGTACTTTTCGAAGCCCAAGGTGTAGACAGTCGGCCAGTTCCTATCAGGAACAAACAAATGAGATAAACAAGCCATTTAGCTTGATTTATAGAAGTTCTCTTTGATACCTTGAGGTACGGGCCTCATGATGAGCTCTACGCTTTTGCCCATGGTGTCCATGTTTTTGGTGAGCTGTTTCCTTGTGCCCTGTTCTTACTGCCTGAGCTTGGTAATTGCGGTGGTAAGATTGCTCGTTATTATGAAGACATTGAGCACAAGTACCACGCAATCGGGCGCGCTGTGGCCATGGATCGCGATCAACAACCGCTTCCAAACCCTTTCAACAAGGTGATTGTGTTTGGTGACGATGTACCTCTTGATGAGTTGTCCAAGCTGTTTGAGCAAATCAGACAGGTGGTAAGTGCGCAGATCGATGCGCAGCTCAAAGCTGATGCAAACAATACTATCGCACTCTTTATTGAGGACTTAAAGTGTTCTGATTTTGTTCGTAAGGAAATTACCGAGCATCTTCTCTGTAAAGGTGTGCCAACAAAGCAGCTTTGCACCAAATACCTAACGGAAGCTGAGTGTGGGTACATCAAGGGCAGGGTTCTCTCCGAGAAATGCCAATTCATCGAAGATAACCTCGATGACTTCTTCATCTGCGTAAGCAAAGAAGAGCAAAAGCAAGCCAAGCAGCGTGCAATTAAGGAGATCAAAAAACATGACTCCTTGCGCTCCACTTTGGAGGATTTGTTCTTAGATGTGGGCTTGTCGGCATTAGCCTGTGATCGCTTCATCACAGACCATAACTTGGCTGACCTAAACTTAGGTAGCACCATTAGTCAGCTCTCCCAGAAGGAATATGACCTGCTGCTGAGCTTCATCTCCGGCCATTTTGTGGCAGAAGATAAGGGGCTGTTTGACTCCACTGATGTTGACTACGACATCGCCGACTACGAGCATGACGTCGATGATGACGAAGAGTACGAAGTCGATGATGACGAAGAGTACGACGTTGACGACGAAGACGAGTACGAAGTCGACGATGACGATGAGTACGACACGGACGACTACGAGTACGAAGTCGACGATGAGTACTACGATGACGACGAGGCCGAGTATGACGTCAATGCCGACGATGATGACGGAGATTCCGACATCGATGATGATGACGCTGACGTTAGTGCCTTAGATAGGGTCTTTGCCGAGGATAAACAGTTTATCGAAAAGATCGAAAAGCAAGCTAGTACTAATGCCAAGGCGCTAGCTCATAAGTTCTCAAGTGATAACGAGAACCAAACGCTGTCGTTTTACCTGCGCAAGCTGTCGCTTAGCGCTCTGGAGTTGAGAAAAACCCACAGGTTATTTAATGAAAAGGATCTGAGTGGCAGAGAAGTATTGTTGCACAAGCCACTCTAAGAAAGTGAGCTGTGTGAGCACCTGTATAACTTCCTCGTTTGGCAAGCCAAACGTCAGGAAGCTGCTAGGAGAAGACTGGCTCAAGGGCTTCCTGTCGAAGAGTTTCCTGTGGAGGAGATTCCTAAGAGGAAGTCTGTCTTGTCGTCAAATGCTGAGCCTAACTCAGCTCAGCTTGATGTGCAGAGCACTTTTGCCTATTACGACTCATACGACCGAGCAATTTGGGTTACCAACAAGTTTTTTGGTAAGGGACAATGTGCAAACATCAAGGCTAGACACCAAGAACGTTTGCGTCAAAGACTTGATTCGCCGCTCCAAGATGGGGTTAGCCCTGTAACCGCTTTGGTCGTGCATGAGCTTTTCCACTTCCTTGCAGATCTTACTAAGGAACAGTTAGTGCCTCACAAGAAAGTGCTGAGGGACATGCTTTTCAGCGATCAACAGCAAGCGGAAAAGGTTGGCCTGTACACCTTCAATCAGGCGCTTAAGGGCAAAGTGCCTAATTCTGTCGCGCTAGACAATCTTGATGAGTACTTAGCTGAGCGCTGCATGGAGTACTGTTTGGCAACGCCGCAGGTACGGAGGGCTAACCCTAACATCAAGAGGGTCTTTGATATCGTCAAGGGCGCTTATGATGAGTTCGTGAAAGCAAAGCCTGCTGCGTCAAAGAAGAGCTAGTGGCTAAAGGAAGCGCGCCTAGAGTTTGTTACTGCAGAGGGCAACGCATCAGTATCAGTATCTTTGAGTCAGTGCGATAGTGTTGTGTTGCCCTATTGGGAGGTTGGTAATGGCTTATCAATTCTACACTGAAGACTTGGAACCAATAGCAGAAGAGGTAGCAAGGAGTTATAAGCTTTGTGGTGGTATAGAGGAATCTGAGTATAGACAGGCTCTGTCACAGCGTAATTTGACCTTTGAGCAAGAGTTCAATGAGCGATTGTACTGGGATGCCTTTTACAAGCTTGATAAGGCATGGGACTACTGCTGGTCTTTTAATTTTGCACTTGAAATGTTCGACTTAATCTCTAATATCGCTTACTTGCAAATAGAAGATAAGTCAGATCAAAGGTTGGTATTTGATATCGTAAATCAGAGTGAAAGCTTTATGGCAGAGATCATCAGGCCACTTGTTTCGGCGGACTACGATAAAGCTGTGACAGAAGGTAGTGTGGCTGCAGTTTCAAGAGGTGAGGTTTTTTATTTTGCAGATCTTGCCATGAAACCAATTCAAAGCTTTAGTGAAAGTTCTACGATGGATTTACCAGAGCCTTTTTATAGTTATTTGCGTGATGGCATGGTGAGCAAACTCACATATGAAGAGGCCTGTGCGGTCAGAATCGTTAATCGTAATCCATCATCAGGCGTGAGTTGTGAAAATAGAAGAGTGTATGTTATTACCGCTCTACGCGAGGTCAAAAAGCTAAGAGGACTTTTCCTTAAGGCGTTTAGCCACTTTTCTTTCCTTAACGACGACTCAGAAAAGACCAAGAAAATCCTTGAGTACAAGGAGAAGTTTCTGCAGCTCTTTGCCTATGAGTGCATGTTTTCCTTATACGGCTTTTAGCGAAAGCTAACTTTAAGCTCTTAGTGCGGTACTTGTTAGTTGCTGTAGTGTAGTAAGTGCTGCAGCCAATTGAAAGAGCATCCGCCTGATGACTTTAGTGGATGTTGCTTGCTTTAGGAGTTGCGAATGGCATCAGAAAAAGATCAGTACGACCTTGATGAGGACTTCGAGATCCTCTCGGCTGAAGAAATGCAGCTGATGGTTGAGAGTTTTGGCAATGACCCACTGCCAAAGCTTGATGATATCTGGCAGCAGTGCTTATCTTTTAGATTTGTGGACGAGATGTTCCTACTTGCGTACATCCTCGTCAGCCGAGTGCAGGACAAAGAGGCGCAAAAAAAGGCTTTCATCGCGACCCAAAAAGGTCGTGATTATCTGAGCACGTTAGATTGGCCTCTAACGGTAGAGGACTACTACGACATTGTTGCCTTAGGTGGTAGCGTTGATCCTAATGCACCGTGCTCTAGTGTCTTTATCTATGCTAAGAACGCCATGAAAGATATTCAGCGCTTTGGCAACAAGCCTGCTGACTTCCTGCCAGAGCCTTTCTTTAGCTATCTGCGTGACGGCATGGTGAGCAAGCTCACGTACAAAGAGGCATGTGAGATCGTTAAGAACAGCACTCGTTTTAGCGCAAAGTCCTACGGCATTATGGATGCGCTAAAGCAGGTCAGAGTCCTGAGGAAGAGCTTTGTCGAGGCCTTTAACCAATTCACTTTCCTCAAGGATGGATCAAAGGAGAGCAAGAAAATCCTTGCGTACAAGAAGAAGTTCCTACAGGTCTATTCTTACGAGAGCATGTTCGCAGTACACGCGATCCATGATTAAGCTTGCAGCGCTATGTGCTCTTGTGCCAGTGGTGCTTCAGCATGGCTTATTACGATTTCATCGGCATTGCGCTGCCTAAAAGCCCCTTACCACGTACATGACAGGGGCTTTTTGCTGTTTGGTGGCTGCAGCCGCAGCAGCTGTTGGCACTGTGGCTAGTTGTTATGGGGCTAAGCGCGAGATTGACCAGCTGCCGTCCTCTTGGAGGTCGTAGATAAAGCGATCGTGGAGACGGTTCTCACGGCCTTGCCAGAACTCAACCTGGTGGAAAGTGACCTTATAGCCACCCCAGAACGATGGCAGAGGTACTTCACCTGCTTGGAACTTCTGCTTGAGCTCCATGAACTTGCTCTCTAACATCGAGCGTGCAGAGATGCGGCTTGACTGATGTGAAGCCCAAGCAGCAATCTGGCTATCGCGTGGACGGGAATGGAAGTACTTCATCACAGCAGGTACCGAGAGCTTCTCGGCAGTGCCAATAAACATGACCTGACGCTCTAAGTAGTACCAAGGGAAGAGCATGCAGATCTTTGGGTTGTGAGCAAGGTGCTGAGCCTTACGCGAGCCTAAGTTGGTAAAGAACACGAGGGAGTGCTCATCGTAGTTCTTTAAGAGCACCATGCGGGAGTATGGCTGACCGGTCTCATCGACTGTGCTGACGACCACGCCGTTAGGGTCGTAGAGGTTAGAGTCGATCATGTCCTTAAGCCAGCGCTCAAACAAAGGAATAGGGGTTGGAGTCAGATCTTTTTCATCAAGACCTGACATGGTATAGCTACGACGTAAAGGACTAACATCAATCATGGTGACCTCCTCTAAAAGGGCATGGCTCTAAAAAGCCTGCTTCGGCGCATAGTGTACCGCCGAATGGCCAAGCTATAGAGCTTTGCGCTAAAAATGCCCGCCCAATATAGGGGCTCTTACTCATTTATCGGCATTAATGCGCGACCACACCACCATTGCTATGGCCTTCTATGCTGTCGCCTCTACATCTACTACTTCCACCACCTTAGCTTTTTTTTGCCAACGATCCACCGAGAAGCTCTGCTAAGACAATCAGCTAGGCGCCTAGCCAACAGGCCGTCAGGCTATCCGTCCAGTCGGTTAGCGGCCAGCGCCACAGCAAAAGCTCAATGTTATGCTGACATCTGTAACATGTTACATCTGTAACATGTTACGTAACAGAGACTTTTCTTTTGTGCGTGCGATGACGCCCTAGGGGTGCATGCAGCGGTGCTTTGCTAAAAATTTGGGATCTTGCACCTCGCTTAGAAAAAGTTCGCCACGGTATTGTGATGTGCGCGTGTGGCTTTTCAGCTTTTTTGAAAATGGCTGAACGCTAGGAAAAATCTAGCTTGGCGTGGCTTGAAGCCGATTTCTATCGCTTGCGTTAAGAGTTGCGTGCTTTGTGCATTTGAGAGTCTTTCTCTATCATAATTACTTATGAATTACTGGGGTTAATTCTATTGAAAGTCGCTGTTTATCAGGAAATAAAGCCTTTGTGATTTAATAAAATTAATTTATAAACAGTGTTTCTTATAGTTATCGGTAACAGTAGAGCTGGTATACCAGTGGCAAGCCTTATGTTATGAGGGCTAAGAGTGATTTTTGCTGGTGCAAACCAAATTTTTTTCACTTTTTTGTGACTGATCCTTGAATATTGCGCGGGGCGATTTCGACCTCAATGCTATAATGAGCCCACATCGTGAGCAGGAGCTCACACACGATAGGCCGCGTTGCGGTGCGATTCTTTCCGCGTTTAGCGGATTTTTTATCTGACTTATAGCGACCAATACCCCACTCGTTAGACTGGGGATAAGGTCGCATGTTTGGATAAAGTATTGCTCAGCTTTGTTGAACTGTAATGCGGCTCAATGCCCTACTGTACGGTCGCTTGTCACAGTTGGTCAAATTGCCTCCAAAGATGCTACACCTTGATTTGCAACCTCCATCTGAGCTGCCGCGCTGTGTCTTAATGGAGGCCGCTCAAAGCT
>CALXYZ010000232.1 GCA_944393075.1 uncultured Anaerobiospirillum sp. | reverse complement strand
AATATCACGCAGATTAGAGCTCAGCTCAACCTTCTTGGCTTCTGCGGCTTCAGCTTCCTTGGCGGCCGCCTCAGCCTTGGCCTTTGCCTCGGCAGCAGCTTGAGCCTTGGCTTTTGCCTCGACCTCTGCAGTGGCGGCAGCTGCGATAGCAGTACTATCACCTCTCTTGGCGGCATTTGCCTTTTGGGCGGCAAGCTTAGCCTGCTCTTCTACCGACAGGTTGACCACCACATCACTAGCAGCACCGTTTGTTGGAGCCTCAATCAAGGTATTGTGTTGCACCTCAGGCGCATCATTAGAAATGCTGATCACACTGTCTTGTGGCAGTGGCAACACATCTGGCTGATCACCATGAGCAGCATCGGCTTCTTGTTGCTCGCGTTGCGCCTGAAGCTCATTTTGCTTGAGGGCATGAGCCTGAGCCGTAGCTCTGGCGGTGTTAGCATCCACCACTTCTACTGGAGCAGCGTCTTTGTTCGAGTCAGCCTCAATCACCACGGTTGATGTATTGTTGCTCTCAACAACATTGCCGCCTTCCATCGACAACGAACCGGACACCAATGGCTGAGCAGCATCTAAAGGCTCAAGTTGCTCTGAACCGTTGACGCTAGCCTTTAACTCACCAGCGCTTTGCTCAGAGGCGTTATCACCGCTAAAGACAAAGTAGCCAGCAGTAGCCACCAAGATCATCAGCACCACAATCAGCCACATACGGCTCATACGGCGGTCATATTTTGGCTTGGTGCTTGGGATGCTCAGCTGCACCACATCGTTGACACTTTCTAAGTACAAATCGGCCATTGCATCAGAATCGAGGCCTAAGAAAGTGGCATAGCGGCGAATTTGCAGCGAAATAAAGTTAGCTGAGGTGGTGTAGTTGAGACGATTGTTCTCAATATCATCAATCGTGGTCTGCCGTGCACGCAGATGATTTGCCACGTCATTTAAAGACAAGCCGGCACGCTGACGGTGGTAGCGCAAAATCTCGCCAGCGGTCTTTAAGTTCGAGAGATCACCGGTAGCACGTACTGGCTGCACGTTAGGGTTGGAACCGCCAAAGGCACTCCTATCCTCAACCGACCTAGCAGCATCATTATGGATGCCACCAAAAAAGTCGCCCGAAGCTTCAGCCTGAGCTTGAGCCTTAGCTACGACCTCACTATCCTCAAGAGCGGCCATACGACGCATACTGTTGCTATGAATGACCTCTGCACTATCGCCGTGATCGCCGTGATCGCCGTGAGATGCGTGGTCATGGTGCTTGCTAAGAGGGGAGTCAGCGCCATCTTTATCTTGAGATGATGAAGTGGATGAAGCTGATGCAGAAGACACATCCTTTACTGTGTCATCTGTGCTAGAGACACTAGTACTCTTGCTCTCATCACGCTCGGTCTTGGCGTTAGAAGTTGCGGCATCTGTCTTAGTTTCAGCATCATCAGCTGCAGTAGCAGTATTAGCATCCGCATCCGCATCCGCATCAACATCAACATCAGTAGCCGTAGCGTTGGCTTTGAGTAAAGACGCGTCTTGCGCTTTATCCTCAGTGTTTGCCGAAGAATCTGTCATATCCCACTAAATCCTTGTGAGAAACTAAAAGCGTTGAAATCGGCCCCGCTAAGGGGGTGGCCTCTGCCCCTGCCATAGGCAGGATGGCAAGGCGTTTCGTATTGTAGCAAGCCCAACAATGCTTGCGCATAGTGCGTCGCCACGGTGCTGCAATAGCGTTACAGCAAACTAGGCTCTTACCTAGTACCTAGTAATGACTTAGCTTAGCTGTGCTTGAGCGCAGCGATTTGCTGATCGTGCAGGCGCTCGGCCGCCTCTGCAGCTGCACGCATATTGCGGTCTTTAACCTGACCTGCTAACTGTCCACAGGCTGCTGCAATATCATCACCACGAGTGGTGCGAGTCACCACAGTAAAGCCGTATTGCTCCACGAGAACCTTGTAAAAGCGATCGACGCGGCTGTTGCTTGGGCGGCGGTATGACGATTCCTCATGTGGATTGAAAGGAATGAGGTTGATCTTACAAGGCAAATCACGCAGCAGCTGAGCTAACTCGTGGGCTTGGTCGGTGCTGTCATTGACGTGATCTAAGAGAACATACTCAATGGTGACACGGCCGCAGTTAGCATTCGAGTTATCAACGTAGTTGCGGACTGCAGCTAAGACATCCTTGAGTGGGAACTTTTTGTTGATAGGCACCAACTCATCACGCAGCTCATCGTTTGGAGCGTGCAGTGACAAGGCTAAGGCTACGTCGACCTTACCAGCGATCTTGTTGATAGCAGGTACCACGCCTGAGGTGGAGATAGTGACACGGCGCTTTGATAACGCAAAAGCATTATCAGAGAGCAGGATCTTTACGGTCGACAACACGTTAGCGACGTTGAGCAAAGGCTCACCCATCCCCATCATCACCACATTGGAGATTGGCTTTTGCTCTTGGTTTTGGCTAAAGCCTACACGCGAGGCCGCACGCCATACCTGACCGATAATTTCGGAGACCTTGAGGTTACGGTTAAAGCCAGACTTACCAGTGCGGCAAAACGAGCACTTTACAGGGCAGCCTACTTGGGTGGAGATGCACAGAGTGTTGCGGTCTTTTTCTGGAATGAAGACGCTCTCGACCAACTGGCCATCACCGATGTCCATAGCCCATTTGATGGTGCCGTCAGTAGATTTCTGCTCGCTCACAATCTCAGGGGCATGGATATAGGCGATCTCTTTTAAGGCAGTGCGGGTGTCTTTTTTGATGTTGGTCATCTCATCAAAGTCGACCACACCCCATTGGTAGATCCACTTTAAAAGCTGAGTTGCACGGAAAGGCTTCTCTCCATGTTCAACCATAAAGTCCTTTAAAGTATCAGGGTCTAAATCCATCAAATTGACGCGAGAATCTACAGTCATAACACCCCTACGCAACACTACGATCGCAGCACACCACTGCACCTAAAGCCACTTACCAAAAGCGCCTAAAAGCGCCATCAATCAGCAGCCGAACACACGAAAACAGTAGATTATACCTGAAAGCGAAGCTCATAAGCAAAGCACGTCCACCCCGCATTCCGCCCGATAAATAAGCCATAAACAGGCCATAAACAAGCAAAAAAGCACCGTACTAAGAACCCCAAAAAACAGGCCCTTAATACGGTGCTTTTTCGTGATCTGTCAGCCCTGCAACTCAGTCACGCCAGCCACGCCAGCCACGCCAGCAACGCCAGCAACGCCAGCAACGCCAGCAACGCCAGCCACGCGGCGCTTGGAGATCAAGACAGGGCAGGATGGACTAAGCCTTTAAGCGGAAGTCTTCCACCTGCTTATTGAGATCCACAATGTGGCCCATAGTGGAGTCAATGTGCGAGGTCACGCTGTCGGTATCAGCAGCCACTTCACGTAGTAAGTTGGTGACGTTCTGCATGTTCATGGAGATCTCACCGGTGGCAGTGGTCTGCTCCTCTGCTGCGGTGGCGATCTGCGTAATCTGGGTGTTGACCTCGTTGACGTGGCGCATCACATCCTCAAGGGTACGCTCTAAGCCACCAGCAGTTTCAGCTAATTGATCCATAGAGTCCACCGATGTGTTCATCGAGGACATAGCACTTTGGGCCTCCTTTTGAATCTGCGTCACCATGGCAGAGATCTCTTGGGTGGACTTGGTGGTACGGCTTGCTAAAGCACGCACTTCGTCAGCCACCACCGCAAAGCCGCGGCCAGCAGCACCGGCACGAGCAGCCTCAATGGCAGCATTCAGAGCCAAGAGATTGGTTTGAGCAGCAATCTCGTCAATGGTCTGCACAATAGAGCCAATGTTCTGGCTTTGTTGGGCAAGATTGTTCACGAGCTTAGCATTTTCACGGGTGTTGTTGACTTGGGTGTTGATGCTATCAACAGCGTGGCGTAACTCACCCATACCTTGGTTAGCGATATCTTGAGTGGTACGCGAAGCTGTAGCTGCGTTCTCACAGTTACGGGCGATATCAGCAGTGGTCGACACCATCTGATCGGCAGCAGCAGCCACAGTCAGAGAGTTAGACTCAGCTTGAGCAGCGCTGTTGCGGGTATTCTTCATTAAGGCATGAATGCTCTCAGAGTTGCCCGTGACGTTGGTAGTAGAGTTGCGAATGAATGCAACTTTACGTGAGACATTGGCACGCAAGCGCTCAATAGCACGCTCCACATCACCAAACTCATCTTTACGGTTAGTTGGCACCTCATTGCTAAAATCGAGCTCGGCAATGCTGTTGGCATTGCGCACTAAGTCATCTGCAGTGCGCATGATGTCCTTGGTGGTTAAAGCTGCTGAGAAGATCAAGATTAAAGCAGCCACGATGCCACAGACCACAGTGCTATAGACATGTGACATGGAAGCCATTTGGGCGGATTGAGTTGAGAGATCATGGAGCTGATCGATCAAGAACTCAGCACACTGAGACGAGACCTTGATGGAAACAGGGGTGTACTTGCTACGGTAGACGTAGAAAGCCTCAGAGCCTTTTCTTTGCTCAAGCAGAGGGCGAATCTCTTGACGATAGACGTTGTTGAGAATCTGCAAGTTAGCACGAATCTCTTCCACGCGCTCAGGGTAATTTGTTGAAGTTACCTGAGACATGTAGTTATTCATACGCTCGATGCGTGCATCTAAGTCGCGGAAGTCGACAGTGGTGCTACCTACGGCAAAGTTAATCGCGCGGCCGGCGTTGACCACTTCGTCATTAAGACGTGCCGGAATCACGTAAGAGCTCTCAACAGAAGCATTGAGATCAGAGGCCAGCGAAACAGAACGGTAAATTGCTCTTGAAGCAAAGACTACAATCACAGCCAGCAAGATCAGCACAACGGTGTAGATGGTCAAGAATTTCTTGCCGATAGGTAAGTTAGTAAAAAAGCCCATATTACATCTCAGGTCTAGCCAACAGCGCCTAAAAGCACGCGGTCAGGCCCGTCTCCTCCTAAGGATCATCATCACACAACGGCTTAAGCCAACCACCATCACAACTTACCCCTGCCCAACTTAAACCCAAACCTAAGCTCATGCTCAAGCTAAAGCAAGCAAACTAGGCAAGTAAACAAGCACGCACCAACGCTCAGCAAAACAAAAACTAGCTAACACCACCAAACGCACGAGACAAAACGCCCCTAAATCCTTATTCCAAGAATTAAGGTGCTCCTTGTGCATGTGTTTGGATTAGTTTTTAGGCAGCTCTAAGCAAAGCTAAGCAAGTGCTTGCTGTGCAGCGAGGAGGTTGTATAGAAAGACTGCTACAGCGAAAAAAGCCGTTGTTGCCACATCACCACAAACAAACACCACACACCCACCACACCGATAGCAAAGAGCTGTCACCAACAGCGGTGCTAAAAGCAGTCGCTAGTAGCCATCGCTATTTGCTAACACCTCGAATGTGCAATGTAAGATGTCGCAATTGCCCACACAGCAAACGCCAGATCTTCTCAGATAGGATTTGCTGCAACTCTTGATTGAAAGATAACTGCCATGCCTATCTCTTCCCATTAGAGACTCACACATGGTATGACAAAAAAGAAAAAGAAAAGAACTAAAAAACAGTGACGACCAACGCACCCTCAAGCTCAAACCTAAGCTTGTGCTTATGCTTGCGCTCGTGCTCTACACATTGAGAGTAGTGTGTGTGTGATACCACCATCTTTCCTATTATCGGCCTGATTGCACCATGTCGGCTAATATTCCACCACAAAAGCTCGCCTCTGTGAAATTGATCTCAACCTGAAGCACAACAGAAAATCCGATAGGTTAAATTCGCATGATGGTTTTTAGGCCATAAACCCGCATAACCATGCGCTTTTACCATCAGCGCTAGTGCCCGATTTGAAAAGTTCATTCAAAACGAGTAAATATTTTATAGCATCCACACTTTAGATCCAGATTT
>CALXYZ010000231.1 GCA_944393075.1 uncultured Anaerobiospirillum sp. | reverse complement strand
GAATTTAGAACAGAAGGAGGCGGCGCTTCCTCCCCAGAGTTACCTCTGGGGTATCCGCGCCGATATTAGATGAACACTGCTATGGAACGTATGAGCGAAATCGATCGTGTGATCAAGGAAGGAGAGATTACCACGCAGCAGTTAGAGGTCTTACAAGATGAGCTCAGCACACTTGAGGAGATCATCAGCGACTTTGATGACATGATGGCCTCTTTTAAAGAAGCTAATGATGCTGTCAAAGAGTTATTTGGTGATGCTGCTGATGACGACGACGATGACGATGCTGGTAACTAGCGTCGCGTCTTGTCTCACTGTTTCCTAATCATAATTTGGATCCGCCTTGCACCCAACAGTTGCTGCCGACCAACGCAAGACGATTTTTGGCTGAAATAAGTGGCAGGTGTGGCTGCCACATCACAAGATATCAGGCGTTGTACCACTGCTATTTCCTCGCAATTGCGAAAGTAAAACAGAGGCGGTGGTACTTAGTAGTGGTGGAGAAAAGTCGATGATTCCTATGATTTTGGCTGCTGCGGTTTCTGGCATTTGTGCTTTACCTTCCTATCTCTCCCGTAGCGCGCAAGCTCAACGCAAGGCTGAGAAAGACAGCCAACGAAAGGCTCAACAACTTCAAGAAATTCTGCAATCTGAGAACAACGGTGGCAAGGATGAGATTTTAAATGCCGCTTTCCAACGAGACCGCAAGAAGTCCTCATTCGCTTTCAAGAAAAGCTTGAGGGCTAAAAGAGCGATGACGCCAGAGCCTTATGCCGCTGCTATGGTTGCTGCAGCTACACCAGCTGTACCTCAAATCTCAGAGGACAATGATGTCGGTGCCAATAGCGCTAATAGCGCTAATGTTGAGCATACAGCACAGGCAGCACCGGTAATACCAGTAGCACCGGTGGCACAGGAGACAAAGGTTGTTACCAAGGCTGAGCCACCTAAAGCTAAGGCAAAGGCTCAGACCCAAGCTAAGACTATTGCTCAGGCTCAAACCAAAGGTAAGGTTGCCAAGCGCGCCAAAACCGATATGCCAATGTACTCTGAGCATAATCTTGTGTATTCCTCGGGTGATCAGAGATACTCTTACGTCTGCAATGCCATGGAACAAGCCCTGGCTAAGGCTCACATCAACAAGGACGACTTCAAGCAGTACGAGGAGCCAGAAGCTCCAGTATTAGATGCTGTTGCTGCTGAAGAGATCGAAGCCAAGGTCGACTTTGCAGCCGAGGTTGAAGCCGAGCTTACAGCTGAGGCTACAGCAGATGCTCCAGCCACAGATGCTCACGAGCTCAATGACGTCACTGAGCTTGCCCCTCAAAAGGAGGTTGCAGCAGAGGCAGAGCCAAGCGTGGTAGCTGCCGTTGAGGTGTTGGCTCCAGTAGTTGAGGCAGAGCAACCAAAGGTTAAGGTTAAGGCAAAGGCTTCAGCCCCAGCTAAAGTTGTAAAGCGTAGTAAGCCTGAGATGCCGGTGTACTCCGAGCATAACCTTGTGTATTCCTCAGGTGATCAGAGATTCTCTTATGTCTGCAACGCCATGGAACAAGCTCTAGCTAAGGCTCACATCAATAAGGACGACTTCAAGCAGTACGAGGAACCAGTAGCCCCAGTATTAGATGCCGCTGCTTTTGAGGAGATCGAAGCCAAAACCGAGCTTACAGCTGAGGCTACAGCAGATGCTTCTACCACCGAGGCTTACGAGCTCAATGATGCCACTGAACTTGCCCCTCAAGAGGTAGTTGCAGCGGAGGCAGAGCCAAGCGTTGTGGCTGCCGCAGAGGTGTTACCTCCAGTAGTCGAAGCAGAGCAGCCAAAGGTTCAGGCTAAAGCAAAGACTCCAGTACAGGCTAAAGCTGTAAAGCGTAGTAAGCCTGAGATGCCAGTGAACCCTGAGTACAACTTTGTGTACACCTCGGGTGATCAGAGATACTCTTACGTCTGCAATGCCATGGAACAAGCCCTGGCTAAGGCTCACATCAACAAGGACGACTTCAAGCAGTACGAGGAGCCAGAAGCTCCAGTATTAGATGCTGTTGCTGCTGAAGAGATCGAAGCCAAGGTCGACTTTGCAGCCGAGGTTGAAGCCGAGCTTACAGCTGAGGCTACAGCATATGCTCCAGCCACAGAGGCTCACGAGCTCAATGACGTCACTGAGCTTGCCCCTCAAGAGATAGTTGCAGCAGAGGCAGAGCCAAGCGTTGTGGCTGCCGCAGAGGTGTTACCTCCAGTAGTCGAAGCAGAGCAACCAAAGGTTCAGGCTAAAGCAAAGACTCCAGTACAGGCTAAAGCTGTAAAGCGTAGTAAGCCAGAAATGCCAGTGAATCCTGAGTACAACTTTGTGTACACCTCGGACGATCAGTCCTACTCCTGCGTCAGCAACGCTATGGAGCAGGCTCTGGCTAAGGCTCATATCAACAAGCACGACTTTAAGCAGTACGAGGAGCCAGTGGAGCCATTAGAAGTAGAAGAGCTAGAAGTCGAAGTACTTGAAGCTGCAATGGCAGATACTGCTGTAGAGTCAGACTCTTTAGCTACCATCGAGGTTGAAGCTAAGGTCGACGTTTTCGCTGATACAGAGACCGATACTGACGTTTGTGCTGATGCTGATGCAGACGTTGATGTTTATACTGATGCTGAAGAGCCAGTTGTTGCCGAAGAGCTCAATGTTGTCACCGAGATCGCTGTTAATGAGGTTGAGGTTGCAGTAGAGCAATCTGAGGTAGAGCTAAACGAGGCTGTCACTGAGCCTTCTGAGACCATTGCCGCTACTGAGATGAATGTAGAAGCAGTAGATATGCTTACAGCTGCAACAGAAGCTGATGCTGCGGCTGAAGCAGCAGTCACAGCAGACACTGACTTAGACGTAGCTTTAGCTGCATTAGCAGCGACAGCAAGCGCCATAGAGGCTGCTGATAATGACTCTGTTGCAGATACCGCAACAGTTGCTGAGCAGCACTTGGATGCTGCCACTCCACAGCCTGAGCCTGAGCAGATGGATGCATTTGGGCCAGAATCAGATCCTGAGTTTGAGTATGAGGCTGAAGCACAAGAAAGCTTTACTGCTGCTGGCAGCTTTGCTCTCAATATCAATCAGGTACAGGCCGAGTCCATGGCTATGGCGCAAAAGCTGATCAACAATTACCCAGATCAAATCCGTGAAGATGACATCAACTTCGTCACGACTGTAGCTCGTGTGGGGTGCCATGACCTTACCAGCATTAAGAAGATCTACGACTCTGTAATGAGCCGCTGCCAGCTGCTTGTTGTGTAAGCAGAGGTACTGCTAACCCAGCTGATCTAACACGTTACGCGTTGTTGTTGAGATTCTTTTCGCGGCGTATTTAAGGCTAAGACTAAGACAAAAACAGGATTAACAGGAGCAAAGGGCGAATTATGGATTACCAATTAGAGTTAGGCGACCATCTCGCAGTCGATCGTGGTATCTACAAGCACCACGGCATTTATGTCGGTGATGGTAACGTTGTCGCCTTTCTGTCGACCGGTGTAACTGAGTATCCCTTAGAGGACTTTATCGAGGGCGATGATCTCTATGTCATCAATCACGACGACGCTAAGTTTGACCGTGAGACCATTGTGCAGCGCGCTCGTGATCGCCTTGGTGAGCAGGGTTACAACTTAGTCACTAACAATTGCGAGCACTTTGCCAACAAATGCATCACTGACGAAGAGAAGAGCTACCAAGTACGTACTGTGCTGGTCAGTGCTACCGCAGTATTAGCTGCGCTTACCTTAGCTCCAAAGATCCTGCGTCCAGCAGCTGCTATTGGTAGTGCGGCTCTGGCAACTGCACTAACATCAACCACCGCTACCGCAGCAACTACTGCAACTACGACCGCTGTTGCCACTGGCGTTGCGGGAGCAGCAGGCACGGCTGGTGCTTTAGGTGCAGCCTCAAGCTTAATTCCACCAGTTGCTGCGGTGGCAGCTACTGTCGCTGGTGCTGCAGCTGTCGGTTCCCTCTTGGCAAGTGATAAGCCTATTGAGGATGTGATCTCAGATGCGGTTTCTGATGTGGGTGACTTTGCCTCCAATGCAATAGACAGCGTTGGAGCGGTTGCCAGTGATGTCGTAGTTGGTGCCTTAGATACTTTTATCAGCGGTGGTGATGCTGTTGTTGGGACTCTTGATGGGGCCTTGGACACAGTTGGTGATTCTATCAGTGACGGAGCATCTGCTGTAGGAGACTTCATCTCTAGCCTGTTTGATTAAGGCAGTGAGCATGATCTGATTTGTGATTTAGCTATCGCTCTAATATTGGCACGAGGTCGACAATAGGGGCTAGAAGCCTCTTGAGAACCGTGCAAAAGACACAAAGGAGCATGCAATATGGGCGAGGACAGCAAAAATAGTCAGGTCGTACTCGACAAAATCCTTAACCGCGATCTGTCCACGTTAGAGCGTTTTGAGGAGGAAAGACGCAAAAATCGCGAGCGTATCGCGGAGATTGAGCGCATCCTTGATCAGGATTTGTCTGACTGGCAGAAGAACCCAGAGAAGGCTCTCTCTAACGAGGAGACAGATAGGCTGGAGTTTGAGCTTGAGGGGCGTAAAGAGGACCTCTTAGCTAATTTGTAGAAGTTCTCTGAGAACAGATCTACTTGTTTATACAGGTTTTTATAGTTGTATGGCTAGTAGTTTAGAAACACAAATCAACGAATTCTTAGCGAAATGGAATGCTTTAGAGGCTGATTCGCAACAAGGCTTTGAGCGTGAGCTGCGTGTGGCTGTTTATGGCCTCTTAAAGGCAGGTAAGAGCAGCTTGCTGAACGTGCTTACAGGTCACTACTCTGCTGACGATGAGGTCTTTAAGACCGGTGTGGTACGTGCCACAGTAGAGAACAAGAGCTACTCCCACGACGGCATCACTTACCGTGATACCCCAGGCCTAGACGCCAATGATGATGACACCCAAGAGGCTCGTAGTGGTGTTGAAGATGTTGATGTGCTGATGTTTGTTCATAATGCGCGCTCGGAGCTTGATGGTACTGAGATGCAGTACTTAAGTGAGTGCGCCCGCCGTATGGGCTCACGCGTCAACTCCGATATGCTGTTGATCCTAAGCCAAATTGACCAGTCACCTGAGTACCTTAAGGTCAAAGAGGTGGTAGAGGGACAGCTGCGCGAGCTTAATATTCATCCGCAGATTTTCTGCGTCTCCGCCACGCTCTTTGCTCGTGGCACTTTAGAGAACAAGCCTCCTTTAGCTAATATGAGCAACATCAGCTCCTTGATCGACAAGATCGGCGAGTTTAAGGCTCACTCTAGCGAGGTCTTAATCGAGAAGAACTTAGCCTCCTGCAATGCCTTGCTTGAGCAAATTGATCCACTGCTGCAAAGCTGTGATGATCGCATGAACGAGATCATTGAGTTTTTTGCCAAGCCTTTTAAGCAGTTCGACCTGCTACAAAACGAGTACTACAAGCGCAATGACGAGCTGCACAAGCAGCTTGAAGCACTTAAGGAAGAAAGCAAGCACATATAGTAGGGCAAGACTCGCTCTGTCTGTATGGGTGTATGGGGGTATAGCGCTTCAGCCTTAATACGGCCCAATAAAATGCTACCGTAAAGAGGCTGCTTAAGCTCTATGCACAGCAAGAGACAAGCATCATAATCGTCAGGAGGATATATGTTTCAGCTTATTTTAACCACCGTTTTAATTGGTACTGTAGGTTACTACTTATCAAAGTCTAGTAGCAGTAGCAGTGGCACTTGGCACGACAACTCGTCTACTGTGCGTCGTAATGCAGAAAAGTCCTTAAAGCAAAAGCAACTCAATGAGAAGTTTGCTAAGAACAAAAGTGACCGGCAGTCTCTGCATCAAGGCAATGTTGAGCAAAGTATGCTGTATGCTCCCCATAAATGCCCCTTGGGAGGCTTGGAAGCGTTATAGGACAATGTAACCATCGGTAAGAGTAAGGTTT
>CALXYZ010000230.1 GCA_944393075.1 uncultured Anaerobiospirillum sp. | reverse complement strand
CGATACGTCACTTCATATTGTCTAATAAAGCCTCAGGCATGAGTGATCAAGGATATTGCCTCTTAGCCTTGTATGATACGGTGTGGTAAATTATAGAGGTTCCCTCACTGTTTCTCTAAGCTTGTAAGCGATATCTCCATCACCACAACCACCACATTGCTCTCTGAACAGCGCCTAACAGCCATGGAATCTTTCTTTAAACTTGCAGATTGCAACGTCAACTTGCCCTTAGGCTCTCTTGCTGAGGTCAATCTCAATGCCTGTCTGCATATCGATGATCCCTGCCTCTTCATGTTTGTTGTAGACTGCGATGAGCTCAACGCGCAAGCTATCTTCAAGGGTGATATTGTGCTAGTACGCCGCGACATCATCTTAAGCGATGGCCAATTGGTGGTGGTTAAAATGCAGGGCAAGTTTAAGCTGCGCTACTACCACAGCATCGAATGCGCTCCAGAGAGTCTAGACAAGATCGCCCCCCAGCTGCTCGTCCAATACAGCACTGATGGTGAGCCTTTGTTTGAGGTATTTGGCGTAGTCAGCGCCATTACCCGTCGCATCAACAAGCAGAGCCACGAGCGCCAAGGCACCCTCTTTAGCAACCTGCACTTTTGACGTGGCGCTTAGCCAAGCCATTAGCTATTAGCTATTAGCTATTAGCAGCACTGAGGGCGCAATAAGGCCTCAATTCGCTCCTGTGTCCATACCTGTCTGACGTAAGGAGCAAAAACAAGATCGCTGTGCTCAAGGTACTCAAGCGCCACCTCACAGTCATAAGACTTGAGGTAATCACGAGCACTCTCCACATGAGAGATATGCCATGGCTCTAAGCCCACACTAATGCCGTTAGTGCTGGTACTGGAGGCGTGAGCTGCTTGCGAGGTTTGCGATGATTTCGAGGCTTGTGGCATGTATGGCCGCGCAAAGCCGAATGAGGTGAGGGACTCTTGCAGGTAGAGACCAAGCTCGTAGAAGTAACTGCCTTGCTCGTACTCATGGTAGGTCAGCTGTAGCTTTTGGCCCTCTGGTAGCTTGTTGGGAGCATAAATATCAAAGTCACTACCAAAGTGATGTCTGGAGGCGCCTGGTAGAGCCGAAAAGAGCAAAATAGCCTTAAGGCGCTCTACAGGGGCAGCAGGGATTGGATCAATCGGCTTTTCATTGATGTCTAAAATGGCACGCGCCCCTAAAAACTTTGCAGTGACGATGCGGCCTTGAGTCTCAAAGCTACGAAAAGCTGAGCATGCCTCAATCATAAAGCCTTGCTTCTTAGCATCCTCTTGCAGTGCGTGCAGCGCGTCTATCGCGCCTTTTTGCGCCAGCAGTGGACTGCCCGCTGCCACCGGAACTAAACCGTCGCTAACGAGGCCTAAATAGCGCTCTTTGCTAATGACCATCTCTCCCATCACTCCTTTTCTCTCTATCTCTGTGTGTTTGCTTGCCCCAAAACAACAAGCGGCACAGAGGCTTTGCAGCCAGTGCACCGCTTATCTTAAGGCAACTCAAGCTTTTTTAGTTGCAGCTTGTTGCTGCTGATTGTTACTTGGTCTTAACTTCGACCCAGAACTTCTTTTGCAGATCGGTAAAGAGCTTCTCGCACTCGTTGCCCTCTTTGTAGGTGATCATCGAGACCACAAAGATAGCAATAGCCGACAGGATAAAGCCTGGAACAATGGAGTAGAGACCTAAGAAGCTGCCAATTTCCCAGATGATCACGGTGACAGCACCCACGGCCATACCTGCAATAGCACCAGGTAAGGTCATGCGGCTCCAGAACACCGAGATTAAGATACATGGACCAAAGGAGGCACCAAAACCAGCCCAAGCATAGGCCACTAACTTTAAGATACCGCTATTAGGGTCTAAAGCGATGATGTAAGCGATGATGGCCACGATTAAGAGCATGACACGGCCACACCACACCAACTCACGCTGTGAAGCACGTGGGCGGATCCAACGGCGATAGAAGTCAGCAGTTAAGGTAGTGCTGGCGACTAACAGCTGGCAAGAAAGGGTCGACATGATGGCAGCTAAGATAGCTGACAGCAAGATACCGGCAATCCATGGGTTAAAGAGAGTCTGAGTCACGATGATGAAGATCTGCTCAGGATTCTTCACGGTGACTTCAGGGTGGTTCATGGAGAAAGCCACACCGTAGTAACCGATGAGCACAGCACCAATCAGGCACAGCGCCATCCAGGTAATGGAGATGCGGCGGGCATCGCCCATACCACGCACCGAACCAGCGGCCATGAAGCGCACTAAGATGTGTGGCTGACCAACATAACCTAAGCCCCAACCGACTAAGGAGAGAAAACCAATCACGGTCATGCCGCTTAAGAAGTCATCCATGGAAGCGTCTTTTTGGGCGATTAAGGCGTTAGCTGCCTCAAAGCCACCGCAGTCCATGATCATCACCATAGGGGTGAGCAGCAGCGCAAAAATCATGAGGCTTGCTTGCACGGTGTCAGTCCAGCTCACAGCCAAGAAGCCACCGATAAAGACGTAAAAGATGGTCGACACAGCGCCAATGAGCAGAGCATTGTGGTAATCAAGGCCGAAAGTTTGCTCAAAGAGACGAGCACCCGAGACCATACCTGAGGCACAGTAAACCACAAAGAAGATCAGAATGATGAAGGCTGCGATGATGGAGCAGATGCGCAGACGGTCACAGAAGCGAGCCGAGAGGTAGTCAGGGAGAGTGAGCGCATCGGAGGCATTAGCCGTAAACGAGCGCAGACGAGCAGCCACAAACTTCCAGTTACACCAAGAGCCCACCGTTAAACCGATGGCGATCCAAGCCTCCGATAAGCCAGATAAGAACAAAGCACCCGGCAAGCCCATTAAGAGCCAACCAGACATATCAGAAGCACCAGCGGATAACGCCGTCACAAAACGACCCAGACTTCTGCCACCCAACACGTAGTCGTTAAGCGAGGTAGTCATTCTCGCAGCAACGATACCGATGATGAGCATGCAGAGGATGTAGACAATGAAAGTTGTTGTTGTACTAAACATGAAAACGCGCGTCCCAGCACTTAAAAACGAGCATCTAGAGCGACTCTAGCCACCAACAGACGCAGTGCTGCGATCCCTATCCTCAACCAAAGAAATAAACTTAGCCACGCGCCAATACAGATCTCAATCACTTGTGCTTAAGGCACTAATGCTTGAGAGATGTCTATGCTGCATGATTTACCGGCAAAAACTCAGTAAATATCAGCAAAGCGCAGCCTAAAAGTGCGCCCATAATAGCAAACTTAGGCGCTTTGTGCTCAGCAAGCAGCCCATTTTTGCACCAAAAAAGAACAACTAACAAGGGGGAATTTGAGGGCAGAACACGCGCGGAAAGGCGCGCGGAAAGGCGCGCTCCTTCGTGCGCACAGCTGTTTTAAGAGCACGAGCGTGGGCAGCAGCACGATCACAATAGAGCAGTGCCGCGGTCTGTTGTGGGGCAATTGTAAGGCCGCGGGCAGCGTTGCGAGACTAGCTCGGCTGAGCTTGCTCAGTGCGCACCCCAGCACAGCACAGCGTGCTGGGCTGCTGGGCTGGTGGAGTTAGCGCACAGTGATTTGCGCTAAGCGCTCAAAGTAGTCAGGGAAGGTTTTCTTGCAACAAGCAGGATCGTTAATCGCTACCGTGCGATCAAGGGCGCACAGCGACATGCACATAGCCATACGGTGGTCGTTGTAGGTATCAAACACCGGCACTTCACCACGCTCCTTACGGGCACGGCACTCAGCGGTGTTGCCGTTCACAGCGATGAAGTCGCGACCTACCTCCACCTCACAGCCCAGCTTACGCATCTCTGTGGCCATAGCCTCAATGCGATCTGTCTCTTTGACACGCCAGCTCTCGATATTGCGCAAAATCACAGGACTGTCAGTAAAGAGAGCCATTGGCACTAAGGTCATGGCTGCATCAGGCATATCGTTGAGGTCAGAATCCAAGCCATGCAGCTGAGGGGCTTGCTTGACGCGCATGTAGTCGCTACCGATCTCGGTGACAGCGCCCATGCGCTCTAAAAGCTCAATAAACTTAGCATCACCCTGAATAGAGTTAGCGCCGACACCATAGACCGTGACATCACCTGCGATCGCAGCACCGGCTAAGAAGTAAGTAGCACCACTAGCGTCGCCCTCTACCAAGTAGAAACCAGGGGATTTAATGGCTGTAGGCTTGAGATCAAAGTACTTAAAGTCATGGTTGACCACCTCAATCCCAAAGCGCTGTAAGAGCTCGCAAGTTAAGTGCACATAAGGCTTGGAGATCAGCTCCCCTACCACCTCTAAGCGCATTGGTTGTGGCAGCAGAGAACCTACCATAAGAAGTGCAGAGATGAATTGCGAGGAGGTGTTACCTGCAACCTGTAGGGTCAAGCTGCCAGAGCTTACACTGCTTGTAGCGGCGCCCGCCCCTGTAGTTCCTGTAACTCCTGTAGCACTGAGAGCTCCAATACCAGTGATGCGCAGAGGTGGATAGCCCTCAGTACCGAGGTAGTCGATCTTAGCGCCTAGGGCACGGAGGGCATCGACTAAGACACCAATTGGGCGCTCATACATACGAGGCTCACCTACTAAGCGATAGGTACCGTTGGATAAGGCTAAGGCGGCACACAGTGGACGCATGGCCGTACCGGCGTTGCCTAAAAAGAGCTCTAACTCACCTTGGTCGGCGGTAGCAAAAGGCCCACCGATACCCTCTACAATCACGGTAGTTGGATCACTGGCGTCTTCGGTGATGGTAACGCCTAAAGCACGTAATGCCGCGAGCATGACCTTACTGTCATCAGAGCGCAGGATGTTGCGCAAGGTGGTAGTACCTTGAGCTAAAGCGCTTAACAGCAATGCTCTATTGGTCAGACTCTTAGAGCCTACTAACTGAACGGCGCCTGAAAGCGCAGTGATCTTCTCCAAGGTCAAAGTAGCAGGCAAGGCGGCAGCGGCAGTCATGAAAGCTCCTCAAAGACAGGTGACAACTTTATCTGAGGCTAGCTAAGCATAATGGAAAAGCCTCTGACCCGTTGTCTAAAGCACAAACATTTGGCTCTCAAGTGTAGCGCAAAGCATGCAGTGACGCATCTGCGCACAAGATCGGCACAAATAAAGCCTCTGCCATCTTCCGGCCATCACCGACCGCTACCCGCTTACTACTGAGTGCTGAGTGCTGTCTGCTGCTATATGACCACTAAATGTTGTCGCTCTCAACATCTTTGAAGTCGTTGAGGATGAACTTCTCCAGCTTCGTTAAAAAGAAGTCAGTGTGGCGTGGGTGACCAATCGAGATGTTAATAAGGGTCGGCAGTCCCAAGTACCCAAGTGGACGGGTAAAGACACCCAACTGCAAAAAGGCTTGGTAGTAGCGCTCTGCTAGCTCACCAAAGTCGATAGTGACGCTGCAAGTACGGGTATCGATCAAAGGCAGACCGTAGTAGCTGCAGAACTCTTTAAAACGATTGCGCTCCACATCATTAGCATGCACGACCTTTTGGTAGAAAGCCTGATCTGATAAGGCGGCAATTGCACAGTCGATCGCCAGCTGCGAGACATTAAACGGATCTCTTAAGGTATTGGCGATGCCGCAGATCTCCTCACAAGAGAGCATGTAACCAATGCGCAGTGAAGCTAAGCCATAGGCATGGGAAAACGAGCGCAGCAACACCAGATTTGGGTGGTTAAAGATCAGACCATAGAGATCACGATAACCTGCACCTAAGTAATCGATCAGCTCCTCATCGATCACCACAATCACGTCCTCTGGTACCGCACTTAAAAAGTTTTCGATATCAGAGTAGACGCTAAAAGCGCCAATAGGATTGGTTGGGTTGGAGAGCATGATCATGCGAGTGCGCACATCGATGAGTTCGATAACATCATCGAAATTAGGCGTCCAGTCATCAAGGATGTTGGCGATTTTGATCTCAGCGCCTGTCAGGGTAGCTGTACGCTCCATGGTTGAGGAGGAGATGCGCGGGATAATGATATTGTGCTCAGGTTTTACAAAGGCACGG
>CALXYZ010000229.1 GCA_944393075.1 uncultured Anaerobiospirillum sp. | reverse complement strand
AAAGAAAACTTCATCAATCATTGCCTGATTTATCGGCTTTGTGCACAAAATCCACTGCCCAAGAAGTTTCACCTAAAATCCAGCAGTGATGATGTTCCCCTCTGTTCACCCCTACCCCTACCCGTGTTTAGTTGTGCCCTTTTTACTCCTTGTCTGCGAACAATACGCAACACGCAACCTAGCACCAACGCCCATATTTACTCGCTTTTGTAAGCAAAAACGCATGAAATTGGCCTTCTTTAGGCCGCTTTTTGGCCTCCTCATGGTGCAGTAAGGCCTCGATAAAGGTGAAGTGAGTTACAAAATCAGATTTGTGTGGCAGGTCAAGGCTACTTTGCTGTACCATGTGCGGCTACAATTAAAGGAGGTTAAGGGGCTGCACGCTAGGTAATACCTTGCTTTTGACCCTATTATAGTGGTTTTTAGTGGCATGCCATTTGCACTTTTGCGCAAAAAACAGTCACATCCACGACTGAGCACGTCAAGCCATACAGCGCAAGTTGTGCTTAGCAATTAAAGCATTTGGGTAAGGAGAGATTGGGTATTAGATACGCTCCAATTTCCGCACAAATAAGCGGTTTTTGCTTTGAGTCATACCTAATACACAAACAAGCGAAAGCAAGAACTTAGCAGATCGAGCTAAAAGACGCGCCGCCCACGCCGATAACCTCCATATGAGGCACGGCTTTTTGCGCCTGCTCTATAGGCAAAGACATATAGGTGGGAAAGGTCGCAAGAGACTAGAAAGATCTAAGGTACATCCTTGGTCTGAGCGTGGCTTGATAGCCTTAAGTCTCACAAGCATCACATCGCACTACAACTCATCACTCATCTCAAGACTCAATGCCACAAACTCTGTGGTATAGAGTAGGCCCAGCCAAGATGAAGCTGAGTTTGTGATTAGCCATGTACACCACATGCACATGTACAGCACATGTACACGCACATGGTTTAAACAGTAAGCTAGAGCATACCGTAGCGCCGAGGGTGAGACGGTGTTACTTTTGCATCTTTTGTCTTTTAGTTTGGAAATGGAAGAACAGTCTTTCAAGGCACAACCATAGGGCTCTTTTTATGTTAGTGACGATCGCTGTCATCATCATCGTGCTTGCGACATTCATGCTGATCATCTACAACATGTACAGTGATTACATGGCTCGCCGCGATGAGGATTTGCGCATTTTGTATACTCGGTGCCGAAATATCGTGTCCGAGTCTGAGGATTTGCTGATTAACCAAAATCAGTTGCCATACTCCAAGACCATTGTGCTGATCTTGCGCCATCGCATTTTAAATGCCCTCAGACGCATGAAAGGCGATCCTAATGCCCGTGGCATTGAAGAGCGTATTGCTGAGCAACAACGCATCATCAATGACATCCAAGCCCATTACAAGGAAGACTTAGCTTTCCGCAACCCAGAAAACGACAATGTAGCCGTGATGCAGCTGCGTACCATTCGTCGTTTACGTAAAATCATCCAATCTGAGCTTCGTGCAGGTACTCCTGTCGACGTAAACCTCTGTCAAAAAGAGGATCGCCGCTTAAAGCTATTGGTTTTAAAGATCAACATCTCCAACCTGATCCAAACCGTCACCGAGATGCGCAATATGCGTCAAGTCGGTAGCTGCCGTGTGCTTATTACCAAAGGCTTAGAGGTCATTCGCCGCTCTGGTATCAAAGACAACTGGCTGATGGACAAATCAGACACCCTTACGCAAATGCTTCACGACTTAGAGAAGTCGGTGCGTGAGAAAAGCCAAGAAGAAGTCGAGAAGGTCAACGAGAAGTCTGAGACCGATGCCGAGTTAGACGAGATCTTTGGCGATAAGAAGAAGTGGTAATCGGCACCACTCTTCTAGAGATGGGGCAGTGTAGGCCCTAATCTCACCTAACTTACCCATTAGAGCCCTAAAGCCCTGCTTCTGAGGAGACTCACAGCAGGGCTTTTTGTTGCCTATATGAGCACAGCATAGTAACTGTGAGCAAAGCTTATCGCAGCAAACCAATCCCCTACTGCCACAGCCACTTCCACCTCAACATCAGTCTTGAGAAAGCCGAAGTTCAATGAGCTTATACTATTGGGCCTTAGCAAAGCTGAGCCACGCAGTGCTCACGCCATGCTCATTAAGAGCTAAGCTTAAACACTAAGTGCAAGTACAGAGCGCTGCACTCTTGTGCCTAGAAGTAATCAAAGCCTTGCTCTTTGAGGCAAGCAATGATGTCCTTAGCATCGCAGTAGCTACCTAGAAGCATGCCTTTAGTAGAACTCGACCAAGTCTCATCGCATTGGTTGTAGCGGCGGTTTTGGTAGTAGGCAAGCATCTTTTGGTCGTAAGCTGCCAACTCCTCTGCGTTAAATGGATCGTGGAACTCCTCGTCCATGATGAACCAATGACGTGGCAGACGTGGCTTTTGCTCCTCACGGAACTCCTCGTCAGGCACACCTAAACACAGGCCTAAGAGAGGAACAACGCCCTGAGGTAACTTGAGCAGCGAGCAGACCTCTTTAATACCACGCTTGTATCCACCGACAATCACACCACCTAAGCCCTGAGCCTCAGCTGCAACCAAAGCACGCTCACAGCAAATCGAACAGTCGTTAAGACCACCAATCAAAAAGCGCAAACCAAATGGAGGCTTAATGTCGTACATATGCATGAGCTTGGTCATATCGAGACAGAAGAACAGAAAGTGCGAGCACTTAGCGATATGACCCTGATTGCCCGCAAGCTTAGCAATAGCAGCAAGCTTCTCAGGATCTTGCACGACAATGGTCGTCACGAACTGAAAGAAACAGGTGCTTGAGGATTGGGTGATGGCATCGTAAATGGCATCCATCTGCTCGGTGGTGATCTTCACACTGGTAAACTTACGCAACGACTCGTGACCGCGCAGTACCTCTAAGGCATCCTTAGACATCGAAAATCTCCTTACAAAACGACCTCTCCCTTTAACCTTATAGGGTCGCAATCAGAGGTCAGCAACAAACAACAACCAGCTCTAGATTACCCCCTCTAGCCGAAGGTGCCAAAAGCTGCGACAAAAATACGCATCATATGATGCAAAAAGGCCATGATCACAGCGCCCGCCCCTACTTATAAGGCTCAAGCACTGCCAACACGACCTCTTTTGCAGGTATCACCTTGTGATCTGTGATCGGTAATCGGCAATCCGCGATCTGCGATCGACTTCTGTGATCGACTTCTGTGATCGACTTCCGCTATATGCGTTTAGACCGGAATATGGAATAAGCTCTCACGATCAACCGAGCCGCATTGAGCACGATCCAGCATAATGGCATCTAAAATGGTCAGAGCCATCATAGCCTCAACAATTGGTACCGCACGGATGCCAACGCATGGATCATGACGTCCTTTTGTTACAAGGTTAGGGATGTCATTACCGTTCTTGTCGACAGAGGCACCTGGAGTCATGATGGAAGAGGTTGGCTTAAAGGCCAAACGTACCTTGATGTCTTGACCTGTAGCAATACCACCTAAGATACCGCCAGAATGGTTAGAGGAGAATCCATTGTGGCTCATAAGATCACGGGCCTCAGTACCACGCATCGCAGCTAAAGCAAAACCATCACCAATCTCTACACCCTTAACAGCATTGATGCTCATCATAGCCAGAGCCAAAGTCGCATCTAATCTACCAAAGACAGGAGAGCCTGTACCTACAGGCACATGTTGAGCACGCGCCTCGATCACAGCACCACAAGAGTCTTGGCTTAAGCGGATCTCATCTAAGTACTGCTCTAACACCATCAAAGTAGCTTCACTACCATCGGCGAAGTTAAATGGGTTATTAAGGGCTACTTCAGGATCGTACTTGTCAGTAGAAATCTTACCGATAGCAGTAACACAGCCAGATACAGTGACTCCAAACAGGTCTTTTAAGACTGCTTTAGCCACAGCACCAGCTGCCACGCGCATGGCGGTTTCACGTGCTGAAGCACGACCACCACCACGGTAATCGCGAATACCGTATTTGAGGAAGTAGGTGTAATCAGCGTGTCCAGGTCTAAATGAGTTCATGATCTCGCTGTAATCTTGAGAACGCTGCGAGGTATTTTCGATCAAAAGACCAATAGGAGTACCTGTAGTCTTACCCTCAAAGACACCAGAGATGATGCGCACGGCATCAGCCTCATTGCGTGGAGTACCAAAACGAGTGCTACCAGGGCGACGGCGATCGAGATCCTTTTGAATCATCTCCTCGCTAATCTCCACCCCTGGAGGACAGTTATCGATAATGCATGCTAAGGCCTTGCCGTGAGACTCACCACAGGTGGTCACCGTAAAAATCTGTCCAAAAGTATTACCGCTCATAACCACTCCACACTACTGCTATCCGCAGCCATCTGCATATATCAGTCAAGGCTCCAAAAAGCAGCCAAATACACATGTTTGTTGCTAAGATCACCCACTACACCATACTGCTTACGCACCGAGCACTGTGCGTTGCACAGTGCTCGGTACTCTTGTATGGAGATTGAGGGGCTTTGGTTAGTCTTGACGCTTTGCTTGCTGGGCAAAAGCCTCAGCGCACAGATCTAACTGATCGGCACTCAAGAGGAAGATGCCACTACCACCACGCTTGAGATCGATAAAGTGGAAAGGCACATTTGGATAGGTGTCAGTGAGATTGTCTTCAGTGTTACCCACCTCAACAATCAAGAAGCCATCGTCAGTTAAGTACTTGCGAGCTTCTACCAAGATCTGACGGACACAATCTAAACCATCAGGACCAGAACCTAAAGCAATCTCTGGCTCACGATGGTACTCATCTGGCATCGAATCAAGGTCTTCTTGGTTGACGTATGGTGGGTTGGCCACGATGAGGTCGTACTTCACGCCTTCAGGGATGTTAGAAAAAAGATCGCTCTGCATAGGGAAGACTACGTTCTCAAGCTCATAGGCTTCGATATTACGCTCAGTGACCTCTAACGCATCAGGGCTGATATCCACCGCATCAACCTCGCACTCACCGTTAAATTGCAGCGCTATAGCAATAGCGATACATCCTGAACCGGTGCACATATCTAAGACACGCTCTGGAGTACGGGTCAGGTATGGGCGGAACTCATTTTCGATGAGCTCAGCAATAGGCGAGCGTGGAATAATTACACGGCGATCAACATAAAACTGATGACCAGCAAAGAAGGCACGGTGAGTCAGATAAGGGGTTGGGATGCGGTACTTAGTACGGGCAATTGCCATGTGAGCAATGGTCTCACGCTCTCTTTTAGTTAAGCGTGAGTTAAGGGTTGAGTCATCGCAAGGAGGCTGTAAGAACATCACCGCCTGCACTAACTCTAAGGCTTCATCCCAGTAGTTGTCTGTACCATGGCCGACATACACTCCGTGCATAGAAAAGAGTGTTACTAGGTAGCGCACCACATCCTGTACCGTAAAGAGCTCGGTACGTAAGGTCTCCATAACCTCTTCATCGCTAGGTAAGCGATCAAAGGCCTCATCAATAGGAGCAATCACGCGGTCTAAGAGCTCATCGCTGAGCTTACCGTCAGCGACAATCATCTCAGAAGTGACAGGATCGGTCGTTTCTGCAGCAAGACTTAACTGCAAATCATCGTCGGTCATCGAAGCACCCACAAAAGTAAAAACACCACGAGGCTTTAGATATCCTCAGTTACATGCGCAAAGCGCAACTTTGCACTGCATCTTAGCTTATCACACCATAGCGGATTTTTAGTGCACAGCGCTGTTACGGCTCAACACTCTGAGAAAGACGAGTCTCACACTCACCTAGCACTCCTGAATGGACAGCAGAGAAAAAACAAAGGTGGCAGCCGTGGAAATGGTAAAGGTAACAGCTAGCCTAGCAGCTGACTGCTTACATCTGACATCGGGCTGCTAACGGCGTGCCCTCCACTTAGCGCGGGACACAATGGCGTATAGCTTTGGAGAACTTCTACAAATCAAGCTCTATGGCTTGTTTGTCTCATTTGTTGGTTCCTGATAGGAACCGGCCGACTGTCTA
>CALXYZ010000228.1 GCA_944393075.1 uncultured Anaerobiospirillum sp. | reverse complement strand
CTGTAATGACATCGACTTCTCTATGAGGTGCTTATGCCTGTTCTTTGAAAAGGCCGAATGTCGTGCGTAATCCATGTTTGCTAGGTGACATGGGCATAAGCAAGCGGCTATAATGCCCGATAATTTTTAGGTGGCAGAGTCTGTTGGCCCTATGTTGCGCTTAGTGCTGCATGAGGCAAAAGTAAAAATAGCTCTCGCCCTCTTTGTGTTGTTTGGGTTTTTGTTTGCAGTTTAGCGTTTCAGCTGAGTTTGTTTGTTGGTTTGTTTGCTTGCTTGCTTGCGATTGGTGGATGCGTCTTTGTTGGCAACAATCGGTAGTAAACAATATGGCGTCATGCAATGCTGAGCGCAGGGCCGTTGCAGAAAGGACTGGTCATGAGTCAAGTTAAAGAGCTAATACCGCTGTTTACCAAAGAGCAGTTACAAGAGCGCGTGCAAGCTCTAGGTGCGCAGATCTCGCGCGACTATATGGGCCGCAATCTGTGCTGCGTGTGCATCTTAAAGGGTGCTATTCCTTTCTTCTCTGATCTTATTCGTGCTATCGACCATAAGACCATGGTGTTAGACACATTACGTGCTACTTCCTATGGCAACTCTGATACCAGCTCCGGTAAGGTCACCTTCGTTAAAGATGTAGAGCTCGATATGAAGGGCAAGGATGTCTTGCTGATCGAAGACGTGGTCGATACTGGTCTTACCATGCACGAAATCGTCAAGCACATGTATGAATTAGGTGCTCACTCGGTCAAGATTGCGGTCTGCATCGACAAGAAAGAGCGCCGTGAGATCGAAATCGACATCGCCTACCGTGCCTTTGAGTTAGAAGAGGGCTTTATCGTGGGCTACGGCTTAGACTTAGGCGAGCACTATCGCCAATTAGATGGTATCTACGAGGTGGTTCTTGCAAACAGTTAAGTTCAAACACAAGGACGGTACCACCTCCGAGATCTTAAAGGGCGTCTTGATGTTAGAGGCCTCTGATCTCTACCCAAGCTTTAGTGGATCAGAGCCTAAAAAAGGCAAAGAGCTAGAGCAACAGCCACTGTCTCAGCACAAGATAGATAGCAGCTCCAATACTGTTGCTACAGCAGCTGCTGAAGCTACTTCTGCTGCAACCACAGCTGCGGCTGCACCTGCAGCCACAGCAGCCACTGCATCTGCAGCCACAGCAGCTGAAAGAGAGGGGCAGAGTCTGTCGAGCCGAGTTAAAGCCAGATCGCTAGCTTCATTGCAGCTGCGCGCTAAAAATGCAATGAAGGCGCTGTTAAAGCAGCCTTCAGAGCGCATGCTTGTGCTGTGTGCAAGCAGCAGTATCGATCACATCGCCACCTCGGTGGACTTAGTGCGTGAAGTAGGCGAAATGGAGCCTGCTGTTGCTTATGCACCTACTAAGTTTGAGCTTTTTGGTGATGATAAGGTCGATGGCTTAGTCACAGCTGCGCCGGTAGATAAGCTCAATGTGGTGGTGATGCCTTGTGTGCACTTAATTGACCACCCTAAGTGGCTCGGTATGCTTGAGGCCTGTGTGGCCCAAAACAAGAGCCTTAAACTCGTGCTCATCGGTGATGCTACTGATGTGGCACAGTTAAGCATGATCTGGCCTTGCCTTGATAATGCTTTGCACGCTGATATTGTGCTGGAGTTCCCCGTGCTAGCCGGTAAGGATCTCATGGCAGGTCTGATCAGCTCATATCAGCAAAAAAGCCCAGAGCTTTTGCCTTTTAGCGATGAGGCGGTGACCTTATTGTCCACCTATTGCTGCCGTTTAAGTGGGGATCGCCGTTACATCGGTATTCCTGAGGTCAACTTGCAGTCTTTGATCTTTGAGGCTAACGGCTATGCTCTGAGCGCTAAGTGTAGCTTCGTGCGCCGCTATCACGTGCTCAAGGCTTTAGGTGCTGATGATTTCCGTAACAATTTCCTTGCTGAGTCTAGCCTCCGTGAGCATCGCGATCGCCAGTTGTTGATCGCCACTAAAGGTGCGGTGGTAGGTCAGATCAACGGTCTGTCTGTGATTGAGACCTTAGGTACTTCCTATGAGTACGGCGAGCCAGTGCGTATTACCGCAACATTGCGTGCTGGTGGTGAAGGCGACGTGATTGATATTGAGCGCAAAGCTGAGCTTGCAGGTCAGATCCACGCCAAGGCCATGATGATTATCAATGGCTTTTTAACCAAGGAATTTGGTGCCGAGCAGCCGCTACCAGTATCAGCAAGCTTGGTTTTTGAGCAAAGCTACTCTGAAGTTGATGGTGATAGTGCTAGCCTTACGGGCTTATGCTCAGTGATTTCAGCCTTAGCCGGTGTGCCGATTAGACAAGATCTTGCGGTAACTGGTGCTGTCGACCAATTTGGTGATGTGCAGGCTGTAGGTGGCGTCAACGAAAAGATTGAGGGCTTCTACCGCGTCTGTCGTCTGCATGGTTTTACGGGTACCCAAGGTGTGATCATTCCACACTCATGTGTGGAGCAGTTGGTGTTACGTCCTGCGGTGATTAATGCCGTAGAGGCAGGTAAGTTCCACATCTTTACTGTCAGCCACGTCACCGAAGCGGTAAAGCTGCTTACGACCTTAGATTGGGGTGATAGCGATACCAAGGATACGATTTGCTATCACATCTGTGAACGCCTCAATTCTATTGTTGCTGGCAACCACGATGACCCATGGTATGTAGCCTTATGGAACCGAATTAAGGATTTGTGTGCTTTTGGTTCTAAGGAATAGAAATAGGTTCTGGTCACATTAGCCAATAGATCGCCAGTAGATCGATTGCCTAATCTTTGGCTACCGCAGTTGCCTCTTTTGTTCTAACAACGCCGCCAGCCTTTGTGCTGGCGGTGCTGTGTGTGGACGCCATCAAGCTCTAAGCAGAGCGCGTTTATAGCTTGGTGTGGCGGTACTTGTAAAAGAAGAGAGGGGGAATAGCAATACCTACTGCAATGGCGAAGATAATGCCGAGCGCGCGCATGCCTCGGTGGAAGAGTACAAGGATGTTTTCGCTCAGCAGTGTGTGGTTGGCGCTATCGCTGATGGTAAGCAGCGATAAGAGTGCGTTGTAGGCATCCACACCTGGAATCATCGAAATGATGCAAGGTACAGTGAAAATTGGGCGAGGGACGCGCATCTTTGGGCCGAAGTAGATGAAGATCAGCGAGCAGACGCTGCAAGCGAGGAAAGTCGCCACAATGATATCGACATCAACGGCTACCAAAAATGCACGAATACCGCGGGTTAAGCCTGAGACAGCGGCAATCAGCGGTAAAAAGCGTGCCGGTACTGTGAAGAGCATGGCAAAAGCAGGGCCGATACAGGCGGCAGCGAGAGCTTGTACCAAAACGTCTAAGAGCACGTCGGGATCAAGATTGGTCAACATGGGGCCTCCGATAGTTTCTTTTGCTAAACGCTAAAAGAGCCACGCTAAGAAGTGAGTAACGTAAGATGTGGTCAATAGGCCTATAGCCGCGGAGATGACCAAGACTGAGGCGATCACAAGACGTGTGAGGCCGATAGGCACATATCCCTTAAAGATATCCAAAAAGCCGTTGATAAGAGGAAAACCTGGTACCAACAAGAGTGTTGTGGCTGTGGCAGCTAATATTGTCTCTGTGGTAGAGGTGTCAAAGCCAAAGTGAGCGACAGCACAGGCGGTGAGGCTACCTAAGAATGCTGAGAGCATGAAAGTAAAGCTCTCAAAAAAGCCGCGCTTAATAAAGGCAAAACGCGCAAACATCAACACAATACCGCCAACAAGAGCGGAAATGCACACAGCAAGGTTGCCACCGTTTAAGTAGGCAAAGCCGGCACCTGCTGCCGCTTCGATAAAGATGATGTGCTTGTGATTGTAGTGGCGAGGACGCACGGCGCGGATTGCAAGGAAAATCTTTTGTAGATCACGAAGCTTGCCTTCGCTGACTTTAAGGCAGATCTCATGGAGACGCGCGAGCGAGTCCATATTGATTGCAAAGTGCTTAACTTCCTTAAACTCCACGCTCACTAAGTGACCTTTGCGCAGTTTCACTAAGATGCCATCACGGGTGATACTCATATCGATGGAGTTGCAGCCTAAATCGTGAGCCATTTTCTTGACCGATTGCACGATTAGGCGGGTTTCGGCGCCACAAGAGGCCAAACGCCATCCTAAAGTCGCAAGCAGCTTGGCTTTTAGTGCTAAGTCCTTATCATGACCGCTGCCACTGTGCACAATAGTGTCAGCAAACAAGTGCTCTAATTCGCTGTTGTGGTAGTGAAACTCGTAGTGTTCATTGTTGTGGGAGTCAGCAGTAGAGTTTGGGATTGCAGCTACAGCTGTCGAAGCAGTTGTAGTAGTGGTAGCAGGGGCAGCAGCAGGGGCTGTTTTGGCTATTGGGTCTGTTGAGTCTGTCGCTCCCGCTGTGTCGTTTGCGCTTTTCCCTGAAGCGAGCCCCAACGCTAATTCAACTTCGTCGTGGTAGGTATCCTGTATGTCAGCTTTGAGGTCAGGGGAGGCGACTTGTGCTACATCAGGAGAAAGCGGATAGAGGTCTTGTAGATCTTCGAAGTATGAGTCATGACTGTAAGGGTGGGTGGTGCGGGCGCTGTTATGGTCAGACTGCGGGGTAGTGACTGGTGTTTTTGGTGGCGCGCTCATTTAAGACCTCTTGGTTAAAAGGGGGTGATCCTAGTGGAGCTCTCATCTAGAGCAATACCCTATGGCGGTGTATTATTTATGACAATTGGTACAATTGCGGCGCCTATTGTCAATTGCTATTAGTGGCAAGTCAAGGGCGTGCCAAGATAAAGCAAATGCGCTTTCTTGCGCTTAAACAGCATAGCTGTGACCTGCATTTCAGGTGATTTGAGTTCATTGGTGTCGTGTGTGCAAGATAGCAACAAAGCGCAAGGGCTGATATAAGCGGTGCAAAACTGCGAAAAAATCGCTTTTTGTTGTGCGTAGCATAGCTTTGCATGATGCACACAATTGGCCTGATAGGCTTGGCTTGCCTGATTGGCCTGAGGCTGATTGGCCTGATTAGTTGTTTTGGAGGATGTATGGCAGCAACAAAGCTCAGTGATTTCTCGTCACATAAGATCGTGGCTATTACTGGTGGTGCCACAGGTATTGGCAGAGCTAGTGTGGTGAAGTTTGTGCAAGAGGGTTATGGCGTCTCGTTTTGCGATATCAACGATGTAGAGGCAAAGCAGTTGCTTGCCGATCCTAAGGTCAGTGAAGCCTACAGCAAGGGTTTAGTTATCTACTGCCACGTAGACACTAAAGATCGCTCGCAGCTTAAGTCTTGGGCTATTAAGACTTTAGAGCACTTCGGTCACATCGATGCGGTCTTTGCCAACGCTGGTATTCACCGCTCCAACACTTTGCTTGATATCAGCGAAGAAGAGCTCAAGCTCATGATCGACACCAACATCTACGGTACGATCTACACCCTTAAAGAGACCATTCCACTCTTGATCAAAAACGGTGGTGGTTCTATCGTTATCAACGACTCTGATCAGTTCTTTATTGGCAAAGCTCACAGCTTTGGCTATGGCCTTACTAAAGGCGCCTTAGGTCAGATCACACGTTCTCTCTCCATTGATTTAGGTCCACAAAAAATCCGCGTTAATGCTGTATGTGCTGGTACAATCCACACTCCTCTTGCCGATAGGGCTTTAGGTAACTACGCAGCAAAGGCGGGCATTACCTTAGAAGAGGCTTGGGCTGAAGAAGATAAGCTCTACGCCTTAGGTAAGTCGGGTACTGCCGAGGAAGTGGCTGAAATGGTGTTTTTCCTAACCGATAAGGCCACCTTCTGCACTGGCGCTCACTACTTAGTTGACGGCGGATTAGTCGCTCACAGCTAAGCAAACTAAGCATACTGCCCATCAGCTAAGGCTGATGTAGCTAAGGCGGATGGGCTTCTTCCTGCTTCAGCGAGCTCTTGGAGCTCTCCACAGGCTTTAACTTCGAAGCGTTCCCACCCCTAGGGCGCTGGTCGCCACCCTCCTGCCACAGCCGCATTCTTTCGTGAAGGATATTAACGGCGGCAGCCAAATCTCTTTCGTTGCGC
>CALXYZ010000227.1 GCA_944393075.1 uncultured Anaerobiospirillum sp. | reverse complement strand
CCAAAGGCAGAAACCCCTGCCGCTCCAAAAGCCGAAGCTGCTGCCACTAAGGCAGATGCTCCAGCTCCAAAGGCTGAGACCCCTGAGGTCAAGACCGAGGCTAAGCCAGCAGCACCAGCTGCTCCTGTAACTGCAACAGCTCCAGCATCTCCAGCAGATGCTGCGGATGCTGCAGATGCAGCTACCGAAGCCAAGGCTGAGACTAAAGCTCCAGCTGAGAGTGCGACTAAGAAGGAAGAACCAAAGAAGAAAAAGGGCTTCTTGGGCCTCCTCTAGTACTTTTCATTGCTAAATCCCAAATCACTTTTACTTACCATGGTGGGCGCCACAATTATTACCCCTTATGGCATGCCCACCCCGCAACTGACATAACCACCAGTTTGTTTTGTTGCGACTAGCGCTTAGGCACTAGGTGGGTTGCTCTCAAGGATCCACTGTCTAATGCAGGCTCAACATGCCCTGTTGGTCGCCTGTGTAGGCAAGAGCTTAGGTGATTGGTGAGTAGGCTAATCTAATTGAAGGTATGTTATGCCGCATTTGATTAAGATGTTCGCTGTTATTGCGTTAGGCTTGATTGCATGTAGCAATGTAGCTCTAGCCGATAGTCTAACCGAAAGCGCTTCTGCCATTTTCACCCGCACCACGATCTATGGCATTCGCTATGAGATCATCATCTTCTCGCTCATCTTAGTGGGCGTGGCCATTTTCTATAACAAGACCATGCAAGTTGCCGTGGTTGGCTTACTTGCACTGTGCTTTTATAAGTACGAGTTTTTAACTGACTTCTCGGTCATTCAAAAGCTCTTTGGCTACACCAACGCCGAGGGTGAGTTTGTCAAAGGTTCTTGGAACACCTACTTAAACCTCGCCTTAATGCTGCCAGGTTTCTCCATCTTAGCTAACATCTTCGAAGAGTCGAAGTTCCCAGCAGTGTTGCCACGTTATCTGCCATCGGGCATGATGGGCGGCATGGTGCTTCTGATCTTCGTCTTCACCTTATCGACCTTCTTAGACAACATTGCTGCTGCAATGATCGGCTGTTCTATGGCTGCCACCTTATACAAGAACAAGGTGCACATCGGCTACGTAGCAGCCATCTGCGCCGCATCGAATGCAGGTGGTGCCGGTTCGGTTGTTGGTGATACCACCACCACCTTAATCTGGATTTATGGTAAGGATCCATTAGTCTTAGCTCACGCCTTCTTACCTGCTATCGTGGCCTTGTTGATCGTTGCTTTCTTTGGTGCACGTCAGCAGTACAAATACACCCAAGACACCTTTGTACCAGCAGGCAGCGTGCAGATTGATAAAAAGCGCATCATTTTAGTGGGCTTAATCTTAGCCGGCGCCATCATCTTCAACTACTTCTTTGAGTTCCCAGCCATCGGTATTTGGCTTGCCATCCTTGCAGGTTCTTTCTTTGTGAAGGTTAACTTCCGCGAGGGTCTGAACGCTATCGATTCGACTGTGTTCTTAGTCTGCTTAGTGTTCTGCGCAGAGTTAGTGCCAATCGACTCGGTACCTGATGCATCGATCCTGTCGACCATGGCAATCGGCTTCGTGTCGGCTGTGTTCAACAACATCCCATTAACCCAGCTGTGCTTAATCAAGGGTGGTTACGACTGGGCCTTAATCTCGTATGCCGTAGGCTTCGGTGGTTCGATGATTTGGTTCGGTTCGTCTGCAGGTGTGGCCGTGTGTAACATGTTCCCTAAGGCCCGTTCCTTCATGAACTGGTTACGTTATGGCTGGCACATTCCATTTGCCTTCCTCATTGGTTTTGGTGCATACCTGTTAGTGATCGGTTGGGATCCAATGAAGGGCAACCCACCAGATCAAATGCCACAACCAATCACCAAGGAAGAGGCTATCGGTAACAGCCAGATTCACCACAACCCACTCCCAGAGCAGGTTCAGGTACAAGAATAGGCGCTGTCATCAGCAAAATCACCAGCGCTGTCCCAAGCCTCACGGCTTGGGGCACGCAGACCAAAGGCAGGGTTCACCTGCCTTTGGTCTATCTGGGGCCTGCACGCACAGCAAACATGGAGCAAGGAATCACCCAGCAATTAAGTACAGCCTCTGTGCGATGTTGCGCAATGCTACTGTCGAGAGCACAATGCAGCGCGGCTGCAATACAGCAAAAGCGCTTAAATAAGCCGTTTGCTTACACTGGCAGCAAAAAGCTGAAAAAAGTGCTTGCATAGAGAGCAAAAATCCTTATAATGAGCCCCGTTCACTGCTGAGAGCAGCAGTAGACGGCCAAACGCGGTGAGATGTCCGAGTGGCTGAAGGAGCACGCCTGGAAAGCGTGTATACGTGAATAGCGTATCGCGGGTTCGAATCCCGCTCTCACCGCCAGATGAATAAGCAGCATTAAGCTGCTTTTTTCGTTTCTGGGCCCAGCAAAACATAGATGGCCCTACTCACATGGGCGACAAGCCCAAGCCCCCAATTGCTTTCATATGCTTCCCATAAATGTCCATGGGAAGTCTGAAGGCGTTATAAGACAATGTGACCACCGGTAAAAGTAAGATTGGAGGCCTACTGGCCAGATAACCAAGCTCTTGTTTCCTCCTCAATTATCAAGGAACATAACGAAGGACATCACTGTTGCAATGTAGATCCTCGTCCTAAAGCTCTTCGAAGCCTCAGGCACCACCCCATATCTCTTCCACAAAAATAATTACCGTGAGTTCTGCGAGCAGCATGGATGTCACTACTGCTCATATCCTTCTTTCAAGGACTATTTAGACAAGGCACGTACAGAGCGTGACAGACAACAGAGCATACAATTGCCCCTCTTTTTCACAACCCTCTTTATCTTCCGCCAACCACCCAACAACTAAAAGCTTGCACTTCAGGCACAAAAAGGCCCCACACTCAAAATGAGCATGAGGCTCCTAATAAGAGCGCCTGCGTAGCGCTACAGCTGCAGCTTTAGCTTTTGCTTTAGCTGCAGCTTAAGGAATCCATGACCTACAGGGCACTGAGACCGTAAGCAAAGATAGCGACAATCACCACAGGGATGACGTAGCGCACGTATTGGTACCACAAGTTGTAGATGCCACCAGAGAGCTGGCGCTGATTGGTGATCTCGTCGACAGCGTTGTCCTTGAGCACCCAACCAACGAATAAAGTAGCACCTAGGGCAGTGATCACGAAGCAGATATTGCCAGAAATATAATCAAAGGCATCGAAGACCGAGCGGTTGATAAAGGTGACGTCCTTTAATGGGCCTGGGCTTAAGATACAAGGGATATTGCCTAAGATAAAAATCGTCAGCAAGGTAACGTTGATGGCACCCTTTAAGCGCAGGTGGAACTTCTCATAGAGCACCGAGATAATCACCTGATAAATGGTCAGCGAGGTGGTTAAAGCGGCAATCACCAACAGCACAAAGAAGACGATGGCAAAGAAGTTACCAAAAGCCATGTGCGAGAAGGCAATAGGCAAAGTCTTAAAGACTAAGGATGGGCCAGAATCTGGAGCTAAACCAGCACTAAAGAGCGAAGGGAAGATCATGAAGCCGGCGAGCACTGCAATCACGGTGTTGATCACACCAGTGATAGTAGCGGTTTTGACTAAACTCTCTTCTTTCTTGAGGTGGCTTGATAAGGTGATCATCACACCAAAGCCTAAGGACAGAGCAAAGAACACCTGACCTAACACGTCCAAGAGCAGCTTGCCGGTAATCTTAGAAAAGTCTGGGGTGAGATAGAAACGCACACCTTCCCAAGCTCCATCTAAGGTGAGGTTACGAATCACCATGACAATGAGGCAGATGAAGAGCAGTGGCATCAAAAACTTCACCGAGCGTTCGATACCAGCAATGATTCCCTTACGTAAAATCACCCAGTTGATCAGCACAAAGATGCCCGTAAAAAGGGTAATCATGAAAGGCGATTGCTCAATCTGCTCGACGTAGAAAGTCTCGGTCATTGCCTTAGTGACAGGAACCGACAGATCAAGGCCACCCTCAACTCCTAATGCGCCTAAGAGGACGTGGTAGATGTAGGAGATAACCCAGCCACCAATTGGCATGTAGTAGGCCAAGATACCAAAGGCACCTATAAGGCCCATATAGCCAAAGAACTTCCACACAGGGCTATGAGTAGCACCGTTAGCGTAGAAAGCATCGACGCTGTTGGTCTGTGCACGGCGGCCAATGACGTTTTCCACCAAGATGATAGGAATACCCACCAACATCATGACGATGATAAAGGTCAGCACGTAAGCACCGCCGCCGTTCTGACCTACTAAGTATGGAAAGCGCCAAGTAGCACCAAAACCGATGGTGGCACCAGCCACCGTTAAAATATAAGTAAGACGGCTACTCCAAGTCTGCCTTGCCATGCCCTTACTCCATCTGAAAAGCCAAGCGCTATACACCGTTACAGCGCGTACCTAACATCGCCACCCAACCTTGCAAGGACAGAACGCTCACCAAAATACTCTTTTACTACAACCTACTATCTCTACCTGCCATACCTGCCCACAATGACGCCAACAGAGCGCACAAAGCTACAGAGCGCCTAAGCAATCCTAATGAATCAAGGAGACCAAGGCATCCGAGAAATCCTTATGATTCTAAGGATGGGGCTGCTCTGCGTGGGCAAACAAAGTCGAAGAGGGGATGAGAAGTTGCGTGCAAAAGAAAGGCGCGGGACGACAGATGCGACAGCCTCGTGAGCTGGGGATTACGCTCAGCTTTGTGCCTCAGCAAAAAATAGCGCTAGCATCCAGCAACGTTTACGGCGCTATGGCCTAGGTGCATGAAAGCCACCTCTGTGCGAGGTGCTTGCGCTATGTTTTGTCACAGGCAAAACACAATCAACACAACGGCATGGGGACTTTTTGTGGCAGAACCTTGCATACCAAAGTCAACCATACCACCCTAGAAACTCAATATTGTAAACGATTTGGACGGGTGCTGCAAAAATGCGGCATGCAAAACTCGAACAAGTCGCATATACATGCCGCACCCACACTGCTCCTGAGCAAAGCCAGAGCAGCGTAACAATGCTGTGCTGACTGTGGCACAGACTGTGGCACAGACTGTGGCGCTGACAGCAGTCCTTGATAGTCGCCAGTCATCCAGCTTCAGCTGCGGAGATGCGGCTTTGCCGCAGCTAAGTAAATTAGGTTATGATGAGCAATGGGCTAAGAGACGCGCTGCGCAGCTCGTCTCTAGCCTGAGGCAAGAACAATGTTTGCTGAGGCAACTAAGGAGATGTGATGCGCAAAGATTCATGGTTAGCACCTTTAGTTAAAGTAGGTGTAGCAGCAAGTACAGCACTGCTGATCAGTGCTTGCTCCTCTAATGCCGGCCCACAAAACGTCGCTGGCAACGGTAGCAACGACAACTTCATGGATGCTTCAGTCGATCAGCTCTACCAAGATGTAGAGGCGGTCTACAAGACCAAGTACTTTGCTTTAGGCATCCCTAAGGGCTGGCATGTACTCTCTTTTAGCGACGAAGACTTAGCAAGCTCCATCGCAGTAGAGCGTGATGATCGCTCTGCTTTAGTCACAGTACGTGTAACTAAGGCTAGTGCCCCGAATATCGAGGAGAGCTGCAAGTTAGCCTTAGCAGGCTATGAAGCTAATGGCTTGGAGCTTGAAGATGAGGACGATGCTGGTGTGCAATATGGCACCTGCATTATCGAAGGCAAGGACAACGGTAAAGAGTCCGTGCTCTGGCTGCGTCAATACGACGATGACAACTCCACCTACTCCATCAGCTACACTGGTGAGCTCAGCGTGGTCAGTGAGATCCTCGTCTACTTAGTTGGCAACAACAAGACTATGCAGCTGCTAGCCCGTCCACTCTAGACATCTGCATTACAAAAACAAAAAAGGAAAAAACGATGGCTGAAGCCACCAGCACTGCATTGCAAGACCTAAGTCAGCTGCAAGTAGCCACCACAACTGCCAATACCACAGCTAATAGCACCGTCGATCCAAGCGACAAGCGCATAGTGCGCGTTGCAGCCGGCATGATCATCGACGGTGAACAGTTTTTAATTGCCCGCCGTGCTGGTGCTCGTCACCTCGCTGGCAAGTGGGAGTTTCCTGGTGGCAAGAT
>CALXYZ010000226.1 GCA_944393075.1 uncultured Anaerobiospirillum sp. | reverse complement strand
GCGGTGTATGGCTGACCAGTGGTCATGTCCTTCATGCGCTCGCAGTTACCGTGGTCAGCAGTGATTAAGCACTCGCCGCCAACCTTCTTTAAGGAATCAACGACGCGGCCAATGCAGGTATCAACAGCCTCAACAGCCTTGAGAGCAGCCTCGTAGACACCAGTGTGACCAACCATGTCGCCGTTAGGGTAGTTACAAATCACCACGTCATACTTGCCAGACTCGATGGCAGCGCAGAGCTTGTCGGTAAGCTCAGTGGAGCTCATTTCAGGCTGTAAGTCGTAGGTAGCAACCTTTGGGCTTGGGATTAAGATGCGATCCTCACCTGGGAACACGGTCTCAACACCACCGTTGAAGAAGAAAGTGACGTGAGCGTACTTCTCAGTCTCGGAGATACGGAGCTGAGTCTTACCGTGGGAGGATAACCACTCGCCTAAGGTGTTGGTCAGATCCTCTGGTGGGTAAGCACAAGCAGTCTTGATGTCAGCAGCGTACTGAGTCAGCATCACGAAGTCAGCTAACTTTGGCTGAGCCTTGCGAGCAAAGCCGTCAAAGTCTGGGTTGACGAAAGCGCGGGTGATCTGACGGGCACGGTCAGCACGGAAGTTCATGAAGATTAAGGCGTCGCCATCTTCCATTGCAACCTTCTCGCCGACAACCGAAGCCTTAACGAACTCGTCATTCTCATCACGAGCGTAAGCAGCCTCAATAGCCTCCTTGATGGAGCCGAAGGCTGGGAAAGCGCTAATGCCTTGAGTTAAGAGGTCATAAGCCTGTTCGACACGATCCCAACGATTGTCACGATCCATGGCGTAGTAACGGCCCACAACAGAGGCAAAGCGACCCACACCTAACTCTTTGAAGAGGTCTTCAAACTTGCCAATGTACTCTAAAGCAGAGCGAGGTGGCACATCACGACCATCTAAGAATGGGTGGAAGTAGATCTTCTTAGCACCACGCTGAGCGGCTAACTTGATCATGGCTAAGATGTGGTCTTCATGGCTGTGCACGCCACCTGGAGACATTAAGCCCATGATGTGAACAGCCTTGTCAGCCTTCACAGCCTTGTCTACAGCAGCACATAAGGTCTCGTTGGTGAAGAAATCGCCATCAGCGATAGCCTTGCCAATACGGGTGAGCTCTTGGTAGACAATACGACCGGCACCAATGTTGGTGTGGCCGACCTCGGAGTTACCCATCTGGCCATCAGGCAGACCAACGTCAATACCAGAAGCACTGATATCAGTGTGTGCGTATTGAGCCTCTAAAGCATCAAGCACTGGGGTCTTGGCGTTGTAAACAGCGTTGAATTCGTGAACAGGGTTGTCACCCCAACCATCCATGATAATAAGGGCAAGAGTTTTCTTTGGAGCCATCGTTTTTTATCTCACAAATGTTCTGCTATTCCTATGAGCCATAGAGCCTCTAGAGCTACCAGAGCCACTAGAGCTGCGCGAAACAGCAGAAAGTTAGAATTCGTTCACTTCACCTTAGGCCTAAGCTGGGCATGTTGTTATAGCGGTGACACATCCTAAGCTCTTTCTGTGATTTGGCTATTAGCATAGCGTCACCATTTGTGCATTTAGCTGATCCATGCCTTTGTCTTAGTGCTTATGGAGGCTAGTTGCTAGTGCATGTTGTTAGCGCACCGACTGCCGTGAGAAAAGCGTTTTGAGGTCTTAGGCAAATACTGCTGTGAGCTTGCTGCTCTTAAGTTTTTTGCAGTGTTTGCAGCCATGCGCTTTGCACACTCAGTAACTTCTCATATTACCACGTAGGCCTTATTTGTACGTGTTCTTTTCCTCAGAATTAATGGATTTTAGGGCTGATTTGCAGCTTGTTTGTCGCAAAATCTTGCAGATTTGGGCTTGAGCGTTCAGATCGCGTTCTGAACGGAGGTTGTTCGGTTGCACTAGAAAAGCTCAACAAGCTTGCTCTACCAGAGGTAAGTTTGGCTGCTACGCCATCAAAACGGCTTGTATATAGGCTTTAGGGGGAGTGGTGATATTAGCGATGATGTCAGCGATGATGTCAGCGATGATGCTGAGTGAGGCTGTCATGTTATGACTATGGGCAAAGGCGTGTGGTGCTCGCTTGGCCTCGTTGCGGTTTAGGAAGTGTGACAAATCCCGTGCGAATCGGCCTTTTGATGCGAAATTGTCTGGTTAAAAGTCCTTTGAGGGCTATGCTTTGTGCTAGAATGAAAAGCTATTTGGTGCCCGGAGAGAAATCCGGTTGTACGAGGATATTGCTGTGGATTTCAACTTTTCCGAGTTTATCAACGAGTTTTCCGATTTCTTTATGCGCCACTACTTCATGGTTGGCGCTTGGTTTGTGGTTTTGGTACTGCTGATTGTTACGCAGTTTAAGCTTCTCATGGCTCGTATCCCAAAGGCCACGACTAACAACGCTGTTGCCTTAGTCAACCACGAAGACGGTATCTTTGTTGACATCAGAAATGCCGATACCTTCTCTAAAGGTCACATCTCCAATGCTATCAATGTCACTGCCGCTGATATTAAGGGTGGCAGAATTGCTCGCATTGAGAGCCGCCGTGATAAGCCTGTGATCTTGGTGGGTAAAGATAAATTCGATAGCGAGTGCTTTAACAGCGCTCGTTTCTTGAAGAAGAAAGGTTTCACCAAAGTTTTTATTTTGGATGGGGGCATTACGGAGTGGTCTAACGCTAACATGCCACTTTCGTACAAGTAAGAGCGCAAAGCGTACGACAACTAAGGCTCAAAGGACTACGCTTGTTTATTAGGCTTAGTCCAAAGTCAGTCCCAAACAAATCCAAAGTTAAGGATATTTGGATATACTGCTTTGGATATGAAGACGCTGCTTTTAGTAGGTGCTTTGTTGCTGTAGAGCTCTCCTCAACCAGCTAAAACCGAAGTATTTTGTAAGGACACTATAATGTCAGAGAACAACAACGAACTGAACCAGGCTCAAACCCCTGATGAGGCTAACAAGGCAGCTACCAATAGCCCATTATTCGACCTGATCCGTGTGTATGCTAAGGACTCTTCTTTAGAGACTCCACACAGCCCAGTCGTCTTCCAGAGCCGTCTCTGGAAGCCAGATCTTGAGGTTAAGTTTGAGACCAAGACCTCCAAGCTTGCTGATGATCAGTACGAGGTAACTTTACGTATCACCGTTACCTGCAACAATGAAGGCAAGACTGCTTTCATCTGCGAAGTTACCCAAGCTGGCGTGTTCTTACTGCGCAACATCCCTGGTGAGGCTGGTGAGTTCTTATTAGGTGGTACCGCTCCTAATATCCTCTTCCCATATGCTCGTGAGTTCATCTCTAGCTTAGTGTCTCGCGCTACTTTCCCACAACTGAACTTAGCCCCAATCAACTTCGAGGCTCTGTTCCGTGCTCGTAAGGCTCAGCAAGAGGCTAAGAAGGCCGCTGCTGTGGCTGCTGAAGCTGCTGCTGCTAACGAGCAACAGTAGTTGCTGTACTTTGTGCGCTTAGTTTAGCTTTAACGAAGCGGAATAGCGTTAGAGATAAATTAAGGTACAAGTTGCTTTCTACTAGCAGCAAAATCTTTGTCCTCCAAACAAGGTGGAGCTGCCCAAAACGACGCGCTATCTGATGGTGGCTGCGTCGTTTTGTTTTTTGCCTATACCAAACCAATTCTCGGCCTCCAAAAGAGATTACGATGGTTATACAAGATGCTGCATCCACAGTAACGTCCCAATCCTGCTCTTGTTTATCTTCTTCCTCAGTTCTAGATTCTTCAGCCACTACCACAACTAGCGTTGTCGATCCTGCTACGCAGTCTTTGTCAGTGCTTGGTGCAGGTTCTTATGGTACTGCGCTAGCAATTGCCGTGGCCTCTAAAGGTGTAAAGGTCTGTTTATACGCACGCAGTGCTGATAAGGCTGCACGCCTTGCTGCTGCTAGAGAAAATGAGCAGTACCTTAAGGGCATTAAGTTCCCTGACAGCCTTGATGTCACTGCCGATCTGCAATATGCCGTGAACTTTGCACGCGATATTTTGATAGTGGTGCCATCGGGAGCTTTTGTCTCTACAGTGCGTGAGATTAAGCCTTTTTTACGCCCAGAGCAGCGCTTAGCTTGGGCCACTAAAGGCCTTGAGAGTAGCACTGGTGAGTTTCTTTCTGATGTGATGTTGCGTGAGCTTGTGCCTTTATCGCTGCCTCTTGCTGCACTCTCCGGTCCTACCTTTGCCCGTGAGTTAGCGCAGGGCATGCCTACTGCCATTGCTTGTGCTGGTTTTGATGGGAATTTCGTCAACGACTTTTGTGCATTGATGCATACCCGTACTTTTAGAGTGTACAAAGCGCAAGATTTTAAGGCTTTGCAGCTAGGCGGCGCCGTGAAAAACGTCATCGCTATTGGTGCAGGTATGTCTGATGGCTTGGGGTTTGGAGCTAATGCTAGAACAGCGCTGATCTCACGCGGACTTGCTGAGATGATTCGTTTGGGCCTAGCCTTAGGTGCAAGTGAACGTGGTTTTATGGGGTTGTCAGGGTTAGGCGATTTGATGCTTACTTGTACCGACAACCAATCACGTAATCGCCGTTTAGGTTTCATGTTGGGCCAAGGAAAGAGTGCTCAAGAGGCATTAGAGGAGATTGGTCAGGTAGTTGAGGGTTATCACATGGTGCAGGTGGTAGTGCGCCTTGCCAAGGAGCACCAGGTTGATATGCCAATTTGCTCTGAGCTCTACGAGGTTTTGGTCAACCATAAGCCAGGAATTGTGGCTGCTTATGATCTGTTAGGTAGGCAGCTAACCACAGAGTAGTTAGGAAGTAGGGCAAAAAGAAAGCGCCGCGGAGTTGATCCTAGGCGCTTTCTTTTTGGAGCTAAAGCTCTGTGTTATTGCTGCTATTGAGCGTAGGTCTCAGCAGTAGCTTGGTGATTGGTCACGTCCTCAACACCCTTAATTTGGTCTTGGAAGGCGTTCTTCAGCTGCTTCTCAATACCCTCGTGTAAGGTAGCGCTAGCAAGCGAGCAACCATTGCAACCACCAGAGAACTCAACTTGCACGATGCCATCGTCAGTGATGTTTACGAAGCGCACAGCACCACCGTGGCCAGCTAAGGTTGGGCTGACAAAGCGCTCAATGAAGTAGGCGATTTGATCCTTGAGAGGAGCATCGTCAGAGACTAACTTGCGCTTTAAGTTTGGAGCATGGAAAGTCAGCACGTCAGCGCCAGAGTCATCCTTGCCCATATCTAAGGTGGTCTCATCTAAGAAGTCAGCCACATTGAGATCAATCACGATCTCGAAGCCTTCCATCTTAAAGTGCAGATCGTTGGTGGTGATGTACTCCTTTGGGCAGTACAGGATGCCACTTTCTACACCTGGAGTGCCTGGGTTGGTGACGCTCAGACGAATGGCGAGGCCTGGCATCTTTTGCTTTTCGATAATAGAACGCAGGTAAGCTTGAGCGGCTGGACTAACAGTAATCTTACTCATTAATACAAAATCTGCGCACAGACCCATCAAAGCATTCCACGGCATGAGCTAATGGCGGTAGGGTAGAAAGCGCAGCCTCCCTAGTAAACAAGAAACTATGAAAACGCGAGCAAGCAAGAAGCAAGAAGCAAGATGTAAGAAGTAAGGCAAGTAGCTAACAAACAAAGCGCAACGCAATGCAATGCATTGCAGTACAGTACATTGCAGCAACTCCATACCTATATAAAAGTAGAGGAGGAGTCTGTTTGCCATACCAAAAGATCACACTTGTATGTTTTATGTTTTGTGTGTCTTGTTTGTGTGTCTTGCTTGTACGCATGCGCCCAAGGGCGCTCTTTAGTATAGCGAAAATGCGGGAAACTGATGCAGCAAGTAGGCGTAAAGCGCTAAAAAATCCGACCTGTGCGGTCGGCTGCCATGCTTTGACGCGCATTGTTATAATGCCCCATACATTAGCATTTTATGCGGCATGTTAGACATGAGCAGACGCAAGACATCCAAGCCAAAGCAGATCGAAGCTTTTGTGAAGAATGGTGACTTAAATAACAGGATCTTGCACCGCAAGTTCCAATTTAGAGCCAAACCATGTCTGCCTTGTGCTGCTTGATTATGGCTGCCGACCGCACAGGTCGAAAAA